>NZ_JALEGG010000190.1 GCF_022763525.1 Acidovorax sp.
ACCAGCCCGCACCTCACGATGGAGCTCATCGCCCAGCAATTGGGCCTAGAGCTGCTGCACGTGCCTTACAAGGGCAGCGCCGACCTGATGCAGTCCATCCTGGGCGGGCAGATCATGGCGGCGGCCGACTCCACCGGCTTCGCGCCGCAGGTCGAGGCCGGTAAGCTGCGCGTGCTCAACACCTGGGGCGCCGAGCGCCTGGCCAAGTTCCCCGATGCGCCCACGCTCAAGGAACTGGGCTTGAACCTGGTGCAGAACTCGCCCTTTGGCATTGGCGCGCCCAAGGGCACGCCCGATGCCGTGGTCAAGCGCCTGCACGATGCCTTCAAGCAGGCCATGGAGCAGGACAGCTACAAGACCGCACTGGCCCGCTACGACATGGTGCCCATGTACATGAGCACGTCGGCGTACAAGAAGTTTGCGCAGGAAACCTTCACGCGCGAGAAGGCGCTGGTCGAAAAACTGGGCCTTGCCAAGCCGGCCTGAAGCCGACGAGCCGGTGTGAAGCCGGCCCTCGGGAGGGGGCCAATGCGTTCCGTGTGATGATCCGTGCAGACTCAACGGAAAACCTATGGCATCTCCCTCCGACAATAGCATCAGCATGGCCCTGTTCTGCGACTTTGAAAACGTCGCCCTGGGCGTGCGCGATGCGCAGTACGAAAAGTTCGACATCAAGCCCGTCCTGGAGCGCCTTCTGCTCAAGGGCTCCATCGTGGTCAAGAAGGCCTATTGCGATTGGGAGCGCTACAAGGGCTTCAAGGCCACCATGCACGAGGCGAATTTCGAGTTGATCGAAATCCCGCACGTGCGCCAGTCGGGCAAAAATTCGGCCGACATCCGCCTGGTGGTGGATGCGCTGGACCTCTGCTACACCAAGTCGCACGTCAACACCTTCGTCATCATCAGCGGCGATTCGGACTTCTCGCCGCTGGTCTCCAAGCTGCGCGAGAACAACAAGCAGGTGATCGGCGTCGGCGTGAAGCAGTCCACGTCCGATCTGCTGATCGCCAATTGCGACGAGTTCATCTTCTATGACGACCTGGTGCGCGAGAACCAGCGCGCCCAGGCTCGCCGCCAGAGCCCCGGCAGCGGCAACGCGCCAGCTCCGCGCCGCAGTCCCGAAGAGGAGCGCAGCCGCAAGGAAAATCAGGACGCGCGCCGCACGCAGGGCGTGGAACTGGCGGCCGAAACGTTCGATGCCCTCATGGCCGAGCGGGGCGACAGCGGCAAGATCTGGGCTTCCGTGCTCAAGGAGGCCATCAAGCGCCGCAAGCCCGACTTCAGCGAAGGCCGCTATGGCTTCCGCACCTTTGGCAACTTGCTCGAAGAAGCGCAGGCGCGCGGGCTGCTGGAGTTTGGGCGCGATGAAAAATCGGGCGCTTATGTGTACCGCAGCCACGGCCAGCCCAGTGCAGCGGCAGCGGCAGCGGCAGCACCCGCACGGCCAGAGGCGGCGGGCGAGCGCGCCAGCCAAGGCGGAGCCACGCGGCATGACTTTCACGCGGTGGCGACGGCGCCCGAGACGCGTTCTGACGCCGGAGAAAGCCAGGGCACGCCGGGACGGAACCGGGGGCGCCGCAGCGAAGGCGCGGACCGTGCTGACGCCCGCGCCACGCCACGCAACGCGTTGCGCGATGAGCCGCCACATCACGAGCCGCAGGAGCCCGATCTGGCCGATGTGCCATCAGAGCGCCCGGCCAGCCGCTATTTCAGCCAGTCCGTGGTCCCTGAGGCCGCATTGGTGGAGCCAGTGATTGACAGCCCCGCTGCGCCGGATGCGGGCTCGGCGGCGTTGGATGATGCCCCCGGCGCCCGCGCGGAGCGTACGCCCGAGGACGATGGCGCCGAGGTCGCAGCCCCCCGCCGCGGCCGCGCCCGCACTGGGGACGGGGCCAAGGCAACCGCCAGCCGCCGCAAGGCCGCCACGCCCCGCACACGGGATGCGCAAGCCGCTACCGGTGCGGACGACGCCGTGGGTGCAGCGCCTGCGGCCACAGTGTTGCCGCCATCCGCCGCGCCTGACGCCGAGGGCGCCGCCCCCGCCAAGGCGCCCGCTCGCCCGCGCAGCCGCGCCCGCAAGCCTGCGGCCGAGTAACCGCCGCATCCCGGCAACTCGTCCCCCCACGCCGGGACGGCGCTGCGTCTCAGCCGTGCGCGGTGGTCGCAAGGGGGCGTGACGCCAGCCGCTCGCATACCTCGCCATAGCGGGGCGGCGTGCAGCCCGCACGCTCCACGCAGTGGCTGGCGCTGGCCAGCGCGTGGCGCAATACGGAGCGCAGCCGATCTTCGGCAAGGGGCGCCGCCAGGCCGCCAGGGCGCAGAGCCAATGCCGCTTCGCCGCGTTCGGGCCCGGCCAGCAGGGCGGTGATCAGGCCCGCTAGAAAACAATCGCCCGCCCCCACGGTGTCCACCACCGTGAGCGGCGTCTCCTCGCGCGCATGCACGGCCTGCCCGTCGCGTTGCAGCAGCCAGGCGCCGCCGGGCCCCAGCGTCAGCGCGAGCCACTGCGCCTGCGTCTGTTGCTGCAGGTGGCGGGCGCGCGCCAGCGCATCGGCGCCCGGCACGGCCAGCGCCTCCAGGTCGTCATCGCTCACCTTGATGAGGTGGGCGTGCTGCAAGGCGGCCATCACGTTGGCGCGGTAGGCGGCGGGGTCGTCCACGGCCGACAGCCGCAGGTTGGCATCCACCACCACCATGCGCCCAGCGGCGCGTTCGGCGGCCAGCCAGGGCGGGTAGATGGCGGCATCCTGGGCCACCAGCGCCAGGCAGCCTGTGGCCACCACCTGCAAACCGGGCAGGGCCGCGCACGCGGCGATCAACGCCTCGGCCGTCACCTGCCGGTCGGCCACCCCATCGCGGTAAAAGCTGTAGCTGGCCTTGCCTTCGGCATCCAGCGCGGCCAGGGCCAGCGCACTGGGCGCACGCACGGGCGCGGGCGCCGCCAGCGCCACCCCGGCATCGTGCAGGCCTCGCGCCAGTTGCCGCCCCAGCAGATCGCCCGACAGCGGATTGAGGTACTGCGTGCGGACGCCCTGCAGGCCCAAGGCCCGGGTCAGGTTGTAGACAGCGCCCCCGGCGCAGGGGCGAAGGCGCCCATCGGACTCCTCGATCAGGTCGAACAGGGCTTCGCCCGCGGTGGCGACCTGCACGGGCAATGCGTCCGCCGCTGCCGGCGCGAGGGCGGACTGGATAGGGAAAACCATAATTAAATCCACTTGATTTATTAACTCGCGGACCACTATAGTTCGATCCCATCCACCCGACAAGAGTGGTTCACCCGGCAGCCGCAGCCAGCGGACTGACAGGAATCTGCCATCCCTTCACAGGAGACAATGCCATGCAACGCACCCCTGCTTTCGCGCTTTCAGCCCTTGCCCTCAGCGGCGCCCTGGCCTGCGGCCTGGCCCAGGCGCAAACGTCCGAGCCCGTCATCGGCCTGATCACCAAGACCGAGACCAACCCCTTCTTCGTGAAGATGAAGGAGGGCGCCACGGCCGAGGCCAAGAAGCTGGGCGCCAAGCTGGTGTCGGCCGCGGGCAAGACCGATGGCGACAACGCCGGCCAAGTCACTGCCATGGAGAACCTCATCGCCGCGGGTGCCAAGACCATCCTCATCACCCCCAGCGATGCCAAGGCCATCGTGCCCGCCATCAAGAAAGCCCAGGCGCGCGGCGTGATGGTGATCGCGCTGGACAGCCCCACGGATCCGATGGACGCCACCGATGCGCTGTTCGCCACCGACAACTACAAGGCCGGCGAGCTGATCGGCCAGTACGCCAAGGCCGCCACCGCCGGCAAGAAGCCCGTGATCGCCACGCTGGACCTGTTCCCCGGCCACCCCGTGGGCGCCCAGCGGCACAACGGCTTCCTCAAAGGCTTTGGCCTGCAGGCCAACGATGCCAAGAGCAATGAACTCTCGCGCCCCGCCGAGGTGGTGTGCATGGCCGACAGCTTTGGCGACCGTGCCAAGGGCCAGACCGGCATGGAAAACTGCCTGCAGAAGAATCCCGACATCAACATCGTCTACACCATCAACGAGCCCGCCGCCGCCGGTGCCTACAACGCGCTCAAGGCCGCAGGCAAGGAGAAGAACGTGCTCATCGTCTCGGTGGACGGCGGCTGCGCTGGCATCGCCGACGTGGGCAAGGGTGTGATCGCCGCCACCAGCCAGCAGTACCCGCTGCGCATGGCCGCCATGGGCGTGGCCGCAGGCGTGGAGTACGCCAAGACCGGCAAGAAGGTCAGCGGCTACACCGACACCGGCGTGACGCTGATTGCCGCCAAGCCGCAAGCCGGTGTGGATAGCAAGGACGTGAAGACCGGCACAGACCTGTGCTGGGGTGCGAAGTAATCCGTCGCTTTTCCTGATGTGGCATGGGGCAGTCCTCCGGGCTGGCCAATGTCCTTTTCTCCACCCGCACGGAGCCGCCATGTCCTCGCCCGCTTCCAAACTACCGCCCCTGGCCACGCTGGGGCCGTTCATCGCGCTGATCCTGGCGTGCGCGTTCTTTGCCACGCAGAGCGAGCGTTTTCTGTCCGCGCAGAATTTCGCGCTCATCCTGCAGCAGGTCATGGTCGTGGCCGTCATCGCCATCGGCCAGACGCTGGTCATCCTTACCGCGGGCATTGACCTGTCGTGCGGCATGGTGATGGCGCTGGGCGGCATCGTGATGACCAAGATGGCGGCGGACTATGGCCTGTCGGCTCCCGTGGCCATTGCCTGCGGCATGGCCGTGACCATGCTGTTCGGGCTGGTCAACGGCCTCCTGGTCACCAAGATCAAGCTGCCGCCCTTCATCGTGACGCTGGGCACGCTCAACATCGCGTTTGCCGCCACGCAGCTGTACTCGGGCGCGCAGACCATCACCGACATCCCCGACGGCATGACGCTGCTGGGCAGTACCTTCCAGGTGGGCGAGACCGCCATCGTGTGGGGCGCCGTGCTCATGCTGGTGCTGTACCTCATCACCTGGTTTGCGCTGCGCGAAACCGCCCCCGGCCGCCACGTATACGCCGTGGGCAACAGCCCCGAAGCCACGCGCCTCACCGGCATTGCCACCGACAAGGTGCTGCTGGGCGTGTACGTGCTGGCGGGCCTGTTCTACGGCATTGCGTCGCTGCTGTCGGTAGCGCGTACGGGCGCGGGCGACCCGAACGCGGGCCAGACCGAAAACCTCGACGCCATCAGCGCCGTGGTGCTGGGCGGCACCAGCCTGTTTGGCGGGCGCGGCGTCATCCTGGGCACGCTGGTGGGGGCGCTGATTGTGGGCGTGTTCCGCAACGGGCTCACGCTGATGGGCGTGTCGTCGGTCTACCAGATCCTGGTCACCGGCATCCTCGTGATCCTGGCCGTGACCACGGACCAACTCTCGCGCAAAGGAGTGCGTTGATCATGAGCACCTCCACACACACAACGACCCAGGAAACGAACGCCCCGCTGGTCATGCAGGCCAAGGGCCTGGTCAAGCGCTACGGGCAGGTCACTGCGTTGGATGGCGCGGATTTTGAACTGCGCGCCGGTGAGATCCTGGCCGTCATCGGCGACAACGGCGCGGGCAAGTCCAGCCTCATCAAGGCGCTGTCCGGCGCCACCGTGCCGGACGAAGGCGAGATCCTGCTCGACGGCCAGCGCATCCAGTTCAAGAGCCCCATCGACGCGCGGCGCGCCGGCATCGAAACCGTGTACCAGGACCTGGCCGTGGCCCCGGCAATGACGATTGCCGAGAACCTGTTCCTCGGCCGCGAATTGCGCCGCCCAGGCCTGCTGGGCAGCGCGCTGCGCATGCTCGACAAGAAAAAGATGCTGGAAGAAAGCGTGGCCCGCATGGCCGAGCTCAAGGTCGGCATCCGCTCCATGACGCAGGCGGTGGAGACGCTCTCGGGCGGCCAGCGCCAGTGTGTGGCCGTGGCGCGCGCGGCGGCCTTTGCGCGGCACGTGGTCATCATGGACGAGCCCACCGCCGCGCTGGGCGTGAAGGAGGGCAACATGGTGCTGGAGCTGATCCGCCGCGTGCGCGACAAGGGCCTGCCCGTGATCCTCATCAGCCACAACATGCCGCACGTGTTCGAGATTGCCGATCGCATCCACATCGCCCGCCTGGGCAAGCGCGCGGCCGTGGTCAACCCCAAAAAAATCAGCATGAGCGACACCGTGGCCGTGATGACCGGGGCCAAGGCGGCCTCCGAGCTGCCTGCCGAATGCCTTGCTTAAAACCATGCTCAAGCACATCGACCCCCTGCTGACCCCCGACCTGCTCAAGGTGCTGGCCGAGATGGGCCATGACGATGCCATCGTGCTGGCCGACGCCAACTTCACCGCCATGAGCCTGGGCGCAGGCAAGCCCGTGCTGCGCCTGCCCGGCATCGGCATGGCGCGCGCCGTGCAGGCCGTCGCCAGCGTACTGCCCCTGGCACAGGATGTGGCCCACCCGGTGGCCTACATGCAGGTGGGCGGGACCGAGGCGCCGTACCGATCGGCCCTGCAGCGCGAGACGCTGGCCGTTCTGGCCCGCGAGGGCGTGGCCAGCGCGCAGGCCGAAGGCGTGGAGCGGTATGCGTTCTACGACCGCGTGAAAAAGGCCTATGCCATCGTCGTGACGGGCGAACTGCAGCCCTGGGGCAACTTCCTGTTGCGCAAGGGCGTCATCGGCGAAACTCTGCGGGACTGAACTGCCTGCCCACCATGCTGGAAACCGACGCCTCCTCCACCACCGATCCGGGTGATTCCGCTGGCACGGGGCCCGCACGGCTGCGCCAGCGCGGCTCCAATCACACCGGCATGCGCCAGTTCAACGAGCGCGTGGTGCTGCAGGCGCTGCGCACGCACGGCAGCCTGGCCAAGGCCGAGATCGCGCGCGTCACGGGCCTCACGGCGCAGACCATCGGGCTCATCACCGCGCGGCTGGATGAGGACCACCTGCTGTGCCGCGAGGCGCCGGTGCGCGGCCGCGTGGGGCAGCCCTCGGTGCCCCTGGGGCTCAACCCCGATGGCGCTTTCGCCATCGGCATCAAGATCGGCCGCCGCAGCACCGACTGGCTGCTGGTGGACTTCACCGGCCAGGTGCGCGAACGCATCGTGCTCGACTACGCCTTTCCCGACATCGACGTGCTGCTGCCCGCCATCCGCCAGCACCTGAACCAGCTGCTGGACGGACTGGGCCCGCTGCGCTCGCGCGTGGTCGGCGTGGGCGTGGCCGCGCCGTTCCAGCTGGGCGGCTGGCACCGCATGCTGGGCCTCACCGACGCGCAATCCGAGGCCTGGAACCGCATCGACCTGGCCGAGCAGGTGCAGCAGATGACCGAGCTGCCCGTGAGCTTTGCCAAGGACACCTCGGCCGCTTGCGTGGCCGAGCTGCTGCACGGGCGCGGGCACGACATTCCGAGCTTCCTGTACCTGTTCCTGGACACCTTCATCGGCGGAGGGCTGGTGATCAACTCACACCTGCACCGCGGGCTGCATGGCAACGCAGGCGCCGTGGCGTCGCTGCCGCTCGGGGTGGCGCAGCAGGGTGCCGCTGCGCCCGCGCAGCTCATCAGCCAGGCGTCGCTGTGGGACCTGGAGCAACGCTTCCAAGAGCACGGTCTCGCGCCCATGGCGGCCTATGACGAACGCGCGCTGCAGGAACCCTGGGCATCGCACAGCCGGGAGTGGATCGCCAGCGCCGCCGCCGCCCTGGCCCATTGCATCGTGTCCGCCACGGCCTTCCTGGACCTGGAGGCTGTCGTGCTGGATGGCGCAGCCGACCCGGGAATGCTGCAGGCGCTGGCCGAGGGCGTGCAGACTTCCCTGCGTGCGTACAACTGGGAGGGCCTGCAGACGCCGCCCCGGCTGGAGCTGGGCAGCATTGGCTCCGACGCGCGAGCGCTGGGCGGCGCGCTGCTGCCGCTGCACGCCTGCTTTGCGCCAGATACAGAGCTGTTTCTGAAGGCTTGAGGCACGGCCGGATGGCCTCTTCTTCTGCTATCCGAAAGATAGCTGCTTGCGCTTATCCGCCAAGCGCTACGGCCTGATTTGATCAAAGAATACCCTGGGGAGACGCCTGCGTCAGCGCCCGGCGCCACTTTCCATCCGCGCGGCCAGCAGCGCCTGCGCCACTTCGGCAAACCCGGCACCACGCTCGCCCCGCGCCACATAGCGCGGCAGGTGCGTGAGCTGCGGCACAAACCGCGCGATGTTGGCCACGCCCACGCTGTGGGTGAAGTGCTGGAACATGGCCTGGTCGTTGCCCGAATCGCCCACGAACACCCAGCGGTCCAGCTCCTGCGCCAAGTCGCGACCCAGCAGCTCGCGGACGATCCAGTTGGCGCCCTGCCATTTGTTGAAATCGCCAAAACAGCCGTGGATGTGGATGCTGCTCACCGTGGTCTGCATGCCTGCTCGCTGCAGCACGTCCAGCACCCTTTGCACGGTCTCGGGCGGGTGCCGGTCGAACTCGGCGTAGTCGAAGGCCAGGTCGGTCTCGCGCCCACTGCTGTCGCGGCTCAACGCCACGCCGGGCACTTCGGCCGCCACCTGGGCGGCCACCGCGCGCATGCGGGCCTGGTTGGCGTGGCGCGTGGCGGCGTCCTGCTGGTAGCGCTTGGTCGGTGGCGATTGCGACCCCGCGCCATGGACAAATGCCACCGCTCCGTTTTCCGCCACCATGGCATCCACGGGCCACGCGGCGCCTGCTGGGCCCGCCATAAAGGGCTCGCACCAGCCAATGGGCCGCCCAGTGATGGGGATGACGTGCAGCCCCGCCGCTTTCAGCTCCGCCAGCGCTTGCATCGCATCGGGAGTGATCGCGCCTTCGGTGGTCAAGGTGTCGTCGATGTCGGTGAAGATGCCGACAATGCGGAACCTACATTCGCGGGGCCAATGAATGAGAGGCGTCATGGTGAGGGGCAGCTTTTATATGAAAGGCGGATGCTGCGAAACTGCCCAGGAGAACGAAAAAGAGCGCCCCGAAGCTGAAGCATAGGATCGCGTGGCGTTCCAATTCGAAATAGCCATCGCCCAAGATTGACGAAAACAGGGCGTAGTTAAACAGCAACCCGCTCAGCAAAAACATGAAGGCCCAACGGCTCTGCTTGAATACCCAGGCCGCCAGCGCCGCGAGGATAGGGCCGAGGGCCGCGAACCAGATGAGCAGCATGGTGGCGCCCGCAGAAATCCGGGTGAGTAGCGAATCGACGGACTGAAGATAGAAGGGCTGGCTGCTGTTTCCTATTTTCGTTTTGTCCCGAACAGTGCGGAATTCTGTCCCGTTGAAGGCTGACTCGCTACCGTCGTGTAGATGGGCGTTGCTGGTTCCTTCGATGTGTCCTATGTGGTACTGCAGAAATCCGTTGTGGTGCATGGCAACGTTCCCAATGACCGTGAGGAGGACCGTGGGCTCCCGCACCACGGCCTTGGCAATGCGCACAAGGGAGGCCGTAAGGCTCTCTGGGCAATGCGCCTTGAATTCTTCTTCCGGGGTGACATACAGGTTTTCTCCAGAGAATTGCAGGCATCCCTCCGGCGATAGGCCCAGATGCTTCAGCATCCGGGCAGGGGCTTTGGAGGCCGGTAGCAGTGCTCCGAAAATGGTGTTGGTCCGGTTGGTGGCGGCCCACACAGCTACTTCGTCGCTGTTCTGTGCTGCGGTGTTGTAAGCCAGCATTGGCAGGAGACAGCCTGCAGCGATCAGTGCCCATTTGCCTGCAGTGATGAACGATGGCCTCTGGAATGGGCGCTGGACGGCCAGCGCGGCGACACCTGCAAGCCCGGCCACTGCAGGCAAGAGAAACATGTATTGATTGCGGTTGAGGGAGAGGAAAGCCAGACATACGCCCCCCCAAACCAAGGCCCAGCGCAGCGTGACGAGCTGAAACAGCCACAGCCATGCAATGCCTACAAACAAGGTGGCGAGGGCGAAAGCGGAGAACTCCGCATACCAGGTATTGAGGAACAACAGGTTGATGGGGTCGGCCACCAGCAGAATCCAAGCTGCGAATCCCAGGGCCGCCAGAGGTTTGACGAGCAGCTTCCTGAAGATGAGCCAGATACCCACCAGCCAGCCGATGAGCACGGGAGCGGTGGCTACCTTGATATCCATCGAACCGTCGCTTTTGCCAAACGCAGCCATCGTGGTGACCTGGATGGCTTTGACCAGCAGGTCCGACGAAGGATAGACGGGCGCCTGCGGCTCGTCTCCCTGGACAAAATAGCGCCAGGGCTGCTCTGGTGTCATTTCGTACGGCGGCTTGGTCGAATCCTTGGGGTGCAGGCCGAAGACCCGCAAGGTGCGAATTTGATCGTAGTTGTTGGCGTAGGCCAGCATTGGGTCGGCGGCCCAGAAAGCGAATGCGCGGAGGGTGGCGATGGCAAGGATGAGGCAGGCCAGCAGGCTGGTCGCCGTCTTGTATCGGTTCATGGATGCTGAGATGGGGGCGAGATGTTGAATACGTATTTTTTGTCCAGGTGGTATTTGGCGACGTAACCGATGGTGAGGCCGATGACGCCGCCGAGGTAGCGCATCTGCGCCGTTCCGAACGCGCACCAGAAACCGTACTCGAACCCCCAGAAGATGGCTGTGGTCACCACGCCCATCAGGGTGTAGAGCACAAACGTCCTGCTGTCGTGGCCCACGTTCTGCGGTTTGAAGCGAAAGATGAAGCGCTTGTCGAGAAGGTATTTGACGACCAGCCCCGTGCCGGTGCCGACGATGATGGAAAACCAAATGCCCGCAGGCCAAAGTCGCAGCGCGAGGTCTTGGGAACCAATGTTCACCGCCATGGCCACAACGCAAAACAGCGCGTAAAGCAGTGCAATGCGCATGGGCTCAGATATCCACCTTGTTGAATAGGAAACGCGGCAGATGGCGGATGACCAGCATGATCAGTGCCCATTTGCCGGGGGCATAGACTATGGGGCGGCCGGCCGCCATCGCCTTGACGATGCGCTGCGCCACTGCTTCACTGCTGGCGAGTTTGGCGCCACTTTGTTTGAGGTGCGCGGTCATTGGCGTGTCTGTGGGACCGGGCTTGGCCAGCGTCACGCGCACGGGGCTTTTAGCCAGGGCCAGTCTGTGCTGCAGTCCTTGTACATATCGGTCCACCAGCCCCTTGGCTGCACCGTAGATGTAGTTGCTTTTTCGCCCCCGGTCTCCCGCCACCGATCCGATGATGCACAGCCGCCCGCGGCCCGCACGCTGCATGGGGCCAATAAATGCCTCGGCGATGAGGGCGGGGGACAGGCCGTTGACCCGCAAAGCATCTTGAGCTGCGTGCAGGTTGTCCTGGCAAATGGCTTGGTCGGGCAGCGAGCCGTGCGCAATCAGTACGGTGTCCACTGGGCCGGTGGCCGTGGCGCCTTGCACCAGCTCTGCAATCGCATCTACATCGTCGAACCGCAGCTCGGCTACGCGGGCAGTGACATGTGCGCTGCGTGCCCGCAAGTCGGCGGCCAGTATTTCAGCGCGCTCAGCACTGCGGCCCACCAGCAGGAAGTCGCAAGGACCTTGCTGTGCCCACAGGCGGCTGCACTGGTGGGCAATGGCGGAGGTCGCGCCGACGACGACGATTTTTTGAGGAGAGTTCATACAGTGAGTGCTCGACAAAGGTCAGCTTCCCATCAGCCTGCGCGACATGGCGGAGCTGATACCTGGGTCGCGGTATGGAAGGAGTTGTTCCCAGTGGGGGTAGCCTGATTGGAACAAGTGGGCGGGCATGCGCGCGTCCTTGGCGGGGTAGATCCGCCCGCCTGCCGCGCTGACGATTGCGTCCAACTGGCTAAATAGATGCAGGGTCTTGTGGCCTCGGTTGGGGAAGTCCAGCGCCAGCGTGATGCCGGGCGTCGGGAAGCTCAGCAGGCCTAGGGAAGGGAGCTTGCCGAAAGTCTTGAGTACGGCCAGGAAGGAGCCTTGGCCGCTGCCTGCGATCTGTGCCAGCAGGGCGGCAATGGCTTGCTCGCCGCCTTCAAAGGGCACGACGCACTGGTACTGGTAGAAGCCGCGCGGGCCGTACATGCGGTTCCAGTGGGCGATGCCATCCAGTGGATAGAAAAAAGGCCGGTAGTGGCTGATGGCCGGGCCTGCGCGCAGGCGGTGCGCGTGGTAGTACAGCGCGTTGAAGGCGCGCAGGCTGGCTGCGTTGACCAGCGACAGGGGCGGTGTGACTGGCATAGCCAGATGGCCTTTGCGGGGCGCATGCTCGGGCACGCGAGCGCCTGCCACACAGTGATTGGCGCGCAGGAACAAGCCACGCCCACGTTTGTCCAGGCAGTCGATCCACGATACGGTGTATTCCCACTCGGCTTCCGACTCGGCCGCCAGCGCGTAAAAGCGCTCCAGCTTGTCGAATGCGATGGTTTCCGTTGTCAGCCATGGTCCGGCCACGCGGCGCAACTGCAGCGTGGCTTGCGTAATGAGGCCCGTCAGCCCCAAGCCGCCCACGGTGGCACGAAACCAATCCGTTGCACGGTCTGGGCCGCAAACGATCGTGCGGCCATCGGTTCGCAGCAAGGTCAAGGAGCGCACATGGTTGCCGAAAGAGCCCGCCATATGGTGATTCTTTCCGTGCACATCGTTGGCGATCGCTCCGCCCACGGTGACGAATTGGGTGCCGGGCGTGACGGGCAGCATCCACCCGGCGGGGGCTAGCAGGTGCTGGATGTCGGCAAGCAGTGTCCCGGCCTGGCAGGTCAGCAGGCCAGTGTCGCCATCAAAATCCAGCCAGTGATCCGCGCCCTGCGTCAGCCACAGCGCGCCGCCGGGGTTCAGGCACACATCGCCATAGCTGCGGCCCATGCCATAGGGCAGGACGCGCTGGCCATCCTCAGGTGGCGGTGCGTGGCCCACGCCGTTCAGCGGCAACACATGGTGCGGTTCAGCATTCAAGCGGCCCCAGGAACTGACGCGCATCACCATGGCAGTCCCAGCTTAGCCGCCGCGAGCGAGGCCGCAAACACGGCGCCGCAGGCCAGGCTGACTCTGTCTTTCACGGCAAATACCACCGGGTCGTCGTGCATCTCGCCCCGGTGGGATTGGAGCCACATCCAACTGATCCAATACACCAGCACCCCCACGGTGACCAGAATAGCGTGGGGCTGCTTATACAGGGCCTGCACCGTGTTGCCATGCAGGTACAGGGCCAGCACCACGGCAGAGGCATACCCCGCGGCAACCCCGAACATCTGCACCAAGGCGGCATCCTGCGCGACGTAACCACGCCCATGCGCAGCTGTGGTTTCGCCGCTCTGCACCAGGGGGCGCAACTCGGTGTGGCGCTTGAGGAAAGACAGCGACAAGAACACGAAGCCCGAAACCGCCAGGAGCCAGGGCGACAACGGCAACTCCGCCGCCGCTCCACCGGAGATGATGCGCAATGTGTATAGGCATGCCAGCGTCATGCAGTCGAGCAGCACCAGGCGCTTGAGCGTCATCGTGTACCAGCACGTCAGGGCGAAATACACCGCTAGCCAAGCTAAAAAATGCGTGCCCACGGCCAGCGCGAGTGCCATGCTGGCCAGCGCCAGCAGTGGCGAGAGGGCAACGCCCCAGGCTACGGGTACAGCCCCGCTGGCAAACGGGCGGTGGCGTTTTCGCGGATGCAAGCGGTCACTGGCCAGGTCGAGCAGGTCATTGCTGATATAGACCGCCGATGCGCAGAGGCTGAATGAAAAAAAGGCCAATAGCAAGCTACCCCAAGCCCCTCCTTGGGTGAACTGGTGCGCGGCCAGCAGCGGGACGAACAACAATAGGTTTTTCAGCCACTGGTGGAGGCGCAGCATCTTGGCAATCTCGCGCGCTCTCGGGGCCGTGGTCGGGATGACCTGGCTGACATTGCCATGTTCTTGGGCTGCTTTTAGAACGGATGCGGGCGCGTTGACGCCAATGGCTTGGCGCGCTGCTTTCCAGACCGGCAGGTCATCACGCGAATTGCCAACGTAGTCGAAGCCCTGATGGCCAAATCT
The DNA here is from genome assembly GCF_022763525.1 of Acidovorax sp. GTDB lineage: Bacteria > Pseudomonadota > Gammaproteobacteria > Burkholderiales > Burkholderiaceae_C > Acidovorax. Next base: position 13,934 of record NZ_JALEGG010000190.1, read on the forward strand.
TTGCACCAGTCGATCAGCTTTGCGGGCTGCAGCCAGGTTCGTCTGTCCATCACTGGCGATGACCTCATCAAAAATGCCCAGGTGCTGGGCAATGGCCTGCGCAGTGTGCGCGTCCGCGGCGGTGCACAGCACAAGGCGCCGCCCGGACTGTTGTTCGGACTTGAGCCATTCCAGCAGCGGTGCGTTGTAGGGCAGGGTAGATGGATCCAGAGATACGCGCTGAGCCAACTGCTGTTTGAGATGCGCCTTGCCACGCATCAGCCAGGCTGGGAGCAAAAGCGTTTTGAGCGGCTGCGTTTTGGCCAGCGCCAGTGCTTGCTCGTGCAATGTGTCGGTGCGAACCAGGGACCCGTCCAGATCGACAACCAAGGGAGGGATGGCGTGGAGTTCAATCATCGGCTCGGTGTTCATGCTCCCTGCAATGTCAATCCCGCATGCTCGCGCAGCGGGTGGAAGTGGATCTTGGGGAAGCGCTCCTGCGCCAGCCGCACGTCATAGGGGCTGGTGCACAGGTAGGCCAGCGTATCCGCCGCATCGTGCGCCAGGCGCAGCGGGTAGGCGTCGGTGAAGGCGCGCAGGTCGGCCGCGTTATCCGCCGTGATCCAGCGCGCGCCGGTGTACTGGCTGCCCTCCAGGCGCACGTCAGCGTCGTACTCGGCCTTCAGGCGGTGCTGCACCACTTCAAACTGCAGCTGGCCCACGGCGCCCAGCAGCATGTTGCCGCCGGCATCGGGTTTGAAGACCTGGATCGCGCCTTCCTCGCCGAGCTGGGCCAGGCCCTGCTGCAGCTGCTTGGTGCGCAGCGGGTTCTTGAGCACCACGGTCATGAACATCTCAGGCGCGAAGAAGGGCAGGCCGGTGAACTGCAGGTTGGCGCCATCGGTGATGGTGTCGCCCAGCTGCACGCCGCCGTGCGTGGTGAAGCCGATGATGTCGCCCGCGTAGGCCTCTTCCACGGCCTCGCGGCGCTGCGACATGAAGGTCACGACCGAGGTCGGCCGCAGCTCCTTGCCGGTGCGCTGCACCTTGAGCTTCATGCCCGGTGTGTACTTTCCCGAGGCCACGCGCACGAAGGCGATGCGGTCGCGGTGGTTGGCGTCCATGTTGGCCTGCACCTTGAAGACCACCCCCGCAAAGGCCGCGTCCGCGGGCGGGATGGTCTTCACCCCGGGCGGTCTGTTCACTTCGAGCGTGCGCACGCGCGGGCCGGGCGGCGGTGCCATGTCCACCAGCGCGTCCAGCACCTCCATCACCCCGAAGTTGTTCACGCCGGAGCCGAAGAACACGGGGGTCAGCTTGCCGGCCAGGAAGGCCTCGTGGTTCCATTCGGGCGATGCGCCCGTGGCCAGCTCCATGCTTTCGAGCGCGGCATCGAACTCGGCGCCGAAGCGCGCGCGCAGCGTGTCCACGTCGCTGAGCGGGATGGATTCGAAATCCTGCGGACGGCGCTCGCTGCCGGCTTCGAACACCGTCATGGTCTTCGTGCGCAGGTTGATGATGCCGCCGAAGCTCTTGCCCTGGCCCACAGGCCAGGTCATGGGGCAGCAGGGCATGCCCAGCTCGCGCTCGACTTCGTCCATGATGTCCAGCGGGTCGCGCACTTCCCGGTCCATCTTGTTGACGAAGGTGATGATGGGGGTGTCACGCTGGCGGCAGACCTCGATCAGGCGGCGCGTCTGCGCTTCCACACCGTTGGCGGCATCGATCACCATCAGCGCCGAGTCCACAGCGGTGAGCACGCGGTACGTGTCCTCCGAGAAGTCCTTGTGGCCGGGCGTATCGAGCAGGTTGATGACGTGGTCGCGGTACAGCATCTGCATCACCGAGCTGGCCACCGAGATGCCGCGCTGCTTTTCGATCTCCATCCAGTCCGACGTGGCGTGGCGGCTGGCCTTACGGCCTTTCACGGCACCGGCGATCTGGATCGCGCCCGAGAACAGCAGCAGCTTTTCGGTCAGCGTCGTTTTACCCGCGTCGGGGTGGGAAATGATGGCAAAGGTGCGGCGGCGCCGGGTTTCGGCGAGGAACGGTGCGGACATGCAGGCAGGGGCCGCGCACGGGGCGCGGCGTCTTTCAATAGCTGGAATTCAGCGATTATCCCTATGCTATGCATCCGAGTCCGGTGGCGGCCGGTGCTGCCCCAGAGACGATGCCTGCTTCTTTACTTCTTCTTACTTGGCAGGCGTCACCTCGACCTTGGGGACTTCAATCTCTTTTTTCTCGGTGGTCACGTTCACGTCCGGCGTCTTTACGTCGTACTTGGGCAAGGTCACGTCGCCCGCCTGTTTTTTTCCACTTCGTACTTGGGTAGGGTCACGTTGCCTTCCTGGGTCTTTTTGACATCGCAGGCCGTCAGCGCGGAGAGGCTGGTGGCAACAATGCCAAGGACGATGAATTTTTTCATGGTTAAGCACATTTTGCGTGGGTTGCGGGCCGGCAATGGTGGTGCCGGGACTCGGTATGGATTGCAGCGCGTGCTGCCCCTGGGGCCTGTAGGAAGGCGGGCAGCGTGCGGGTGCGAAAGCCTCCACTTTGGATGGCAGCGGAGGCGCAGGGGCGGGATGTCATAAAATCCACCGATCCGAGGAGCGTTGCAGCGCCCCCAGTACCAGCGGGGCGTGAGGCTCGGAGTAACCTAGCAACGACGCTCATCCACTTCTCGTGTGGTGAGCCTTGTCACTCCCCCCGACCAGTGGTTTTTCAAACATGCTTTGGAGCACACCACCATGAACGCACGCGTCAACGCCCCGGTCCATACCGACTGCATCATTGCCGACATCGGCTTGGCCGACTGGGGCCGCAAGGAAATCAAGATCGCTGAAACGGAAATGCCAGGCTTGATGGCGATCCGGGAAGAGTTCGCGCCCAAGCAGTCGCTCAAGGGTGCCCGCATCACCGGCTCGCTGCACATGACGATCCAGACCGCCGTGCTGATCGAGACCCTGCAGGCGCTGGGCGCGCAGGTGCGCTGGGCCTCGTGCAACATCTTCTCCACACAGGACCACGCCGCCGCCGCGATTGCCGCCACCGGCACGCCGGTGTTCGCCGTCAAGGGCGAGACCCTGGCTGAGTACTGGGACTACACCCACCGCATTTTCGACTTCGGCCCCAAGGGCAGCGAGGGCGAGGGCCCCAACATGATCCTGGACGATGGCGGCGATGCCACCTTGCTCATGCACTTGGGCAAGAAGGCCGAGAAGGATCGGTCCGTACTGGCCAACCCCGGCAGCGAGGAGGAACGCATCCTGTTCGCAGCCATCCAGGCCAAGCTGGCCGAGGACGACACCTGGTACAGCCGCAAGAGCGCGCAGATCATCGGGGTGACCGAAGAAACCACGACTGGCGTGCACCGCTTGAAGGAAATGTCCGCCAAGGGCACGCTGATGTTCCGCGCCATCAACGTGAACGACTCCGTCACCAAGAGCAAGTTCGACAACCTGTACGGCTGCCGCGAAAGCCTGGTGGACGGCATCAAGCGCGCCACCGATGTCATGATTGCCGGCAAGGTGGCCGTGGTGGCGGGCTATGGCGACGTGGGCAAGGGCTCGGCCCAGGCCTTGCGCGCCCTGAGCGCCCAGGTGTGGGTGACCGAGATCGATCCCATCAACGCCCTGCAGGCCGCCATGGAAGGCTTCAAGGTCGTGACCATGGAATGGGCGGCCGACAAGGCCGACATCTTCGTGACCACCACCGGCAACCGTGACGTGATCACCTACGAGCACATGGCCGCGATGAAGGACCAGTCCATCGTCTGCAACATCGGCCACTTCGACAACGAGATCCAGGTGGCCAAGCTGGAAGAGAAGTGCCAGTGGGAAGAGATCAAGCCCCAGGTGGACCACGTGATCTTCCCGGACGGCAAGCGCATCATCCTGCTGGCCAAGGGCCGGCTGGTGAACCTGGGCTGCGGAACGGGCCACCCCAGCTTCGTGATGTCCAACTCGTTCGCCAACCAGACCATCGCCCAGATCGAGCTGTTCACCCACAGCGACTACTACGAAGTGGGCAAGGTCTACGTGCTGCCCAAGCACCTGGACGAGAAGGTGGCGCGCCTGCACCTGAAGAAGGTCGGCGCCATGCTGACCGAGCTGACCGACGAGCAGGCCGCCTACATCGGCGTGCCCAAGCAAGGCCCCTACAAGCCCGACACGTACCGCTATTGAGGGACGTCGGGGCGGCTGCGCTGGCGTGCGGCCGTTTGCTATAAAAAGTGAAGCTTATAGCGCTTGTTGGAAAAGCGCTGGAGCCATTTTTAACTCAAGTACTCTGACAGCAAGAGGAGCGCATGCGCGCAGATGTTTTTTTGGTGGAAGCGGGCCATGCGGCCACGCGCTCGCAGGCCCAGCGGCTGATTGCGGCCGGGGTCGAGTGGCGCCTGTCGCCGCTGGCGCCCTGGCAGAAGGTGGCCAAGAACGGCGATGACATCCCGTCCGTGGCCGAGGTGAAACTGCTGGACGATGCCGAGGCCAAGTACATCTCGCGCGGCGGACTCAAGCTGGAAGGCGCGCTGCGCGCTACGGGCCTGTCCGTGGCCGGGCTGCGTTGCCTGGACGTGGGGCAGAGCACGGGTGGGTTCACCGACTGTCTGCTCCAGCACGGGGCGGCGCAGGTCATCGGCGTGGACGTGGGCCACGGCCAGTTGCACGAGCGGCTGCGCGCCGACCCGCGCGTGGTCGGCGTCGAGGGTCTGAACGCGCGCGCCATGACCGCGCAATCGCTGCAGGATGCCTGCGAGGAAGCGCTGTCCGAACAAGTGGAAGTCGATGTCGAGGACAACGACACCCAGCCCGTGGCGCCCTATGCCTGGATGCGCAACGGCGGTGAGGTGGGCGAGGAGTATGACGACAGCGACGACGCCAAGGAGCAGGACGTGGAAGCCTTCAAGGCCGAGCGTGCCGCCAAGGCCCGTGCGCGTGCCGAGGGCAGCGTGCCCACCCGCCGCCAGCGCCGCGCGGGGCTGGAGCAGGTGGACATCACGCCCGAATTCGATGTCGTGACGGGCGACCTGTCGTTCATTTCGCTCACGCTCGTGCTGCCCGCCATCGTGCCGCTGCTCAAGGCGGGCGGGGCGCTGCTCATGCTGGTCAAGCCGCAGTTCGAACTGCAGCCGGGCCAGGTGGGCAAGGGCGGGGTGGTCCGGGACGAATCGCTGTACGCCGTGGTGGAAAAGCGCATCCGCGACTGCTGCGCCGAGCAGGGACTGGCCGTGAAGGCGTGGTTCGAAAGCCCGATCCAGGGCGGCGACGGCAACCGAGAATTTTTTGTTGAAGCGAGGAGGGCGGCATGATGGCTGCTGTCAATGCACAGGGAACGGGCTTCCCTGTGAGCCTGGAGTTCTTTCCGCCCAAGACGCCGGAAGGTGCCGACAAGCTGCGCGCTGCGCGCCAGCAGCTTTACAAGCTCAAGCCGGATTTCTGCTCGGTCACCTACGGCGCCGGCGGTTCCACGCAGGAGGGCACGTTCGGCACGGTGCGCGAGATCCTGTCCGAAGGCGTGAGTGCGGCCTCGCATTTCTCGTGCATCGGCGCTACGCGCCAGTCGGTGCGTGAGCAGTTGGCCACCCTCAAGGCGATGGGCGTGCGGCGCCTGGTGGCCCTGCGTGGCGATTTGCCCAGCGGCTACGGAGCGGGGGGCGAGTTCCAGTACGCAAGCGATCTGGTGGCCTTCATCCGCGCAGAGACCGGCCGCGACTTCCACATTGAAGTGGCGGCATACCCGGAAGTGCATCCCCAGGCGAGGTCGCCGGAAGCCGATCTCAAGGCCTACATCGCCAAGGTGCAGGCGGGCGCGGACTCCGCCATCACGCAGTATTTCTATAACAGCGATGCCTACTTCCGCTTTGTGGAAGACACGCAGCGCCTGGGGGCGAAGGTGCCGGTCGTGCCCGGCATCATGCCCATTGGCAGTTCCACCCAGCTGATGCGCTTCTCAGACGCTTGCGGCGCCGAGATTCCCCGCTGGATCCGCCTGCGCCTGCAAGCTTTCGGCGACGACACCGCCAGCATCAAGGCCTTTGGCCTGGATGTGGTGACCGACCTGTGCGACCGGCTGCGCAGCGCGGGGGTGCCGGCGCTGCACTTCTACACCATGAACCAGAGCGCCGCGACGCTCGAGATCTGCCGCCGGCTGGGGATTTGATGCGCGCGCGGGGCGACGTGGCGATGGTGCAAAAGCCTGCGGCGGAAAGCGCTGCCGCGTGGCGCCTGGGTGTGCGGTTGGCGGCGCTGGCCTGCTGCGTGATCGTGGCGGGCTGCGCGTCGGTGGAACGCCCTGCCGACGTCGGAGCGCAGGGCGCGCCTGCCGACGCCAAGGCGACCGCGGCGCAACGGCGCGGCGTGCCCGCCAAGACACCGCCCGCAGATCCGCCGCGTTCCAAGGCGAGAGCCCCCGAAATTGAGGAAGCGGAAAAGGCAGCTCCGCCAGTGCCGGAGCCGGAGAGCCCGCCGTCGCGCGCCTCGGCTGATCAGGTGGGGCTGGCGTCGTGGTACGGCGGCAAGTTCCACCGGCGCCGTACCGCCAGCGGCGAACTGTTCGACATGCGGGCGCTCACTGCTGCGCATCCCACGCTGCCGTTCGGTTCCTTGGTCTGTGTTCGCAGCACGGTCAACGGACGCTCGGTGGTCGTGCGCATCAACGACCGTGGCCCGCACACGGGCAACCGCGTCATCGACCTGAGCCGGGCCGCCGCCGAAGAGCTGGGGATGATCGGGCTGGGGCTCAAGCCAGTGGAATTGTTTGCCCTGCAGGATGGAGAACGGGACTGCCCCGAACCTTGATGGGTTTTCTACGCGGAGGGTAGCGCAGGCCGGTGTGTCAGCCGCCCGACTCCAGTGTGTGCGCGGCGTGCTTGTCCTGGGCCAGCAGCTCGACCATTTGCGGCAGCGCGTCCTTCAGCGCGGCTTTCAGCGTATAGGGAGGGTTGATCAGGAACATGCCGCTGGCCGGCAGCCCGGGGCGCTTCAGGTCGCCTGCGGCGTTCTCCACCAGCTTGCTGTTCTTGACGGTGAGCGTGGCATGCAGCCAGCTTTTGCCGGCCTTGGTGGCCAGGGTCTTGAGGCGGCGGGGCAGGTCATGGGCCTCGGGGCGCGGGATGATGGGGTACCAGAATGCATAGGTTCCCGTGGCAAAGCGCTTGAGCGAGTCGGCGGCCATGTCGAGCACCTTGGCATAGTCGCTCTTGATTTCATAGCTGGGATCGCACAGTACCAAAGCGCGGCGGGCCGGTGGGGGCAAGAACTTCTTGATGCCCTCAAACCCGTCTTCGTGCAGCACGGCGACCTGCCGGCCTGCCTCGAGCTGGGCCACGTTGCCCGCGAGCGCGCGCAGGTCGGTGGGGTGCAGTTCAAACAGCTTGAGCTTGTCATGACTGCGCAGCAGGCGCTGCGCGATGAACGGAGAACCCGGGTAGACGCGCAATGCGTCCCCTTGGTTGAAGGCCCGCACCATGTCCACGTACGCCTGCAGCGCAGGCTTGAGCTGGGGCGTGGCGGGGCCGATCAGGCGGAAGATGCCATCTGCCGCTTCCCCGCTGGTGCTGGCGTAGTCGCCGTCGAGCCGGTACAGGCCGGCCCCGGCATGGGTATCCAGCACCGTCAGTGCCGCGTCTTTCTCGGTAAGGTGTTGCAAGGCGGCAATCAACACCGTGTGCTTGAGCACGTCGGCGTGGTTGCCTGCATGGAAGGCGTGGCGGTAACTGAACATGGCGCTATGGTAACGATTGCCCCGCGAGTGGCCGGCTTGCGATGCCGAC
>NZ_JALEGG010000191.1 GCF_022763525.1 Acidovorax sp.
GACGCTGGGCTCGCCCGGCAGCTCCAGCAGGTAGCCGTGGCCGTGCTCCATGAGGCGACCCACCCAGCCCCGGCCGTGCACGCAGGGTATGGGCGTGATGTGGCCGCCCAGCGGGAGCGGCACCGGCTGGCGGGCCGGCCCCGTCAGCGGCAGCACCTGCAGGCCCCGCTGCGCGAGGTAGCCGGCATCGCGCGGCATGCAGATCACCGGAATCTGCCGCTCGCGCAGAAAGCGCTTGCCCTCGCGATCCAGGTGGTCGAAGTGGCCGCGCTGGCAGTGGGTGATGAGCGCGTGAGTTACGCGTTGCAGCAGTGCGTCCGCGTCCTCGGGCAACTCGACGATGGGATTGCGCTGGCGGCCCGCGCCCAGGTAGCGCAGGGCGGGCAGGCTGCCCCGGGGCGCCAGCATCGGGTCCACCAGCAAGCCCACAGGCTGGCCCTGTGCGGGGGTGAATTCAAGCAGCACGGTGGCATTGCGCAAGTGAGTGATCTGCATGGGGCGGGCTCCAAAGCCAAAGGGAATGGTGTGGATTTTTGGGATACGCCGCCGCGGCGAGAATGGCCAGGTAGGACAACTTCTTTCCAATTTCTGCCACAGGTCCTTTCACCTTTTCTCCCTATCCCTGCTCACATGCCTCCACCTCCCGTCCCTCCCCTGCGCCTGGCGCTGCTGCTGTACCCCGGGTGCATGCCCGCGGGCCTGTTTGCCACGGCCGACCTGGCGCGTGCCGCCAACCTCCGCGCGCAGCGCGACGTGGTGACGACGTTTTGGGCCGGGATCGACCTGCAGCCTGTGCCCACCTGGCAAGGCCCCGCCCTCGCGCCCGCCGTGGCCCTGGCGCAGGCCGAGGTGGACGCGGTGCTGGTGCCGGGCCTGTGGCTTTCGTCGCCGGACGGCTGGCAGGCGCCCGGACTGCAACAGCAGCTTGCACCCACCGTGGCCGCGCTGCGTGCCCTGCCCCGCCGCACGCACGTGTGGAGCTATTGCGCGGGCGTGGCGCTGGCCGCTGCCAGCGGCCGGCTGCGCGGGCGCAGCGCCACGGCCACCTGGTGGCTGCGCGCCGCACTGGAGCAGCAATTTGGCACGGTGCACTGGCGCTTTGACGAGCCCTTGGTGGAAGACGGCCCCGCCACCACCGCCACCGGCGCGAACGGACACCTGCCCCTCCTGCTGCATGCCCTGGCACAGCGGCTGGACGCCGCGGCGCTGGGCGATCTGCAGTCGCTGCTGATGCTGCCGCGCCCGCGCACCACCCATCCCGCGTTTGCGGGCCAGGACCTGATGGCCGTGACCGACCCCACCTTGCGTCGCGCCGTGCTGTGGGTGCAGCGCAGCCCCGCCAGCGCACTGCGCCTGCCCGCGCTGGCCGAGGCGCTGGCCATGTCACCCCGCACGCTGGCGCGCCGGGTTCACGCCCACACGGGCTTGTCGGCTGCGCTGTGGATGCGGCGCATCAAGCTGCGCCAGGTGAGCGAGGCGCTGTGTGACACCGCGCGGCCCCTCAAGCGGATTGCCGAAGACCTGGGCTTTTCCAGCGAAGCCGGCCTGCACCGCGCCTTTCAGCAGGCCACCGGGCAGACACCGCTGGCCTACCGCCTGGCCCACGGCTGAAGCAACGCCCACCGCGCCACGCACTCGTTCACAAAGAGGCGCCGGGCATGCGCAAGGTTGCGATCAGGAATGGCCGCGGTCCCCGCCCACAGCGGGTATCTTTGGCACTCCGGCGCATCGCGCCGCCCTGCCAGGAGCCTGCCCATGCCGTCGCCCTTTGCCGCCACCCCGCCAACCTTCATGCAGCGCCTGCAGCCGTGGCAGCCGTCGGGCCAGAACCTGTCGCTGAACGATTTCGACGCCGGCGCCAAACCGTTCTCGATGGGCGACAAGGCCCGCGACAAGGCCGCAGTGGAAGAACTGGCGGTCGAGCTGGACGCGCTGCAAAACCTGTTCTACGCCGACAAGCGCTACAAGCTGCTGGTGGTGCTGCAAGGCACCGACACCTCGGGCAAGGACGGCACCATCCGCGGGGTGTTTGGCCGCATGAGTGCCCTGGGCGTGCATGCGGTGGGCTGGAAGGCGCCCACCGAAACCGAGCGCGCGCACGACTACCTCTGGCGCATCCACCAGCGGGTGCCGCAGGCCGGCGACGTCACGGTGTTCAACCGCAGTCACTACGAAGACGTGCTGGTGCCCGTGGTCAACGGCTGGATCACGCCCGCCCAGCACCGGCAGCGGCTGGCGCACATCAACGACTTTGAACGCATGCTCAGCGAGACGGGCACCATCGTGCTCAAGTTCTTGCTGCACATCGGCTTTGATGAGCAGCGCGAGCGCCTGCAGGAGCGGCTGGACGACCCGGCCAAGCACTGGAAGTTCAGCATGGGCGATGTGGAGGTGCGCAAACAATGGGCCGAATACCAGCGCGCCTACGGCACCCTGCTGGCCGACACCCACACGCCCTGGGCGCCATGGACCATCGTGCCCGCCAACTCGAAGACGCATCGCAACCTGATGATTGCCACCATACTGCGCGAGGTGCTGCAGACCCTGGACCTGCGCTACCCCACGGGCGACCCGCAACTCACGCACTTCACCGTGGAGTAGCGCGGGCCGATCCCCTCGCAAACCCCGGTTCGACGCTCCTGCACCGTGCTGCATTGCAGCATTGGCGCGGCTTGCGGGACGATATGCAAAAAGCGCATAATCCCCAAACACTCCGGCCTTGGACACCCCAGGGAGCTGAGGCATACAGTTCGCCGTCTGAATCGATCCCACAAGGAAACTCACATGTCGCACCCCGTCGGCGCCCCCGCCGCGCAATCGCACCCCCTGCCCTCGTACCTGCAGGCCGACAACCTCGGCCCCTGGGGCATCTACCTGCAACAGGTGGACCGCGTCACCCCCTACCTGGGCCACCTGGCCCGCTGGGTCGAGACGCTCAAGCGCCCCAAGCGCGCGCTGATCGTGGACGTGCCGATCGAGCTGGACAACGGCACCATCGCCCACTTCGAAGGCTACCGCGTGCAGCACAACACCAGCCGCGGCCCGGGCAAGGGCGGCGTGCGCTTCCACCAGGACGTGACGCTGTCCGAGGTGATGGCCCTGTCGGCCTGGATGAGCATCAAGAACGCAGCCGTGAACGTGCCCTACGGCGGCGCCAAGGGCGGCATCCGCGTGGACCCCAAGAAGCTGTCGATGGGCGAGCTGGAGCGCCTGACGCGCCGCTACACCAGCGAGATCGGCATCATCATCGGCCCCAGCAAGGACATTCCCGCACCTGACGTGAACACCAACGGCCAGATCATGGCGTGGATGATGGACACGTACTCCATGAACACCGGCGCCACCGCCACCGGCGTGGTCACCGGCAAGCCCGTGGACCTGGGCGGCTCGCTGGGCCGTGTGGAAGCCACCGGCCGCGGCGTGTTCACCGTGGGGGTCGAGGCAGCCAAGCTCACCGGCCTGTCGCTGGACGGCGCCCGTGTGGCCGTGCAGGGCTTTGGCAATGTGGGCGGCATCGCTGCCAAGCTGTTTGCCGAAGCCGGTGCGAAGGTGGTGGCCGTGCAAGACCACACCGGCACCATCTTCAACAGCAACGGCCTGGATGTGCCCGCCCTGCTGGCGCATGTGAAGGCACGCGGCGGCGTGGGCGGCTTTGCCGGCGCCGACGTGATGAAGCCGGAAGAGTTCTGGGGTGTTCCGTGCGAGATCCTGATCCCCGCCGCACTCGAAGGACAGATCACCAAGGACAACGCGGGCCAGATCAAGGCCAAGCTCGTGATCGAAGGCGCCAACGGCCCCACCACCCCCGAAGCCGACGACATCCTGCACGACAAGGGCGTGCTGGTGCTGCCCGACGTGATCGCCAACGCCGGTGGCGTGACGGTGAGCTACTTCGAATGGGTGCAGGACTTCTCCAGCTTCTTCTGGAGCGAGGACGAGATCAACGCCCGCCTGGTGCGCATCATGCAAGAGGCCTTTGCCGGCGTCTGGCAGGTAGCCCAGGAGCACAAGGTCAGCCTGCGTACCGCCACCTTCATCGTGGCCTGCCAGCGCATCCTGCACGCTCGCGAAATGCGCGGGCTGTATCCATAAGCCGCCTGAGACGCCTTCAGCGCCTTCTTCGACGGGGGCGCATCCACTGGACTGGCGGGGGACCGCGCCTTGTGTTGAAGGGCGCTACCCACCCACCGCTCACGCCGGGCCCATCGTCTCAACCAGGACCATGGGCTCCCGCCAAACCGCCAGCCGCCGCGATCCGGCGCTGGCGGTTTTTCTTTGGGTGTGGCCCGGTGTTGTGCACGGGCGACGGCGTTGGAGCGGGGCGCCGCCGCTCACCACGGTAAAACGACCGCACAGCCGGCGTTGAAACCAAAAGATACGTATACATACAAATCGTCATCTCTGGTCACAGAGACGCGTGAAAGACTGCCCGACTCCGTGTCCTTTTGGGAGATTCCCGGTGGCCATCCCGTCCCTGCGCAGCCTGGTGGCGCGCTTTCTGCTCAACCGGCTGCGCACGGCGCGGTCGGTAGCCCGCCTGGCGTACCGCCGCCACCCCCACCAGCCCGCGCTGATTGACCGGCGCGGCACCCTCACCTACGCCCAGCTGCAAGAGCGTGTGCAGCGCCTGCAGGCCTGGATGCAGGCGCAGGGCGTGAAGAAGGGCGATGTGGTCTTCACTTGGCTGCCCGAGACTGGCGAGCAATATGAAACCCGCCTCGCCACGTTCGAGAACGGCACCATCTTTGCCAGCTTCCACAAGCATCTGCCGGCCGACGCGGCGCTGGCCACCATCGTGCGGGTCAAACCCACGGTCTTCATCCACGACCCACTGCTGAGCGCGCCCATCCTTGCGGCCGTGCGCGAGGCCTTGCCTGGCTTGCGCATGCTGGCGCTGGGCGCAGACTACGAGCAGGCCCTGGCGCAACACGCGCCTGCAGCAAGCACGGCCGAGGTGCATGAGGACGACATGTTTGCGCTGCACATGACCTCGGGCACCACAGGCCTGCCCAAGTCCGTTGGCTACAGCCACCGCAAGTACCTGGACAGCGTGCGCCTGATCTCGCGCTCCATCGACTTCAAGCCGCCTGCGGGCGGCCCCGACGTGAACATGCTCGGCCTGCCGCTGACCGGCCCTGGCTCGGGCCTGGTGCTGCCCACGCTGCTGGCGGGCGCGGCGCTGGTCATGCCCGAGGACTTTCGGCCCACCACGCTGGCGGGCCTGATCCAGAAGCACCGCGTATCGCGCGCGTTTCTCTCGCCCTCGGCCATCATCGACCTGCTGGACGAGCCCACGCTGGGCGAGTACGACCTCTCGTCCCTCACCCACGTGCCCTACGGCTCGGAGATGATGCCCGCGCCCAAGATCGCCGAGGCCATCCACCGATTTGGGCCCATCTTCCAGCAAGGCTATGGCTGCCTGGAGGCGCTGCCTCCCGTCACTTGGCTGCTGCCGCACGAGCACGTGGATGCCGACGGCAACCCGTTGGGCAACGAAATCCTCTCCACCGTGGGCCGCGTGATGCCGGGGGTGGAGGTCGTGATCCGCGACGATGATTTCAAACCCCAGCCCACGGGCCGCATGGGACTGATCACCGTGAAGACACCGGTGCGCTTTGATGGCTACTGGCTTGACCCCGAGAAGAGCCGCGAAACCCTGCGCGACGGCTGGGTGGTGATGGGCGACCTGGGCTACTACGACGCGGCGGGCTACTTGCACGTGCTGGGCCGCAGCGCCGACCGCGTGGCGCGCAACGGCCAACTGCTGAACCCGCGCGAGGTGGAGGAGGTGGCCCACACGCATTCCGCAGTGAAGGAAGCCTGCCTGGTGCAGCATGGCCCGCTGGCGGTGCTGGTGCTGAGCCTGCGCCGCAGCTGGCGCACCGGGCACGACTGGGCGGCCCTGGAGCGCGACATCGCGCAGTACTTGGCGCACAAGCTGCCGCCTGCACTGCAGCCCGACGATGTGCGCATCGTGGAGGAGATCCCGCGCAGCTTCCTCAACAAGATGCTGCGTCGCGAAGTGCGGCTCATGCTTGAAGCCGCACCACCGCGCGCGGCTGCGCCAGCGACATCGCCCTCCACCCCCTCGTCCGTGGCCCCGTAATGCACGCCAGCACACCCTCCAGCGCCCCCGGTTCATCGCCCCTCACCCTCGGCACCAAACTCAGTTACGCGGTCGGCAATGTCGGCCTGCAGATGCTGATCGCCGCCATGAGCTTTCTGCTCATGATCTTCTACACCGATGTGGCGCTGGTGCCGCCGGCAGTGGCTGGCGCGGCGCTGCTGGTAGGCAAGGTGTGGGACACCGTCAACGATCCGCTGTTCGGCTGGATAACCGACCGCACCCGCTCGCGCTGGGGGCGCCACCGCGTGTACCTCATCTACGGCGCGATCCCGCTGGGCATTGCGGCGGCCGCAGTGTGGATGGTGCCGCCAGGGCTCTCTGCGATGGCGGCGTTTGTATGGATCGCTGTCACCTACACCCTGTTCGACACGGTGATGACTCTGGTGCAGCTCCCCTACCAGGCCATGGCCGCGAACATGACGCGGGATTACGACGAGCGCACCAGCCTCACGGCGTTCGCCTCGCTGGGTGCCCTGCTGGGCTTCATGGCAGGCAGCGTGCTCATGCCCGTCATGGTGCGGGCCGCGCCCGATGCGCGCACCGGGTACGCGCTGGCGGGTGCATGCTTTGGCCTGATGGCGGGCACGGCGATCGCCGTGGTCGCCTGGCGCGTGCGCGAGCCGCAGGCCAACGGCCTGCAGGCGCGAGCAGAGACAAACACATCCGCCTCGCCGCAGACGATGTGGGAAAGCGTGCGAGAGACCCTGCGCACCACGCTGCGCAACCGCCCCTTCTTGCTGCTGATGAGCGCGGCCACGCTGGTGCGCCTGGGCCTGACGCTGGTGCAGACGGCGCTGGCCTATTTCGTGATCTACCAGCTGCAGGGCGACAAAGGCGACCTGCCCCGCTACATGGGCACGCTGCTGGGCGTGGTGGGCGTGTCGCTGTTCGGGTGGAAGGTGGTGGTGGACCGCTGGGAAAAGAACCGTGCCTACATTCTGGGCCTGGTGCTGTGCGCCGCCGGGCTGCTGGCGCTGTACTGGGTGGGGCCGGGCGACCAGCGCAAGGTGATGGCCATCCTGGTGGTGATCGGCATCGGCATGGGCGCCCACTGGATCGTGCCCTTTGCCATGGTGCCCGACACCATCGACCACGGCCACATGCAGGCCGGAGAACGCCAGACCGGCATGTACTATGGCCTGTACGGCCTGATGGACAAGCTGGCGCGCACGCTGGCCACCGTGACGGTGGCGGGCATGCTGGACATCACAGGCTACGTGCCCAACGTGGCCCAGTCGCCCGCCGCGCTGCAGGGCATTGCGCTGGTGACCGGCGTGCTGCCCGCGCTGTGCTTGGCGCTGGCCGTTCCGCTGCTGGTGGCCTACCCCATCACACGATCGCAGCACGCGGACATCCTGCAAAAGACCCGGTAAGGCGCCCTGCAATGGCAAACCGGTGCCACCATGGGCCCGTCGCGCGCTATGCGCCAGGCGTGGGCCCCACCGGCTCCGGTGGCACTACGCCGCGCATCGCCAGGCAAAAGGGCTGGACGCATTCCGCCCGCGCCGCGTAGGGGCAGCCCACCGTTTCGCACAGGCCCGAGGCGCCATTGCGCGCGCGGTCTTCCTCGCGCGGCACCTGGCCGCTGGCCTGCAGCACGGCCATCTGCGTCCAGGGGTCCAGCCGGCCGGACGTGGCTTGCTGCAGCAGGTCGCGGCCGTACACCGTGGCGGCCGGCTGCGGCTGGAAGTCCAGCACCAGCAGCGCGCTGGTGCGCGGCGCGGACGGCTCCATGCCCTGCAGCACCAACGCCGTCACCCCTGACTGCAGCGCTTGCGCGTTGCCTGCGAAGGGTACCTGCAGCGCGGCAGCCATTGGCACGGCAGCAGCAGAAGAAGCAGACGGCAGCGGCCCGGCGGGCGTTGCCTGCGCGGCCTGCGCCGCCAGCCAGGGTACCGGCACCCGCAGCGTGAGCGCAAAGCCGCGCGGCCCCTCGGGCGTCTGGGCCGTGCCCTGGCGCACCAGCCAGGTCTGCAGCGGCGGCTGTTCGGCATCCAGCGTGCCACTCTCCAGCGCCTGCGCGAGGCCCATGGGCCAGGGCTGGGCCGACACCACCCGCTGCGGCGCACCGCTGCCGGCCGTAACCTGCTGCACCACCACGCTCACCATGCGCATCAGCGGGGTGCGGAGGCCCGATGCAGGCCAGGCCGCTGCGCCAGCCGCCGAGGTTGCGGCAGGCGCCGCCACGGCGGGGGCACCAGCGGGGAGCGGCAACTGCGGCACCGGCCCGCGGGGCACGCTGGCGGCACTGCCCGCGCTCTTCGGGGCGGCGTCCGCACCTCCGCGCCGCGGGTCAAACCCCGCGCCCAGCTGCTCCCGCGCCTGCGCCGAGATGCTGGCCTTGTCTGCCGGTGCTGGCGTGGGCAGCGGCGGTGCCCCGGCGGGCGGCGACGAGGGTGTTGGCGGCGGCGCGGCAGGGTCCGCACCGGGCCGCGCCGGCACCGGCACCGGCGCGGGCTTGTCCAGCCCCAGCAGGGACGACTGCCGCTGCAGCGCCGCCTCGGCCAGGAACTGGGCCACGGGCGGGAGGGCAACGCTGCGGGAAGAATCGATGGGTCCGGCCATAGGGTCTGGATTCTGGAGTGATTTCGCGGGCGTGAACAGGGCGCAGCGCAGGCAAAGATTCGCCTCCGCATAAACTATCAAATTCATAGCTGCTTGCGCTTGACTATCAAGCGCAAGGGGCCATTTGGCTCACAACCCCCTGCCACCGGTCCCGCCATGCCCCCATCCCACGCCACCCCAACCCAGCCCCCGCCCCACCCCTGGAGTGCACCCGCCCTGCTCGGCGCGGTCATCGGTTTTCTGCTGATGGGCGCCTGGGTCTACGCGCCCGGCTGGGAGCGCGCCTTCCGCTCCGACCACTCGCCCGCATCGTGGCTTTCCGGCGCGCTGCTGCTGGCGCTGAGCACCACCGCCCTGCGCCTGACGGCTGAACGCTGCCTGCCCTGGCGGCTGGGCGTATGGCTGACGCTGGCGTTTGCGGTGCTGGCGGTGGACGAGCAGTTCATGCTGCACGAGCTGTGGAAGTTTCGCTGCCATGAATGGGCCGACGCCTGCCGCTGGGGCGCCGTGCGCGAGGCGCCGATGATTGCGGTGGCCGTGGTGGGTTTGTTTTCGCTGGCCTGGCTGCACCGTGCGCTGAGCCACCGCAGCACCCGCGCCCTGCTGTGGGTCGGGTTTGCGGTGGGATTGGCAGCGATAGGTGTGGACCAGTGGCCGGAGGTGCAGGCGCGTATGGACTGGCTGCCTGAGCTACCTGCGTTGTTGGCCACGCTGGAGGAAGCGCTGGAGGTGGTGGCGGAGGCGCTGGTGTTGGGGGCGCTGCTGCGGGAGCCGGCCTATCATAAGTTTGTGCGTGAGGCCTAGCACTTCAACAAAGAGCATAAAAGCCACTTGGGGCGGTCAGCCCGGCCGATCGCAAAGCTATAGTGGTACCGCTCGCAAAGCTAGTTGCGCAGAAATCAAACTAAACGTTTGCACAACATTTTCGCTGCAGCCAAAGATGGCCTATTGCCCCAACTGCTCCCAGCCTCTCGAGTCGACTAAGGTGTCGATTTGCCCACATTGCGACGCGCTTTTTGGCCCGGGCAGTTCTTGGACGCCGCTAGCGACGCACCCTTCGGATCGCTCAAGTGGTGGGCGTTGGGGGTGCCTTGTCCCAGTGCTTGCACTGGCAATCTGGCTCGGCATCGGCGTAGTAGCCATCGCTTCCGTAATTCCATACGGTGGTTCGAGTGGCTGGTGGGAGGTGTGGGGAATGTTTACGGGACTACTAGTCCTGGCCAGTGGAATATGGTTCGTGAGCAAGGTCGTTGCCTTCTTTCGCAACTAAAGCTTCCCGACGGCAACTGCGGAGCAAGAGAAACTCCTACCGCTTCGGGCATTCGCCGGCTTCGGTCGTTCGACTACGGCACGCCAATTGACACCAACGCTAACTGTCAGACCCTATGAGAGCTGGCGCCGACCACCAGTTTTCTCGCTGAGCGTTTGATTTCCCGCCCAATCGGCTGCCCTTATCCGATTCCCTCCACTCACGTGCACTCCTCATCCACCCAAACCCCCGCCCGGAACCACTGCCCGTTGACATTGACATACCACCAGAACTCAAACACCGGCTCGTAGCTCATGCTGCCCGGCGAGGGCACGTCGATGCGCAATATGTCCGCCACGCCGTCGCGGTCCAGGTCGATCTCGTGCACTGTGACCGCCGTGTTCTTGCGCTCGGGTTTCGGGCGGTAAGGCGGGTCGGCGGGCATCAGCCAACTGGTGGCGTAGCGTTTGGAGCGCGCCTTCACCGCGTCGGGCGGCAGCTTGCCGGGCAGCACCAGGCGGGCCAGGACCTGGGCGGTGTCGGACAGCTTGGCGTAGCCGCGCACGGGCTCAGCTTCTTCGCCGGGGTCGTCGAAGCCACGGCCGGGGTAGTGGCCGCCGCAGTAGTGCGCGTCGTTGCTGATGTCCCACGCGCGCTGGCGCACGGTGTGCGCGCCCACGAGGCCCTGGTGGGTGATGGCGTAAATGGTCAGTGGCGGAGCGAACGCCAGGTCGGCGGTGCCGACGTCCCAGAAGCCGGTGACGTATTCGATCTCGGGGCCGCTGTGGCGTGCAAACCGGCCCACGGGAGCGCCCGTGGGGATGACACTGGCGCGCGCACCGGACACGGCAGCCAGGCCATCGGCATCGGTTTCGTGCAGCAGGGCGACGCCGGCGTGGGTGCGAAAGTACGACGGGGACACGGCAGGTAAGACGGGCTGCGCGGCCAGAGGCGCCACGGCCGGGATGTTGTCCTTGGCGCGGGTGGCCAGCTTCACGTCGTCCAGCGGGTTGACGGGCTGACCCCGGTCGATCTCCTGCTCGGGGCGCAGCAGCACGCCAGCGCGCAGGAGCTTCTTGGCGGCTTCCCACTCAGGGCGTTGGGGGTATTGCACGGGCGTATCGAGCGCGTGGGTCTTGGCCAGCGCGTTGATGTGCAGCGCGGCCGGCCGGGGCAGCGCGTTGCCATAGGCGCGCAGGCGGTTGGGCGATGGCGCCGCCCAGAAGGCGCGGGCCGCATCCTTGCCCGCCTGCGCCAGGGTGAGGGGCTGGTCGGCCAGCAGGTTGCAGGCGACGTGGGCCTGCAGCGGCTGGGGCAGCGGCGGGCCGAGACGTGCATCGCCGGCGTAGAGCACGGCGCACCAGCCGTCGCGCTCGGTGAGCTGCTGCACCACCGTGTTGGCGGGCACCTGCGCCACCACGCGCGCCTGGGGCTGGGCGGCCTCGCGCAGGTTGACCCAGGAGCCTTGCACGTAGCGCGGCTTGGCGGTTGCCACGGTCGGCGTCTGTGCGTTGGCTGGCACCACCAAGGCTGCGCTCAACAAAGCAGCAGTGGCCCATTGGCAGGCCCGCGTAGAGTGCACAAAGGTCTTCATGCCCCAGCCCCGCACGAGGGTTACATCGCCAAGGCGGGCTCGGCCGCCGCCGCAGGCGGCTGCGATTCGATCACGCGCGCCAGCAACGCACCGCTGTAGCGCGCGGGCAGCGGAATCCACACGCGCACGGGGCTGCCCTGGGCGACCTGCACGGGCTGGCCCTCCACGTTGCGCATTTCCTGCAGGCGCACGGTGGTGTTGCCGCTGGGGTGCACCACCTCGATCAGATCGCCTACAGCGAAGTGGTTCTTGGTTTCCACCAGCACCCAGTCGCCTTGCAAGCCGACATCGGCCAGGCCTTCGGTGCCCAGCACCTCGCCCACGTACTGGCTGCGCTGCGTGGCGGAGTGGCCGCTCAGGTAGTTTTGATAATCGTTGCTGGGCCGCCGCTCCAGCAGGCCGCCGGTGTAGCCGCGGTTGGACAGGCCTTCCAGCTCGATGAGCAGCTCGGGGTTGAAGGGGCGGCCCGCCACGGCGTCGTCAATCGCGCGGCGGTAGACCTGGGCGGTGCGGGCCACGTAGTACAGGCTCTTGGTGCGGCCTTCGATCTTGAGGGAATCCACCCCGATCTGCGTGAGGCGCGCCACATGCTCCACCGCGCGCAGGTCCTTGCTGTTCATGATGTAGGTGCCGTGCTCATCTTCCATGATGGGCATGAGCTGGCCGGGACGGCCCGCTTCTTCGATCAAATACACCTTGTCGGCCTTGGGGTGGCGCTCGCCGCTGCCGGTGGTGGAGGCAAAGGCCTGCTCGGCCTTTTGCTGTGCGGCCTCGAAGTTGAAGTCGCCTTCCATCTTTTGCGGGATGGCTTCGCCCGTGGTGGGGTCGATGTCGGCGTCGTGCGTAGCGTAGTTCCAGCGGCAGGCGTTGGTGCAGGTGCCCTGGTTGGGGTCGCGGTGGTTGAAGTAGCCGCTGAGCAGGCAGCGGCCCGAGTACGCGATGCACAGCGCGCCGTGCACGAATACTTCCAGCTCCATGTCGGGGCATTCCTGGCGGATCTTTTCAATCTCGTCCAGGCTGAGTTCACGCGAGAGGATGATGCGTTCCACGCCCATCTTCTGCCAGAACTTCACCGCCGCCCAGTTGGTGGTGTTGGCTTGCACCGAGAGGTGCACCACCTGCTCGGGCCACTTTTCCTTGACCATCATGATCAGGCCCGCGTCGGCCATGATCAATGCGTCAGGTTTGCAGTCGATCACGGGTTCGATGTCGCGCAGGTAGGTGCGGATCTTGTCGTTGTGCGCAATCAGGTTGCTGGTCACAAAGAACTTTTTGCCGCGTGCGTGGGCCTCGTCGATGCCTTGCTTGATCTGCTCCAGGCGGAACTCGTTGTTGCGCGCGCGAAGCGAGTAGCGCGGCTGGCCGGCGTACACCGCGTCGGCGCCAAAGTCGTAGGCGGCGCGCATCTTGTCGAGCGAGCCAGCGGGCAGGAGGAGTTCGGGGGCTTTGAGCGTGGTCATGGGGTGGCCCAATCTAAAAATCGTCGGGAGTCAGAGGTTCAGCGGGGCATCAGCCGCAGGCCCGCGAGCATGCCCACGGCCTGCGCTGGAAACTCTTCGGCATCAAACGCCTTGTCGCCATCGGCGTCCTGCACGCCGTTGGGCACCAGGCCCTTGAAGTCGAACTGGCGCGGGTCCATGAAGTGCGAAGGCACCAGGTTGCGCAGCGCCACGGCCATGTTCTCGATGCGGCCGGGGTAGAGCTGCTGCCAGTCGCGCAGCATCTGGCCGATCTGCTTGCGCTGCAGGTTCTCCTGGCTGCCGCACAGGGTGCAGGGGATGATGGGGAACTGGCGGTGCTCGGCCCAGCGTGTGAGGTCGTCCTCGGCCACATAGGCCAGCGGGCGGATGATGAGGTGGTCGCCCCGGTCGCTCTGCACCTTGGGCGGCATGCCCTTGAGCTTGCCGCCAAAGAACATGTTCAAAAAGAAGGTCTGCAGCATGTCGTCGCGGTGGTGGCCCAGCGCGATCTTGGTGGCGCCCAGCTCGTCGGCCACGCGGTACAGAATGCCCCGGCGCAGGCGGCTGCACAGGCTGCACATGGTCTTGCCTTCGGGGATGTGCTCTTTGACGACGCTGTACGTGTCCTGCGTTTCGATGTGGAAGGGCACGCCCACCCGGGTCAGATATTCGGGCAGCACATGGGCCGGAAAGCCGGGCTGCTTCTGGTCGAGGTTGACGGCGATAAGCTCGAACTTGTGGCCGTTGCGCTGCTGCAGCATGCGCAGCACGTCCAGCATTCCATAGCTGTCTTTGCCGCCCGACACGCACACCATCACCTTGTCGCCGTCTTCAATCAGGCCAAAGTCGCCAATGGCCTGGGCCACTTGGCGCACCAGGCGCTTTTCGAGCTTGGTGGCCTCGTGCGTTGAATTGCTATCTTTTAGATAGCTTTTAGCGCTTGCTACTTCAGCGCTGGAGGCCGATTTCATTCAAACCTCTGCGGGGTAGAACATCTTGCGCGTCGGCACGCCGTCCACCGCCTTGGCAATGGCGCCGATGTGGTCGGGCGTCGTCCCGCAGCACCCCCCCACGATGTTGACCAGCCCCTCGGCCGCGAACTCGTGCACCAGACGGCTGGTGACCTCGGGCGTTTCGTCAAAACCGGTGTCGCTCATGGGGTTGGGCAGGCCGGCGTTGGGGTAGCAGCTGATGAACGTGTCTTCGGCCACGCGGTTCAGCTCCTGGATGTAGGGGCGCATCAGCGTGGCGCCCAGGGCGCAATTGAGGCCGATGGCCAGGGGCCGCGCGTGGCGCACGCTGTGCCAGAAGGCCGTCACGGTCTGGCCGGAGAGGATGCGGCCCGACGCGTCGGTGACGGTGCCGCTGATGATGATGGGCAGGCGCTCGCCGCTCTTTTCAAAGAACTCGTCGATGGCGAACAGAGCCGCCTTGGCGTTCAGGGTGTCGAAGATGGTCTCGACCAGCAGCACGTCGGCGCCGCCTTCGACCAGGGCCTCGGTCTGCTCGTAGTAGGCGGCGCGCAGGGTTTCGAAGTCGATGTTGCGCGCGCCGGGGTCGTTCACGTCGGGGCTGATGCTGGCCGTCTTGGGCGTGGGGCCCAGGGCGCCGGCCACGAAGCGGGGGTGATCGGGCGTGCTGTACTTGTCGCACGCGGCGCGGGCCAGCTGGGCGGATTTGAGATTCATCTCGCGCGCCAGCTCGGCCATGCCGTAGTCCTCTTGCGCCACGGTGGTGGCGCCAAAGGTGTTGGTCTCGATCAGGTCGGCGCCGGCGGCGAGATACCGCTCGTGGATGTCGCGGATCACGTCGGGCCGGGTGATGGACAGCAACTCGTTGTTGCCCTTCACGTCGCGTGGAAAGTCCTTGAAGCGGTCGCCCGCGCCATCCGGGCCGTTGTAGCCCTCGCCCCGGTACTGCGCCTCGCCCAGCTTGAAGCGCTGGATCATGGTGCCCATGGCGCCGTCGAGGATGACGATGCGTTGGGCGAGGATGTCGGGCAGTTGCGCGGCGCGCGTGTAGGCAGGCGTTTTCATCCCCCGATTGTAGAAACCCGGTCAGCCACCGGGCCTGTCAGGGGTTTCAGCGCACACCAGCGTGTAGCGCTGCTTGGCCAGCCGCGTGGCGCCCAGGCGGTCGTAAAAGCGGATGGCGCCTTCGTTCCACACCGGCGTCTGCCACTGCAGCTGCTCGCAGCCCAGGGCGTGCGCCCGGTCCACGGCGGCCTCCAGCAACGCGCGGCCCAGCCCCCGGCCCCGCGCCGCCGGTTCGAGGTACAGGCAGTCCAGGTGCAAGAAGGGCCGCGCCGCCAGGGTGGCGTAGTCGAGGGTGGCGCTGGCGTAGCCCACGGCGTGCCCCTCCATCCAGCCCAGCCACGCATGGAGCCGCCCGGCCTCCAGCGCGCGCGCAAGCCGCTCGGCGTGGCCCTCGGCGTCATGGGGAATCTGCTCGTAGGCCGCGTGCGCCGCGCACAAGCAGGCCAGCACCCCTGCGTCGGCGGCCAGGGCGGGGCGCAAGTCCCAGCCCACCCAGCCGCGGGCGGACGGGCCGCCCATGGCGCGGGTCAGCATGCGCACTCGATGGCGGGCCGGGCGGCGGGCATGGCGCCGCGCTCGGGGCCGGTGGCGACGGGCTGGCCGTCGCGGATCCAGAAGTCCAGCCCGCCGAGCATCTCCTTCACCGTGAAGCCCAGGCGCGCCAGCTTGTACGCGCCCCGGGTGGAGCCGTTGCAGCCGATGCCGTCGCAGTACGTGACGTAGACCTTGCTGCGGTCGAGGTGCGCCGTGCTCTGCTCGTCCATGGTGCGATGGGGAAAGCTGATGGCGCCCGGCACGTGGCCCTGCTCGTAGTGGGCCGCGGAGCGGGTGTCGACCACGACGATGGCGTCGATGCCGTTGCGCAGGTCTTCGGCCACGTCCCAGGCATCGGCGTGGTAGCTGAGCTTGGCGGCCATGAAGTCCCGCGATTGCTCGGGCGTGGGCGCGGGAAAGGCCAGGACGGTGGATGCGGGGGCGGCAGGCATTGTGGTGGTCATGGAAAAGTCCTCCGGGGTTGGAATTGCATTGCTGCGACAGGAGGAAGTGTCCACCGATTTGGACTGATCAATAATGCCAATCTTGCCATTCAGATAAGACCAATTTCATCTATGAAGCCCCGGTTGCTGCTCACACTGCTGGAAGACGCCACCGGTGGCGGCCGGCGCGAACGCCTGTGCGCGGCGCTGAGGGAGGCCGTGCGCACCGGGCAGGCCGTGTTGGGCGAGCGTCTGCCCTCCACGCGCGACCTGGCGCACGACCTGGGGCTGTCGCGCGTGACGGTAGAGGCCGCCTACGCCCAGCTGGAGACCGAGGGCTACCTGCACCGGCGCGTCGGCCAGGGCAGCTTCGTGGCCATCGACATGCAGCGGGGCGCAGCGTCGTCCGCCGCAGGTGCCGCACCGCGCCGGTCTCGCGCGGCCCGCACGGCGCCAGCGGCGGCGTTGCCCACGCTGTCCCGGCGCGGGCAGCGCATGGTCGACACCGGCGGCTGCGCCGAGCCCGACCGCGCCCGTGCCTTCGTGGCCGGCAGCCCGGACCTGCACGCGTTTCCGGTCGACCTGTGGCGGCAGCTGCTGCAGCGCCGCCTGCGGCAGGACGCCGGGCCCCTGCTGTTCTATGGCGACCCGCAGGGGCTGCCCGCGCTGCGCGACGCCATCGCGCGCTACCTCACGCAGTCGCGCGGCGTGCGCTGCCACGCGGGCCAGGTGCTGGTGCTGACCAGTTCGCAGCAGGCCCTGCAGCTGCTGGCCGCGACGCTGCTGGATGAAGGCGACACCGTGTGGATGGAAGACCCCGGCTACGCAGGCGCCCGCACCGCGTTCCGCGCGAACGGTGCCCAGGTGGTGGACATGCCGCTGGACGACGAGGGTGCGCAGCTGCTGCCGGCTTCGCAAGCGCCGCGGCTGATCTACCTCACGCCTTCGCACCAGTTCCCCACCGGGCGGGCCATGTCCCTGCGTCGCCGGCTGGCCTTCATCGCCCACGCGCAGGCCACCGGAGCCTGGCTGATCGAGGATGACTACGACAGCGAATTCCTCTACGACCACCAGCCCACGCCCGCGCTGCAGGGGCTGGACGCGCAAGGCCGCGTGCTCTACATCGGCACGTTTTCCAAGTCCCTGTTCCCCTCGGTGCGGCTGGCGTACATGGTCCTGCCCGAGCCGCTCGTGCAGCCCCTGGTGACCGCCCGCACCATCTACGACGGCCACCCTTCGCAGCCCATGCAGGCGGTGGCGGCCGACTTCATGGACCAGGGCCACTTTGCGGCCCACCTGCGGCTGATGCGCCAGCTCTACCGCAGCCGGCGCGACGCCCTTCTGCAGGCGCTGCACACCCACCTGCCCTGGGCCGAGCCGCTGGACAGCCGGGGCGGCCTGCAGATGGCCGTGCGGCTGACCGAGGGCAGCGAGCTGCAGCACACGCGCCGTGCGCTGGTACGCGGCATCGCCACGCCCAGCCTCAGCGAGCTCTACCATACGGCCCCCGCCATGGCGGGCTGGCGACTGGGCTTTGCCGCCCTCCCGCCCGAGGCGATCGAGTCGGCCGTTCGCGCATTGCGGTGAAGACCCAGAGTCCGAGCCTGCCACGCGGGCGGGGCGGGTGCCCCGGCGGCCCGGCGCACAATAGCCCCTTCGCCAGCGTCCCGGCGCCCCCGGCTTTGTGGCCAAATTGGCCTCCAGCGCTTGATTGACAAGCGCTAGCAGCTATCAATTTCAGAGTATCCGTTGTCCGCCCGTCCGTCTCCCTCCACCTCGCCCGCCCACGCTGTCCTGCAGGACGTCTTCGGCTACGAGCAGTTCCGCGGCCCGCAGCAGGCCATCGTCGAGCATGTGATCGCCGGCGGCGATGCGCTGGTGCTCATGCCCACGGGCGGCGGCAAGTCGCTGTGCTACCAGGTGCCGGCCATCGTGCGCCAGCAGCAGGGACGGGGCGTGACCATCGTGGTGTCGCCGCTGATTGCGCTCATGCACGACCAAGTGGGCGCGCTGCACGAGGCGGGGGTGGAGGCGGCGTTCCTCAACTCCACGCTGAGCTATGACGAGACGCAGGATGTGGAGCTGCGCCTGCAGACGGGCGGCATCACGCTGCTGTACGCCGCCCCCGAGCGGCTGAACACGCCGCGCTTCCTGGGCCTGCTGGACAGCCTGCACCAGGGCGGGCACCTGAGCCTGTTCGCGATCGACGAAGCGCACTGCGTGAGCCAGTGGGGCCACGACTTCCGGCCCGAGTACCGCGCGCTCACCGTGCTGCACGAGCGCTACCCCGGCGTGCCGCGCATCGCGCTCACGGCCACGGCCGATGCGCTCACGCGCGCCGACATCGTGGAGCGGCTGCAGCTCGAAGGCGCACAGCATTTCGTGAGCAGCTTCGACCGGCCCAACATCCGCTACCGCATCGAGGAGAAGAAGGAGCCGCTGGCCCAGCTGCTGCGCTTCATCGAGCGCGAGCATGCGGGCGACGCGGGCGTGGTGTACTGCCAGTCGCGCAAGCGGGTGGAGGAGATGGCGCAGGCGCTGTGCGATGCGGGCCTGAACGCCCTGCCCTACCACGCCGGCCTGCCCGCCGAGGTGCGCCAGCAGAACCAGGACCGCTTCCTGCGCGAGGAAGGCATCGTGATGGTGGCCACCATTGCGTTCGGCATGGGCATCGACAAGCCCGACGTGCGCTTTGTGGCCCATGTGGACATGCCCAAGAACATCGAGGGCTACTACCAGGAGACCGGCCGCGCGGGCCGCGACGGGCTGAACGCCGATGCCTGGATGGCCTACGGCCTGCAGGACGTGGTGAACCAGCGCCGCATGATCGACGAGAGCCCCGCCAGCGAAGAGTTCAAGCAGGTGATGCGCGGCAAGCTCGACGCGCTGCTGGCCCTGGCCGAGGCCACGGACTGCCGCCGCGTGCGGCTGCTGGGCTACTTTGGCGAGCACTCCACGCCCTGCGGCAATTGCGACAACTGCCTGAATCCGCCCGCGGTGTGGGACGGCACGGACGCCGCGCGCAAGCTGCTCTCCACCATCTACCGCGTGCAGCAGGCCAGCGGCCTGAGCTTTGGCACGGGCCACATCATGGACATTGTGCGCGGCAAGGACACCGAGAAGGTCAAGCAGTTCGGGCACGACAAGCTGTCCACCTTCGGCGTGGGCAAGGACTATGCGGAACCCCAGCTGCGCGGCGTGCTGCGCCAGCTGCTGGCCACGGGCGCGGTGGGCCTGCAGAAGGTGATGCTGGAGAGCGGCCACAGCTTTGACACGCTGAGCCTCACCGAAGGCTCGCGCCCCGTGCTGCGTGGCGAGGTGGCGGTGCAGCTGCGCGAATCCACTGCCGCCGCGCCGGCCAAGCGCGCGCGCACCCGCAAGGGCACGGGCAGCGCCCCGCCCGCCGCCGCGGCCAACCTGGGCCCGGATGCGCAGGTGCGTTTCATCAACCTCAAGTCCTGGCGCGCCGAGGTGGCGCGCGAGCACAACCTGCCGGCCTACGTGATCTTTCACGACGCCACGCTGGCCGCGATTGCAGAACGCGCGCCCGCCACGCTGGACGACCTGCAGGGCATCAGCGGCATGGGGGCGAAGAAGCTGGAAGCCTACGGGGCGGACGTGCTCCGCGTGGTGCGGGCGGGGTAGGCAGAAGGCTCAGGCTGCAACCGCCGCCCGCGCCCGCAACGCCCGGATGCCTTCCGAAAACCGCCGCAGCGTGGGCGTGCTGTCGCCCGGCGGCACCATGAGCTCGATGAGCTGAAATCGCCCGCGCTCGGCAAACGCGGCATCCAGCGCCGCCTTGAACTGCGCCCGCGTGTGCACCCGGTGGCCGCGCCCGCCCAGCGCGTCGGCGGCCTGGGCCAGATGCCAGTCGCCCAGGGCGGCGCAGCGCGATTCGGTCTGGAAGGCGCGGATCATTTCCCAGGTCTGGTTGTTGAGCACGATGGCGATGGGGTCCAGCCCCAGGCGCGGGCAGTTGCCCAGCTCCCAGCCCGTCATTTGAAAGGCGCCGTCGCCCACCAGGATCAGGCTGCGCTGGCCCGTCGCCACCTGCGCACCGATGCCGGCCGGCACGCCGAAGCCCATGGAAGCGTAGTAGCCCGGGGCCACCAGCGGGGCGGGCAGCAGCTCCATCGCAGCAAACAGGCAGTCGCCAATGTCCGCGACGATGTTCATGGGGCCGTGCGCGCGGATGCGGTCGTTGAGCGCGCGGGAGAGGTCGGCCGCACACACGGGCGCATCGTCGGCCACCAGGCCCTCGGGGCAAGCGGGCGGGGGCGGCAGGGCGCGCGGCGGCTTGGCGCCTGCGGCCGGGGCGCGGGCCAGCAGCGCCTCCACCAGCGCGGCCAGGGGAATGTTCGGGTACAGGTGGTGGCCCACGCGCACCTCGCGGTGCGCGGCGATGAGCGCGCGGCGGAAGTCCATGCGCTGGGCGCTCACGCCGAAGTTGCTGTCCGACAGGATGGCGCCCAGCATCACGGGCAGGTCGGAATCGTCGAGCAGCGCGCTGGTCTCGGGCGCGCCCGCCACGCCGAGGTAGGTGCCGTGCAGCTGCACACCCGAGTGCACGCCCTCCTCGGCCAGCAGGCCCCGGCCCATGAAGGTGGTGAGCACCGGCAGCTGCAGCCGCCGCGCCAGCTCGGCCACGCGGGCCTCCAGGCCGAAGCGGCGCACCTCCACGTCCACCACCAGCACGGGGCGCTGGGCTGCCTGGATGCGGGCCATCCATTCGTCCGCGCACTCGGCCACGGCGGCAGTGTTGAACGGGCTCGCGGGCAGCACGGGCACCTCGGCCATGGGGTGCAGCGTCATGTCGCGCGGCACCTCGATGAGCACGGGCTGCGAGTATTCGCGGCAGCTGCGCAGCACGCGCGCCAGCTCGGCGGGCGCGGTGGCGGGGTCGGACAGGCGCACCTGGTCGCAGGTGATCTCGCGGAAGATGCGCCATTGCGAATCGACATGGCGCACCTGGTGGTGCAGCACCAGGCCCGAGTGCGCCTCGACCTCGCCGGGGCAGCCGGCCAGCACCACCAGCGGCGAGCGCTCGGCATAGGCCCCCGCCACGGCGTTGACCACGTTGAGCGCGCCCGCGCCGTAGGTGACGGCCACCACGCCCAGGCCGCAGTGCATGCGCGCAGCGGCATCGGCGGCAAAGCCCAGGGAGGGCTCGTGGCTGAGCGTGACCAGGGGCAGGATGCCGCTCTCTTCGATCTGCTTGAACAGGGGCAGGATGAAGTCGCCGGGGATGCCGAAGATCTCGCGCGCGCCATGGGTTTTGAGCGCGTGCAGCAGCTGGAGGCCGAGGGGGGTCATGGACGTGTTCCTTGCAGGTGGTGCCGTTGTGCGGCGGTGGCGGATGATCCACGCGGCGCGTCCGAGGCGGCTCTGATGCGCATCAAACCCAGCGGCTCCTAGCGCAAATTCGCAGGTTCGTTCTGTTTTCTACTTAGAAGCGCAACGAATCTGCGCGACGTGCCGGACAAACCCGGAGCCCCACCCGCTCAGGCCCGGCGCAGCGTGAAGGAGGGGAACCACGCGGCCAGTTGCTGCTGGTGCGCCGTGGTCAGCGCCCAGGCCGGTGCGCCAGGTGCGCGGCATTCCTGCAGCGCCCAGCGGCGAACGCCGCGCGCGGCCAGGGCTTGGGCCAGGTCCAGCAACTCATCCACACCAAACAGGCCCGCGTGCCAGGTGGTGCGGCATTCGTGGTCGGTGCCATAGGCCAGCAGCACCTCCAGCCCGGCCCAGGCGCGCGCGCCGCTGCCGGGTGTGGCGGTGATGGCGTTGTAGCGCTGCGGCAGGGCCTTGATGTCCAGACCCACCCAGTCCAGCTGCGGCAGCACGGCCGCCAGCCGCTCGGGGTACATGCCGCCGGTGTGCAGGGCGGTCTGCAGGCCCAGGCTGCGCACTGCGTTCAGCGCCACGCCCAGGCCCGCCTGCAGCGTGGGCTCGCCGCCCGAGAAAACCACGCCGTCCAGCAGGCCGCGCCGGCTTTCCAGAAACGCCAGCGCCTGCGCCCACGGCAGCGCGGGAGGCGCGGTGGCGTCCAGCAGTTCGGGGTTGTGGCAATACCCGCAGCGCCAGGGGCAACCCTGGCAATACAAAACGGCCGCGAGGCGGCCGGGGAAGTCGATGGTGGTGAGCGGTGTCATGCCGCCCAGCCGCAGCGCCGGGGCTGGCGGCGCCTCAGCAGGCGTTGCTTCCACCACGCGTCTGCTCTGAAAAGAAGCGGCGCTCGGCGTGCTCGCCCTGCTTGCCGGTGTTGAAGCTGGCCACGGGGCGGTGGTAGCCCATCACGCGGGTCCAGACCTCGCAGGGCTGGCGCTCGTCGTCGGTGAGCTGCGCGGCGGCGGCGCTGGAGATGGCGGTGTGTTCGGTGGCGAAAAAATGGCTCATGTCGGATTCCTTTCGGAGGTGGTTGAATTGGTTTGCTTCTGTTTTGATAGCTGCCTGCGCTTGACTATCCAGCGCCAGGGCCACTTTTTTCTCAGAATCTAGGCAGCCAGACGCCGCCGCTTGGCGTCCAGCCGCTCTTCGTCGCAGCGGGGGCAGAACGGGTGCTCGCCCGCCAGGTAGCCGTGCGTGGGGCAGATGGAGAACGTGGGCGTGACGGTGATGTAGGGCAGGCGGAAGTTCGTCAGCGCGCGCTTGACCAGCTCGCGGCAGGCCGCGCCGCTGGAAACGCGCTCGCCCATGTACAGATGCAGCACGGTGCCGCCGGTGTATTTGCCCTGCAGTGCCTCCTGCCGCATCAGCGCCTCGAACGGGTCGTCGGTGAAGCCCACGGGCAGTTGGGACGAGTTGGTGTAGTAGGGCTGCTCGGCCGTGCCCGC
This sequence comes from Acidovorax sp., assembly GCF_022763525.1. Taxonomy (GTDB): domain Bacteria; phylum Pseudomonadota; class Gammaproteobacteria; order Burkholderiales; family Burkholderiaceae_C; genus Acidovorax. The sequence goes on from NZ_JALEGG010000191.1 coordinate 22,839, forward strand.
CTGCAGGATGGCGGGCCAGCGCTTCTTGTCTTCCTTGGCGAAGCGGTAGGTGGTGCCCTCGGCGGGCGTGGCCTCCAGGTTGTAGAGGTGGCCGGTTTCCTCCTGGAAGGCCGTCATGCGCTCGCGCACATGGTCGAGCAGGCGCACGGCCAAGCTGTGGCCGAAGTCGCTGGTGATGTCGTGCTGGTCCGCCGTGAAGTTGCGCACCATCTCGTTGATGCCGTTCACGCCCAGCGTGCTGAAGTGGTTGCGCAAGGTGCCCAGGTAGCGCTTGGTGTAGGGGAACAAGCCCTGGTCCATGAGGCGCTGGATGAGCTTGCGTTTGGTCTCCAAGCTCTGCTTGCCCAGCTCCAGGAGGCGGTCCAGCGCGGCAAACAGACCGGCTTCATCGCCCGCATGCAAATACCCGAGGCGTGCGCAGTTGATCGTCACCACGCCCAGGCTGCCCGTCTGCTCGGCGCTGCCAAAGAGGCCGTTGCCACGCTTGAGCAATTCACGCAAATCCAGCTGCAGGCGGCAGCACATGGAGCGCACCATGTTCGGCTCCAGCTCGGAGTTGATGAAGTTCTGAAAGTACGGCAGGCCGTACTTGGCCGTCATCTCGAACAGCCGCTCTGCGTTCTCGCTCTCCCACGGGAAATCCTTGGTGATGTTGTACGTGGGGATGGGGAAGGTGAACACCCGGCCCTTGGCATCGCCCGTGGTCATCACGTCGATGTAGGCACGGTTGATCAGGTCCATCTCGGCCTGCAGCTCGCCGTAGCTAAACGGCATCTCCAAGCCGCCGATCACCGGCACCTGCTCGCGCAGATCGTCAGGGCAGGTCCAGTCAAACGTGAGGTTGGTGAACGGCGTCTGCGTGCCCCAGCGCGAGGGCACGTTGAGGTTGTAGACCAGCTCCTGGATGCACTGGCGCACCTGCGCGTAGTCCATGCCGTCCTTGCGCACGAAGGGCGCCATGTAGGTGTCGAACGACGAAAACGCCTGCGCGCCTGCCCACTCGTTCTGCAGCGTGCCGAGGAAGTTCACGATCTGCCCCACGGCCGAACTCATGTGCCTGGGTGGCCCGGCCTCCACCTTGCCCGGCACGCCGTTGAGCCCCTCGTGCAGCAGCGTGCGCAGCGACCAGCCCGCGCAGTAGCCACTGAGCATGTCGAGGTCGTGGATGTGCAGGTCGCCGCTCCTGTGCGCCTCGCCGATCTCGGGCGTGTAGACGTGCGACAGCCAGTAGTTGGCCGTGACCTTGCCCGCCACGTTCAGGATCAGCCCGCCCAGCGAGTAGCCCTGGTTGGCATTGGCGTTCACCCGCCAGTCGGCGCGCGTGAGGTATTCGTTGATGGAGCTTTCCACATCGACCAGCGTCTGCCTGTCGGCGCGTAGCGTGGCGTGCTGCTCGCGGTAGACGATGTAGGCGCGCGCGGTGGCCAGGTGGTTGGCGGCGATCAGCGTCTGCTCGGCCACGTCCTGGATCTGCTCGATGGTGGGGGCCTCGCCGTGGAAGCGGTGGATGAGCACCTTGGTGACCTGGGCGGTGAGCAGCACGGCCTCGTCCAGGGCGTACTCGCCCGTGGCGACGCCCGCGCGCAGCAGCGCATTGCGGATGCGCTCGGCATCAAAAGGAGCGCGCTGGCCGCTGCGGTCGATGACCTCGCGCGGCAGGCTGACAAGGGTGGACGCCATGGGTGGACCCAATCTTGGTTGACGGTTAAAAACACTACCTATGGTGTCCACGATACCCATCAAACACTATATGTAGTTTGATCCCGCACAAACGGGCCATCCGCAGAGGCAAAAAAAACCGGCCTCGCGGCCGGTCAAGGAAGGTGCCGTCAGGCCCTACCGATGGATTCAATGGATGGAGCAGGCGAGCTTTCTGCGACAACAGATGGACCGCAGGCCGGCCACGCAGCGCCGCTCGAAGACTCCGCCCGAACAGTTCGAAGAATGGTGACGCCAGATTCAAAGGCAGCCAGCGGTCTCCTCCTCTTCGATGCGGGGATAGAAGTCATGGTCTTCGCGCTGCATGCGCTCGAACACGCGGCGCAGCACCACGTTGGCCTCATTGCGGAAAGCTTGCGCGTCGCGCCGCACGCATTCGGCCCTGTTCCAGCGCCGAGCAAACGCGTCGTACGCGCTGGCAATCGACGCCATCTCACTCTGGTACTGGCGGCCCATGCGCGCGAGTTCGGCGTTGCCGCCGCGCTGCAATGCGGGGTACAGCACCTGGTCTTCCACGGCCAGGTGCAGCTTGATGGTGCCGCTCATCGCCACGATGCCCTGGGCGATGCCCGTGGCGTTGGCCTCGACGCCCGCATGGGCCAGTGCGCGCAGGGCAGCAATGCTGCGCAGGATGTCGGTGTGCTGGTGCTTGAACTTGTCGAGATTCATGGTCGCGTGTCCTGGTGGGAGGGGTGAAGGTGGCGCTGCCATCGCTTGTGGCGGGCAGCGCTGAGGGATGGGCCGACAGCCTCAGCGGGAGGCCCGCGCCAGCGGGGCGCCAGCGGCTTGCGGCAGACGCGAGCCGAACAGCCCGCTCACCACTTGCCAGGCCATGGCCAGCGCGCCGACGATGAAGACCACGTCGCCAAAGGTGCGCACCCAGCGCAGGGTCTGCATGAAGGGCTGCTGCATGAAGGCTTCGCCCCGGGCGTACCACAGGCCTTCGCTCACGCTGGCGTGGAACTGGAACAGGCCGATGGGCAGCAGGCTGGTGGCAATCATCAGCACCAGGCCGGCGTTGAGCCACCAGAAGCCCGTCTTCATGATCCGTTCGCTGAACACCAATTGCGGGCGGATGTAGCGCAGCACCAGCAGCGTGAAGCCCAGCGCCAGGAAGCCATACACACCGAACAGCGCAGCGTGAGCATGCACCGGCGTGGTGTTGAGGCCCTGCAGGTAATACAGCGCAATCGGCGGGTTGATCATGAAGCCGAAGACGCCCGCGCCCAGCATGTTCCAGAAGGCCACGGCCACGAAGCACATGAGGGGCCACTTGAGGTTGGCCATCCACTTCGCGCGGTGCTGCAGGCGCCAGTGTTCCCAGGCCTCATGGCCCAGCACCACCAGGGGCACCACTTCCAGCGCACTGAACGATGCGCCCACAGCCATCACCGGCGTGGTGGTGCCCGCGAAGTACAGGTGATGGAAGGTGCCGGGCACGCCGCCCAGCATGAACAGCGATGCCGAGGCCAGGCTGGCCGCCGTGGCCATGCGGGGCGACACGAGGCCCAGCGTTGAGAAGATGAAGGCCAGCGCCGTGGTGGCGAACACTTCAAAGAAGCCCTCGACCCACAGGTGCACCACCCACCAGCGCCAGTACTCCATCACCGACAGGTGGGTGCGCTCGCCGTAGAAGAAGCCCGCACCGTAGAACAGGCCGATGGCCACCACCGAGGCGGTGAGCAGCGCCAGCAGGTTCTTGTCGCCGGGCTGGCGGAACGCGGGCACGATGCCGCGCAGCATCAGCACCAGCCAGAACGCCACGCCAGTGAATTTGCCGATCTGCCACAGCCGGCCCAGGTCCACGTATTCATAGCCCTGGTGGCCGAGCCAGAAGTTCCACTCCGGCGGCATGATCTGCGCAATGGCCAGGTAGTTGCCGGCGAACGAGCCGACGACGACCACCACCAGCGCCCAGAAGAGGATGTCGACGCCCAGCTTCTGGTAGGCCGGGTCCTTGCCGCCATGGATCAGCGGCGCGAGGAACAACCCTGCGGCCAGGAAGCCGGTGGCGATCCAGAACAGCGCGCTCTGGATGTGCCAGGTGCGCACCAGCGCATAGGGAAACCACTGCGACACGTTGATGCCATAGAACTGCTGGCCTTCCACCGTGTAGTGCGCGGTGAAGCCGCCCAGCATGACCTGGAAGCTGAACAGCGCCACGATGAGGAACAGGTATTTGCCCAGGGCGCGCTGCGACGGCGTGAGCGGCACACGCGAGAGCGGGTCGTGCTTCGGCGGCTCGGGGTCGGTCTCGTCGTGTTTGCGCAAAAACGCCCAGCCCCAGACGAGGAAGCCCACACCGGCCATCATCACGACCACGCTCATCACTGACCAGACCATGTTCTCGCCCGTGGGCTTGTTGCCGATCAGCGGCTCGTGGGGCCAGTTGTTGGTGTACGTTGCCGTGGTGCCAGGCCGTTCGGTGGCGGCGGCCCAGGCCGTCCAGAAGAAGAAGCCCGTCATCTGCGCCCGGCGTTCGCGGCTGGGCAGGGTGTTCTCCTTCATGGCGAAGTGTTCGCGGGTCTTCTGCAGCGCGGGCGCGTCGCTGAAGAGCTGGTCGTAGTAGTGGGCCGTGAGGGCAATGGCATCGGCCCGCGTGGTGGACACCGTGGCCACGCCCGTTTCGGGGTTGTAGGTGTTGGTGCGGTACTCCGTCTTCAAGCGGTCGCGCAGCACCGCCTTGGCGGCGGCGTCCAGCTCGGCAAACGACTTGCCGTGCGCGCGCTCGGCCGCCACTTCCAGCCAGTTCTCCAGCTCGCGGTGCAGCCAGTCGGCCGTCCAGTCGGGTGCCTGGTAGGCACCGTGGCCCCAGATGGAACCCAGCTGCATGCCCCCCACCGATTGCCAGGCGGTCTGCCCGTCCAGGATGCTGTCGTGCGTGAACAGCACCTCCTCGCCGGCCGTGGCGAACTTGGCCGGGATGGGCGGCGCCGTGCGATAGACCTCGGCGCCGTAGTAGCCCAGCAGGCTGAAGGTGACGATGAGCACGCCGATCAGCGTGAACCAAAGCTTGCGGTAGTTACCCATGGCGGGCCTCCTCTTTCGGCAGAACAGCAGTAACAACAACGGGGCGACGCCAGCGCGTGCTGGCTGTGCGGGTGGCCGCCGCCTTCGGGGCGGCCTGGGGGCAGGGTGGTCTTAAGGTCATGGTGGGGATGGATGGGTGGATCAGGTTTGCTCCTTACTTCGCAAGCCCCAGGCCAGGCACGTATCCCTTTCAAAACAAGCACTTACACCGAACACGGTGTTTATTACCCTCGATGAATCGGGTTTAATTCACCCCAACGAGGTAATAAAAACCATGGACCACAGTCCCCTACTGGCCGACCTGGCCACCGACCTGCCCCAGGCCGTGCGCCTGCAGCGGCTGGCCGATCACCTGCGCACCCGCTTTCATTGCGGCGCCGTGGCCTTGCTGCAGCTGGAGGAGGGCCATCTGCGCCCCCTGGCGGTGGAAGGCCTGGTGCGCGAGGCCCTGGGGCGGCGCTTTGCGGTCAGCCAGCACCCCCGGCTGGCGGCTATCCTGGCGCGCCGCGAAGTGACCTGCTTCGACCACGACAGCACCTTGCCCGACCCCTACGACGGCCTGCTCGACACCCTGGTGGGCGAACCCCTGCCCGTGCACGACTGCATGGGAGTGAGCCTGTGGGTGGACGGCCAGCCCTGGGGCGTGCTGACGCTCGATGCACTGCAGACCGGCACGTTTGGCGAGGCGTCCCGCGCCGCACTGGCCGACTGCAAGGTGCTGGTGGAGGCGGCCGTACGCATCTCGCGGCTGGAGCGCGAGGTGCAGGCGCTGCGCAATGCGCCCCCCGCGCGCGGCCCCGACGACGAGCGCGCCCCGCGCGCGGGTGACGCCGACCTGGACATCGTCGGCCAGAGCGCGCCCCTGCTGCGGCTGCTGCACGAGCTGGAGGTCGTGGCGGGCTCGGATCTGCCCGTGCTGCTGCTGGGCGAAACCGGCGTGGGCAAGGAGCTTTTCGCCCGCCGGCTGCACCGGCAGTCGCCGCGCGCTGCCCGCCCGCTGGTTCACGTGAATTGCGCGGCGCTGCCCGAGTCGCTGGCCGAAAGCGAGCTCTTCGGCCACGTGCGCGGCGCGTTCTCCGGCGCGGTGACCGACCGCCCTGGCCGCTTCGAGGCCGCCGAGGGCGGCACGCTGTTCCTCGACGAGGTGGGCGAGCTCCCGTTGGCCGTGCAGGCCAAGCTGCTGCGCACGCTGCAGAACGGCGAAATCCAGCGCCTGGGGGCCGACCGGCCGCGCCGTGTGGACGTGCGCGTGATCGCCGCCACCAACCGCAACCTGCGCGAGCAGGTGACTGCGGGCGCCTTCCGCGCAGACCTGTACCACCGGCTGTCGGTGTACCCCGTGCCCATCCCGCCGCTGCGCGAGCGCGGCAACGATGTGCTGTTGATCGCGGGGCGCTTTCTGGAGCTCAACCGCGCCCGCCTGGGCCTGCGCAGCCTGCGGCTGTCCACCGCCGCGCAGGACGCGCTGCGCCGCTACCCCTGGCCCGGCAACGTCCGCGAGCTGGAGCATGTGATCAGCCGCGCGGCGCTCAAGGCGCTGAGCCGCGGCGTGAACCGCACCGATATCGTGACGCTGGAGGCTGCCCTGCTCGACCTGGATGCCGAGGGTGGCGGCATGCCTCGCACCCCGCTGGCAGCTGCGGCTGCAGAAGAATCGCCCGTGCCCGCCACGGCCGGCGGCCCGCTGCGCGACGCCGTGGACGCCTGCCAGCGCCAGGCCATCGCGCAGGCCCTGGCCCGCCACCAGGGCAACTGGGCTCGGGCCGCACGCGACCTGGAAGTGGACGCCAGCAACCTGCACAAACTGGCCCGGCGGCTGGGCATCAAACCATGACTCACCAAAATTGATAGCTGCTTGCGCTTGATATACAAGCGCTGCGGGCCATCTGGATGTCCAACCTCATTTCGAGCGCAGCCGAGCCCCCGGGCTGCGCCACAATCGCGCCATGCTGACCCTCCAAGACATCCGCGACGCCGCCACCCGCCTGCAAGGCCAGGTGCTGGACACCCCCTGTGTGGAATCCAAGACGCTCTCGCAGATCGTGGGTGCGCAGGTGTTCCTCAAGTTCGAGAACCTGCAGTTCACCGCCTCGTTCAAGGAACGCGGTGCGTGCAACCGGCTCGCGCTGCTTTCCGACGCGGAACGCGCGCGAGGGGTGGTGGCCATGAGCGCTGGCAACCACGCGCAGGGCGTGGCCTACCACGCGCAACGCCTGGGCCTGCGGGCGGTGATCGTGATGCCGCGCTTCACGCCCGGCGTGAAGGTGGAGCGCACGCGCGGCTTCGGCGCCGAAGTGGTGCTGCATGGCGACACGCTGGAGGAAGCCCGCGCGCATGCTTACGCCCTGGCCGACGCCCAGGGCCTCACCTTTGTACACCCGTATGACGACGAGGCCATTGCCGCAGGCCAGGGGACGGCGGCGCTGGAGATGCTGGCTGCCCAGCCCGACCTGGACGTGCTGGTCATTGCCATCGGCGGCGGCGGGCTGATTGCGGGCATGGCCACGGCCGCCAAGGCGATCAAGCCCGGCATCGAGATCGTGGGCGTGCAGGCCTCGCGTTTCCCGTCCATGGTCAACGCGCTGCGGGGCACGAAGCATCCCCAGGGCACGTCCACCATCGCCGAAGGCATTGCCGTGGGCACGCCCGGCAAGATCACGCAGGAGGTGGTGAAGCGCCTGGTGGACGACCTGCTGCTGGTGGACGAAGGCGACATCGAGCAAGCCGTGCTGATGCTGCTGGAAATCGAAAAGACCCTGGTCGAGGGCGCGGGCGCCGCGGGGCTCGCCGCGCTGGTGCGCCACCCCGAACGGTTCAGGGGCAAGCGTGTCGGGCTGGTGCTGTCGGGCGGCAACATCGACCCGCTGCTGCTGGCGGCCATCATCGAACGTGGCATGGTGCGCTCGGGGCGGCTGGCACGCATCAAGGTGAGCGCGCGCGACGTGCCCGGCGTGCTGGCCCGCATCACGGCCACCGTGGCTGACGCCGGTGCCAACATCGAGGAGGTGCACCACCAACGCGCCTTCACCATGCTGGCCGCGCAGAACGTGGAAATCGAATTGGTGCTGCAGACCCGGGGCAAAGCCCATGTGGAAGAGGTGCTGGGCCAGCTGCGTGCGGGCGGCATGGAGGCCGCACTGATCTAAGAACGTGTTTACGATCTAAGCTGCCACAAGGTTTTGTGCTCTGCCCGCCGCACCGCGGCTAGAATTGCGCAAGTTTTAAGCATCTGGAGACCCCATGTCCGACCACAACACTTCCCACGCCGCCGCAACGCCCTCGACCGACCCCGTGGAGAACGTCGTCTCCGTGGTTCCCGTGGTGCTGCCGGTGGTGGGCGGCATCATGATGTTCCTGCTGGCGTTCATCGCCGTGTACATGGCCTGAGCACCCAAGCCACCGCACCCAAGCCCCGCTGCGCGGGGTTTTTTTTCGCCCCTTTCTTCTCTTCTTCTGGAGCTCCCATGCGACCCGGACACGCCCTTGTTCTCTTCTCCGGTGGACAGGATTCCACCGCCTGCCTGGCCTGGGCGCTCACGCACTTTGCCCATGTGGAAACCATCGGCTTCGACTATGGCCAGCGCCACCACGTGGAACTGCAGGCGCGCAAGACGGTGCTGGCGCAGCTGCGCGAGCGCTTCCCACAGTGGCGTGACCGGCTGGACGAGGATCACATGCTGGATCTGGCCGTGCTGGGCCGCATCAGCGACACCGCCCTGACCAGCGAGACCGAAATCCAGATGACGGCCGCCGGACTGCCCAACACCTTCGTACCGGGGCGCAACCTGCTGTTCTTCAACCTGGCTGCGGCCGTGGGCTACCGGCGCGGGCTGCACACCCTGGTGGGCGGCATGTGCGAGACCGACTTTTCGGGCTACCCCGACTGCCGCGACGACACGCTCAAGGCCCTGCAGGTGGCCGTGTCGCTGGGCATGGGCCAGCGCTTCACGTTCGAAACGCCGCTGATGTGGCTGGACAAGGCCGAGACCTGGGAGCTGGCGCGCACGCTGGGCGGCGACGCGCTGGTGGAGCTGATCATCACCGAGTCCCACACCTGCTACCACGGCGTGCGGGACACCCTGCACGCCTGGGGCTACGGCTGCGGCACCTGCCCGGCCTGCGCACTGCGGCAGGCAGGCTACGAACGGTGGATGGCGGGACGCCTCCCCGAGGCGCCTGCGACGCCCTCCGCCTGAAGGGAAACACACCTGTGGCCGGGCGGAGCCCGTTCCAGAGGTGCACGGCGCACTGGCTGGCGCGCGCCGGTTTCGTCGCGGGGCAGCCCATCCACGGGCTTGGGTGAGCCGTTTTATCAGACATAACCTAATGCTTTTTTTGCATGGATTTAGGCCCTGTCTGACAGACAAGCGGTCGGTGGGTTCATAAAATCGACATCCCAGCCGACCCGCGGACTCCGTGGAAACTCGCCTCCACCCCGTGGGGCTGCGACACGCACACCCGCCCGCCGACTGAGCACGAAAGCCGTTTTTTCAAAGGCAGCGCTCAGCATCTGCACGTGAGCCAGGCCTTGCCGCGATCCACCGGGGTCTGTCTGCTTCCTTTGAAAAAACTGTTTTTCAACTTAGGAAGCTCCCCGATGAATGCACCCACCATGCAGGGCCTGAATCTCAACGCCCCCGCCTACGTCAAAAACGCCAAGCTGCTCGCTTGGGTCGCCGACATGGCCGCCTTGTGCAAACCCGACAGCATCTACTGGTGCGACGGCACGAAGGAAGAGTACGACCGCCTCTGCCAGCAGTTGGTCGACGCCGGCACCTTCAAGAAGCTCAACCCTGCCAAGCGCCCCGGCAGCTACCTGGCCTGGTCCGACCCTTCGGACGTGGCCCGCGTGGAAGACCGCACCTACATCTGCTCGGCCAAGAAGGAAGATGCCGGCCCCACCAACAACTGGATGGCCCCGGCCGAAATGCGCGCCACGCTGCAACCGCTGTTTGACGGCTGCATGAAGGGCCGCACCATGTACGTGGTGCCCTTCAGCATGGGCCCGCTGGGCAGCCACATCGCCCACATCGGCGTGGAACTGACCGACAGCGCGTATGTGGCCGTCAACCAGCGCCTCATGACCCGCATGGGCAAGGCCGTGTACGACGTGCTGGGCGTGGAAGGCGAGTTCGTGCCTTGCATGCACACCGTGGGCGCGCCGCTAGCTGAAGGCGAAAAGGACACCACGAGCTGGCCTTGCAACCCCAAGGTCAAGTACATCGTCCATTACCCCGAAACGCGCGAAATCTGGTCCTATGGCTCGGGCTACGGCGGCAACGCGCTGCTGGGCAAGAAGTGCCTGGCCCTGCGCATCGCGTCCACCATGGGCCGCGACCAGGGCTGGCTGGCCGAACACATGCTCATCCTGGGCGTGACCAACCCCCAGGGCAAGAAGTACCACGTGGCAGCGGCCTTCCCCAGTGCCTGCGGCAAGACCAACTTCTCGATGCTGGTGCCGCCCGAGGCCGGTTTCGCCGGCTGGAAGGTCACCACCATCGGTGACGACATCGCGTGGATCAAGCCCCATGCCGACGGCAAGCTGTACGCCATCAATCCTGAAGCCGGCTACTTCGGTGTGGCTCCCGGCACCAACATGCACACCAACCCCAACTGCATGCGCAGCCTGGACAAGGACGTGATCTTCACCAACGTGGCCCTGACCGACGACGGCGACGTGTGGTGGGAAGGCATGGAAAAGGACACTGGCAAGCTGCCGGACCACCTGATCGACTGGCAAGGCAAGGACTGGACGCCCCAGATTGCCAAGGAAACCGGCGCCAAGGCCGCCCACCCCAACTCGCGCTTCACCGTGGCCGCGACCAACAACCCGGCGCTCGATGCCCAGTGGGATGACGCCAACGGCGTGGCGATCGATGCCTTCATCTTCGGCGGCCGCCGCTCGACCACCGTGCCGCTGGTGACGGAAGCCCGCACCTGGACGGAAGGCGTGTACATGGCCGCCACCATGGGCTCCGAGACCACCGCTGCCGCCTTTGGCGCCCAGGGCGTGGTGCGCCGCGACCCCTTCGCCATGCTGCCGTTCTGCGGCTACAACATGAGCGACTACTTCCAGCACTGGCTCAACATGGAAGGCAAGATCACCGCCACCGGCAAGGCTGCGCCGAAGATCTTCTGCGTGAACTGGTTCCGCAAGGACGAAGCCGGCAAGTTCGTATGGCCGGGCTACGGCGACAACATGCGCGTGCTCAAGTGGATGATCGACCGCATCGAAGGCCAGGCCGCCGGCCAGGAAACCATGTTCGGCGTGGCTCCGCAATACGCCGAAATCAACTGGACGGGCCTCAACTTCAGCGCCCAGCAGTTCGATGCTGTGACCAGCATCGACAAGGCCGCGTGGGCCGAGGAGTTCAAGCTGCACGACGCGCATTTCGAGCAGCTGGCCTACCACCTGCCGCAAGCCCTGCTCGACACCAAGGCGCAGTTCGAGAAACGCGTATCGGCCTGACGCCGCGGCGCCCTGGAGCGGGCGCCGGCCAGACCGCAGGTGGCTCCCTCGGCCTGCGGCTTCACAGACAAACCGCCCCGCGCTTGGCGCCGGGCGGTTTGTCTGGGCCTGCGCTTCGCTGCGCGGGCGCACGGCCCGCCACGCACCCATAAAAAAAGCCGCAGCGGCTGCTGCGGCTTCAAAACCTTGGGGACATTGCCGCAGACGCGGCAGTCAACGACTCGCTCAATAGTACTTGCGGATGTCTTCCACCGTAGCAATGCCCATGGCATGTTGCAGTTCGGCCATGATTCGGGGATCCTTTACCGCCACGGCCCAGGTACGCTCGTCTTCTGCGGCCAGCCGGCGGTTCTCGGCCCAGGTGTGACCGGCCTTCAACAGTGCAGCGCCAGCGCGGCGAGCCGGAGCGGTGAGCAAGGCCAGTGCCGCGAAGGCCACCAGCCACAGCACCATCCATGCAGCCAGCAGGTGGCCTTCGCTCCAGGTGTCGATGACCTGATTTGCCACCACCAGCAATGCCGATACGACGGCCGCCAGCAGCAGGGTAGCGGCACCGCGGGCGCCGTCAAAGTTGGATGCGACACCCTTGAGTGCTGCGACGGCGTTTTCGGCGCGCACAACGCCGGGGTGTTCGGTGGGGTAGTCGACGTGGACAAAGCTGGTCATTTGGATTTCCCTTTTCTAACGCTTGTGGCGAGATTGCCGGGCGATGGGGTGATATTAGGGTTAACCCTTTGCCCATTCAAGTTTATATTTTGAATCATTGATATTCATGATCGTGATGAATCGCCATGACGCCTATGAACTTCCGTTCGCTGGACCTGAATCTCCTGCGCGTATTCGATGAAGTGATGGCCGAGCGCAGCCTCACGCGCGCGGCCCACAAGCTGTCCATCACCCAGCCTGCGGTGAGCAACGCCATGCGCCGTCTGCGCGATGCACTGGGCGACGAACTGGTGGTGCGCAGCGGCCAGGGCGTGGAGCCCACGCCGCGGGGACTGGCCCTCTGGCCCCCCGTGCGCGAGGCGCTGGCCCACCTGCAGGAATCCCTGGCGCCCGGGCATTTCGACCCGGCCACGGCGGAGTCCACCTTCGTGCTGGCGATGGCGGATGCCACGGCAGCCACCCTAGTGCCGGACCTGGTGCAGATCATCGAGCGCGAGGCCCCCGGCATCTCGATCCGGGTGCTGCCGCTGACCACCCGCGACCCGCGCCGCCAGCTGGAAGATGAGGCCGCCGATATGGCTGTGGGCTACTTCCCGGCGGCGCTGGCGGACCTCACGGCGCGTGCCCAATCGGGCGGCGCGGTGGTGTTCGAAAGCCGGCGGCTCTACGATGGGGAGTACGTGTGCGTCATGCGCCAGGGCCACCCGCTGGCCGACGCGCCGCTGACCCTGGACGCCTACTGCGCTGCGCGCCACATGCTCGTGAGTTTTTCGGGGCGCCCTTTCGGCTTCATCGATGAAGCGCTGGCGTCGCTGGGCCGTGAACGCAAGGTGGTCATTACCGTCAACCAGTTCTTCACCGCTGGGCGGGTGGTATCGGGCTCCGACCTGCTGACGGTGCTGCCCCGCCACTTCGTACCCGTCACGGGCATCGCCGACGCCCTGGTGCAACGGCCTCTTCCGCTGGATGTGCCTCCCGTGCACGTGGACGCCCTGTGGCGCCGCCGCGGCCCACAGCAGGCCGCCATGATGTGGCTGCTGCACGCGCTGACCCGTGCGGCGCGCCGGACATTCCCCGATGGATAAGAGGAATGTTGCGGGCCCGTAGACTCCACTCCACATGAATATCCAGCTCCTGTCCGACCTGCACCTCGAGGCCCACCCCCACTTCGTTCCGGAGCCGGCGCCTGGCGCCGACGTACTGGTGCTGGCGGGCGACGTGGGTTCGTACCAGGCGGGGTCGCAACTGGAGGATGCAGACTTTGGCCTGGCCCGTTTCTCGCCGCTGCCGCAGGGTGCCGGCTGGCCCACGCCAGTGATCTTTGTCCCCGGCAACCACGAGTACGACGCCCAGGACTTCGACGCAGCCCATGCGCGGCTGCGGCAAACGTGCGATCGCCTTGGCATCCTCTGGCTGGAGCGCGAATGCGTCCAACTGGAAGGCATTCGCTTTGTGGGAACCACGCTGTGGAGCGACTTCGACGCCTTGGCCGACCACGAAGGCTGCACCGACCTGGGCCGGCGGCTCAAGCTGCGGGAAAAAGCTTTTCGCGCCGCCAACTTCTACCTGCGCAAGACCGGCGGCACCCGACACGGGGACCTCTTCCTCGCCGAGCCCATGCGCGAACAGGCCCTGGCCTGCCGCCAATGGCTGGCCGATGCGCTGGCGACCCCGTTCGCTGGGCCCACCGTCGCCGTGACGCACTTTGCCCCCAGCCTGCGCAGCGCCGATCCGCGCTATGGCCTCGTGCCGGGCACGGCGGGTTTTTGCAACGCGCTGGACGAACTTTTGCCCTACGCGCAGCTGTGGCTCCACGGTCACCTGCATGCCCCCAGCGACTACACGGCAAGTGGGTTGAACGCCGACGGCACGGCTTGGCAGTGCCGTGTGGTGGCCAATCCGCTGGGCTATGCGCGCAAAGGCGAGCAGGCTGCCTTCCGGCCACAGCACTGCGTCGCCGTATGATGGCCCCATGGGGCCCTACCGCCCCGCAGCGCAGAGAAAACAAATGACGCAGGTCAAGACAACAGAAGTCCGCGCACGGTAGGCTGATCCATCCCTTTACGGAGAACACCATGAACATCCTGCTCGCTGTCGACGGCAGCGCCTACACCAAGAAAATGCTGGCTTACCTGGCCACGCACGACGAACTGCTCGGGGGCAACCACCAGTACACCGTGCTCACCGTGCAAGCTCCCCTGCCCGCCCGCGCCCGCGCCGCGCTGGGCAAGGAAGTGGTCGACGCCTATCACGCTGAAGAGGCAGAAAAGATCCTCGCGCCCGTGTGCAAGTTTCTGGCGCGCCACGGCGTGGATGCCAAGCGCAGCGTCAAGGTGGGCCTCGTGGGCGAGAGCATTGCCAAGGTGGCAGACACCGGCAAGTTCGACCTGCTGGTGATGGGCTCGCATGGCCATGGCGCCCTGGCCACCCTGGTGATGGGGTCAGTGACCACGCAAGTGCTGGCGCACAGCAAGGTGCCGCTGCTGATCGTCCGCTGACCCGCTGGCCACCCAAAAAAGCCCTGCATTGCAGGGCTTTTTTTCGTCCAAATGAAACCGCACAGTTACAACATAACCACATGGTTTACTACACGACCAATTGGTTATAAATTCCCGCTGCGCCCATCCTGGCGTGTGATTCCCTGCGGGGAAGCTTGCCCTTCCCCACCACCATCCCAGCGAGGAGAGAACCATGAACACTGCCTTGAACCGCCGTACCGTCTTGCTGGCCGCCGCCGTGGGCGCCAGCGCCACCCTGCTGCAAGCCTGTGGAGGGGGTAATGACGAGCCGCAGCGCAACATCGTCGAGATCGCCCAAGCCAACCCTGACCTGAGCATCCTGGTGGAAGCCGTGTCCGCCGCTGGCCTGGCGCCCAGCCTGAGCACCGGCACGCTCACCGTGTTTGCGCCGACCAACGCGGCCTTCGCCGCGTTGCTCAGCGAACTGGGAGTGACCAAGGAGGCCTTGCTGGCCGACAAGCCGCTGCTCACTTCAGTGCTGACCTACCACGTGCTCGGCAGCCGGGTCCCGCGTGCGGATGTGCCGCTGGGCAAGGCCATCACGCCCCTATCGGGCGGATTCTTCAAAATCGAGTCGACCAATGGCCTGAAGATCACCGATGGCCGCAACCGCGTGTCCACCATCACGGCCACCGACATCGAGGCCAGCAACGGCGTGGTGCACTTGGTAGACCGGGTGCTGCTGCCCGCCAACAAGGACATCGTCGCCACGGCCTCTTCGCTGCCGGATTTCAGCATCCTCGTGGAGGCGGTGGTGGCCGCCGGTCTGGCCAGCACCCTGCAGGGCGCCGGCCCTTTCACGGTGTTTGCGCCCACCAATGCGGCGTTTGCAGCACTGCTGACCGAACTGGGGGTGAGCAAGGAGGCGTTGCTTGCCAACACTGCACTGCTGACCAAGGTGCTCACCTACCAC
>NZ_JALEGG010000018.1 GCF_022763525.1 Acidovorax sp.
CATCGGTGAGCAATGGGCCGGTGGAATCAGCGGATGATCCGGGCGCCACGTCGGCCCCGGCAGAGGGGTCGGGTCGTTCTCCGATGGAGCGTTACAAGGCCGCCTATCCCATTGCGACCGAATTGACTGCCGCGCTGGGCCTGCGCGGGTTCAGGCTGAACCTGGCGGTCGAGGGGGCGGGAAGTTTCGAAGACCTTGCGGCCCTGGCACCCAAGATCCGCGAGGCGGTGGGGGATGAAAAATTCGAGCGCCTGGACAAGGCGCTGTTCGACTAGGCCTGATCCCCAGTCGACTGCAGCAACCAGGGCCTCGTTGGCTTGGGAGATTCGGGCGTTGGGAGCCCTGCATCCGGTCAGCGCCGGATGCTTGCAGAGGTTGCCTCAGCGGCCGACCTTCAGCAGTTCCACATCAAACTTGAGCGTGGCATTGGGGGGAATGACGCCGCCTGCGCCGCGCGCACCGTAGCCCAGGGACGCGGGAATGATCAGCGTGCGCTGACCACCCACCTTCATGCCTTGCACGCCTTCGTCCCAGCCCTTGATGACCATGCCGGCGCCCAACGAAAAGACAAAAGGATCGTTGCGGTCACGGCTCGAGTCAAACTTGGCACCTTGTTCGCCATTGTTGTACAGCCAGCCGGTGTAGTGCACCGAAACGTTTTGGCCCTTGGTGGCTTCAGCGCCGTCGCCTACGGTGGTGTCTTCGTACTGCAGGCCGGAGGGGGTGGTGGTCAGTGCCATGGAAAAATCCTTTTTTGCTATAGATAAGATAGCTGGTTGCGCCGAATGGAAAAGCGCTGGGAGCCTTTTGGGGCTATCTTTAAAACCCACCCAAACAGGGTGGATGGGTGAGGAAGGCGGGAAGGGGGGCTGCTACGGCCTTGGTCTGGCGCGGCGGGGCTCAGGCCTTCTTGGCGCGGCCGGCCACCCAGCGGGTCGCGAAGGCTTGCACGTCCGACAGGCGCTTGAGCAGGTCAGCACCCGAGGGGGTCACGGTGTAGCCGTCACTGCCATGGTCCACAAAGCCGGCTTCGCGCAATTCCTTGATGCGGGTGTTCAGGGTGTTGGGCGTGATGCCGCCCACGCTGTCCTGCAGCAGGCGGAAGGTCTGGGGGTGGCCGTCCTTCAGGGCCCAGAGAACGCGCAACGCGTAGCGGCATTCAAGCCGCTCGAACAGCTGGTTGATGGCGGCATTTTCTTTGGAGCTCATGGACGCTTCTCCTCGCGCAAGGGGTGGATCAAATGGACTTTCGGGTGGGCAGATGCCGGACCCGAGGGTGTGAAGGGACTATAGCGCGGAACCCCTTTTGCTACAAGTTTGGTAGCTCAAAACGCACACCACGCATGCGCTACGCGCCAAAAATGCCGTCCTACCAGTCAAACTGTTGCGACGGGGCCACGGTTGGGCGCGGTCATCCTGGAGGCCCCAGCCTCGCCAGGTGATGGACCAGCAGCTGGGCTGCCGGTGCCAGCATCCGGGCGCCGCGGTAACAGATGGCGAAGCGCCGCCGGGCCCATGGATCGCTCAGTGGAATCACCCGGATGGGCGCGGTCTGCGCAAAAGGCAGAGCCACTTCACGCGGCACCACGCTGATGGCCAGGTTGGCGCGCACCACCCGCAGGGCCGCATCGAAGTTGGACACCAGCACCCGGTGGGCGAGCATTTTCCCCTCCACGGCTGCGGCGCGCGCCAGCATCACCTGCACGGCGCTCAGCGCGGGCATGCTCACAAAATCGTACTCCAGCACGTCGGCAAAACGCACGCTCTGTCGCTGGGCCACCGGGTGTTGCGCGTGGGCTACCACGGCCAGGTGGTCGGTTCGGTAGGCGCGGCTTTCCAGGCCCGTGAGATCGGCCGCGTCCCAGCAGATGCCAATGGATGCGCTGCCATCGCGGATGCCCTGCACCACGTCCGGGCTCACGCGCTCCTCCAGGCTCACCTGGATGTCGCGATGCGCCGGGTCTTGCAGGAAGGCTGCCACATCGTCGGCCAATGATTCGGCCATGACCGAGGCCGTGACCAGCATGCGCACATGGCCGCGCGTGCCGTTGGCGTAGGCCGCCATGTCGCGTTCGATCTGGCCCACGCTGGCCAGCATGGCGCGCGCGTGCTCCTGCAGCGTCTCGCCCGCCGGGGTGGGCACCACGCCGCGCCGCTTGCGCACCAGCAGCTGGGTGCCCAAGGTGTCTTCCAGTTGCGCGATCCGCTTGCTGATGGCCGAGCCCACGATGGCCTCCTGCTCGGCAGCGCGGGCAATGCTGCGGTGCTCGCACACGGCGGCAAACAGCCGCAGGGTCTGAAGATCCAGGTCGCGCATGAGTGAACTCCCGACAGATATGGTTTTCCCGTTGGGAATCTTATGAGTTCCGAGATGTATTTTCTGATTCGACTGGGAATTTCTAGAATGGCCTGCAGACCCAACCGACGAGAAGCCGCCCGTGAGCACCTCCTCCATCCCGTTTCAACCGCCATGCGCCACAGTCCGCGAAGTTGGCCTGCGCGACGGCCTGCAAAGCATCGCCACCGTAGTCTCCACCGCGCGCAAGCTCGAATGGATCCGCGCCGCCCATGCTGCCGGCCAGCGCGAGATCGAGGTCGGCTCCTTCGTGCCGGCGCGCCTTCTGCCCCAGTTGGCCGACACGGCCGAGGTGCTGGCCCATGCCAAGACCTTGCCGGGGCTGGTCGCATCGGTGCTGGTGCCCAACACCAAGGGCGCCGAGCGCGCGCTGGAGCACGGCGCCGACCTGATGATCGTGCCCCTGTCCGCCAGCCATGCGCACAGCCTGGCCAACCTGCACAAGACACCCGACGAGGTGGTAGCCGAGGTGGCGCGCATCCGCGCATTGCGTGACGCCAGCGGCAGCCGCACCCTGATCGAGGGCGGCGTGGGCACAGCCTTTGGCTGCACGCTGCAGGGCGAGGTGGCCGAGAGCGAAGTCCTGCGCCTGATGCAGGCGCTGCTCGACGCCGGCGCCGACCGCGTGAGCCTGGCTGACACCGTGGGCTATGCCGACCCCGCCTCGGTCGCTCGACTGTTTGCAAAAGCCCGCGGCCTGGTGGGCGACCGCTTGGCCTGCGCCCACTTCCACGACACGCGCGGCATGGGCCTGGCCAACGTCTACGCGGCCTGGGAAACCGGTATCACCCGCTTTGATGCCTGTCTGGCCGGCATCGGCGGCTGCCCTCATGCGCCGGGCGCCAGTGGCAACGTCACCACCGAAGACCTGGTGTTCATGCTGGAGCGCATGGGCGTTGCCACCGGCACCGACGTGACCGCGCTGCTGGCCCTGCGCCAGCGCGTGGCCGGCTGGCTGGCGGGTGAGACCCTGCACGGCACCCTGTGGCGGGCCGGGTTGCCGCAGAATGCCGCACCCGCCGTGCTGCGCGAGACAGCGACGGCCTGACACACCTTCTTCACGCTGCGAACATGAACGACACTCCCTCTGCAACCTCTTCTCCCTGCTTGCCGCTTGAAGGCCTGCGTGTGGTGGAATTCACCCATATGGTCATGGGCCCCACCTGCGGCATGGTGCTGGCCGATCTGGGGGCCGAGGTCATCAAGGTCGAGCCGGTGGATGGCGACCGTACGCGCCACCTGCTGGGCGCGGGCGCGGGCTTCTTCCCCATGTTCAACCGCAACAAGAAGAGCATTGCCATCGACCTGCGCAGCCCTGAGGGCCTGGCAGTGGCGCGTAAGCTGGCGGCATCCGCCGACGTGGTGGCGCAGAACTTCAAGCCCGGCGTGATGACCAAGTACGGCCTGGACTACGCTGCGCTGAGCCAGCTCAACCCGCGCCTCATCTACGTCAACCACACGGGCTTCCTGCCCGGCCCGTACGAGCACCGCACGGCGCTCGACGAAGTGGTGCAGATGATGGGAGGCCTGGCCTACATGACCGGCCGCCCCGGCGACCCGCTGCGCGCGGGCAGCAGCGTGAACGACATCATGGGCGGCATGTTCGGCGCCATCGGCGCCATGGCGGCGCTGATGCAGCGCGGCATCACCGGGCGCGGGCAGGAGGTGGACTCGGCCCTGTTTGAGAACAATGTCTTCCTGGTCGGCCAGCACATGATGCAGTACGCCGTCACGGGCAAACCGGCCGCGCCCATGCCCGACCGCATTTCGTCGTGGGCCGTGTACGACGTGTTCAGCGTGAAGGATGGCGGGCAGATCTTTCTGGCCGCCGTGAGCGATGCGCAATGGCAGACCTTCTGCGACGCCATGGGCTACGCCGATTTGAAGGCCGACGCCAGCCTGGCCACCAACAACGACCGCGTGCGCGCCCGCCCCACGCTGATGCCCGTGCTGCGCGAGCGGCTGGCGCAACACACGGCAGATGAGCTGGCAGCGATCTTCGAGCGCCACGGCCTGCCGTTTGCCCCCATCCGCCGGCCCGAAGAACTGTTTGACGACCCGCACCTGCAAGCCACGGGCGGACTGGCCGACATCACGCTGCCCGACGGCGAGCGCGCAGGCCAGACGGCACAGATCACGCTGATGCCGCTGCGCATGGACGGCCAGCGCCTGGATGTGCGCCGTGACCCGCCCCGCTTGGGCCAGCACACCGCCGAGCTGCTGCAGGGCCTGGGCTACACGGTCGACGAGGTGGCTTCGTTGCAAGCCGCCGGGGCCATCGCCTGATATTTCTTCGATGTCCCGGGAGCCCATCAGGCGGCGCAGACCGCAGGCCACCGGATTTCACCCACCCATGACCGGAGACAACCGTGCCCCAGCCTGCCCCCGACCTTGACGCGACCCGCGTTGCGCCCTCCACCCACTGTCTCCTGACACGCCGCCAGGCCCTGGTCACGGGCGTCGCCGGAATGGGCGCCGCCGCGGTGGGCCTGCCTCGCTGGGCCCACGCCCAAGGCGGCAGCAGGCCGCTGCGCGTGATCTTGCCGCTGTCGGCCGGGTCGGGCGCCGACGGCGCCATCCGCGCCATCAGCAACAGCCTGGCCAAGGCCCTGGGCCAAGCCGTGGTTATCGAGAACCTGCCGGGCGCGGGCGGCATCACCGGCACCTCGCAGATTGTGCGGGCACCCAAGGATGGTTCCGTGATCGGCGTAGTCTCCAACAACCACGTGGTCAACCCCAGCGTGTACAAGAACATCCCGTTCGATTCCCTGGCCGACATCACGCCCATCACCATCCTGGGCGCCACACCCTTCGTGCTGGTTGCGCACCCTTCGGTGCCTGCCAAGACCGTCCAGGAGCTGATCGCGCTGGCCAGGGCCAAACCTGGCGTGCTCAACTACGGCTCGTCGGGCAACGGCACCATCCTGCACCTGGGCGCGGCCATGTTTGTGGACCAAGCCAAGGTGGTCATCCAGCACATCCCCTACAAGGGCATGGGCCCGCTCATGAACGATGTGCTGGGCGGCCAGGTACAGCTGGCCGTGGTGGCCGTAGCGCCTGCAGCGGCGCACATCAAGTCGGGCGCGCTGCGTGCCCTGGGTGTGACCACGGCCAGTCGCGTGCCGTCGCTGCCCGGCGTGCCTACCGTGGCCGAGCAAGGACTGCCGGGCTACGAGCTGGACGGCTGGATCGCCCCGGTGGCGCCTGCCGGCCTGCCCAAGGCCGAGCTGGCCCGGCTGTACGCCGGCTTCAAGGCCGCGATGGAGATGCCCGAAGCGCACGACGCGCTGATCGCCCAGGGCTACGAGATCAAACTTACCCCGCCCGAGCCGGCGGCCGCCTTCTTCCGCAGTGAGGCCGCGCGCATGGCGCAGGTGGTGAAGAACGCCAACGTGACGATGGACTGAAACGGGCACGGCGGGATGTGTCGCCGTTTGGCAAGACGTCCTGTCAGGTTACGCTGCGCTAACCCGACATGCAGCTCTAGCTTTTTGAGGCTCTGGCGCTTATCTGGAAAGCACTTGCTGCTATATTTGTAATAGCAAATCATCACGCCCGAGGCGCGGGCAGCGCATGTTGCCCGGCTGTGGGGGGGTGGTGCGGCTGGTGCCGCAGGCGAAACACCGCCACCGCTTCCACCAACTGGCTCGCCTGGCTGCTCAGGCTGCCGGCCGCTGCGGCGCTTTCTTCCACCAGCGCTGCGTTCTGCTGGGTGGCTTCGTCCATGCGCACGATGGCCTGGGTCACGCGCAGCATGTCCTGCGTCTGGGCAGCGCTGGCGTCGCTGATCTCTTCCATCAGTGCGCTCACGCCCTGGATGGACGACACCACCTCGGCCATGGTCGAGCCCGCGTTGCCCGCCAGATTGGAGCCGGCCTGCACCCGCTCCACGCTGGTCTGGATCAGCGCCTTGATCTCGCGCGCGGCGCTGGCGCTGCGGGTGGCCAGGTTGCGCACTTCGCTCGCCACCACCGCGAAGCCCCGGCCCTGTTCGCCAGCGCGGGCGGCTTCCACGGCGGCGTTCAACGCCAGGATGTTGGTCTGGAACGCAATGCCGTCGATGACACCAATGATGTCGGCAATCTTGCGCGAGCTTTCCTGGATGCCCTGCACCACGTCCACCATCTGTGTGACCACTTCGCCGCCGCGCTGGGCTACGGCGGTGCCGTTGCGCGCCAACTCGCTGGCACGCTGCGCGTTCGCGGCGTTTTGTTGCACGGTGGACTGCAACTGCTGCATGGACGAGGCGGTTTCGTCGAGCGACGAGGCCTGCTGCTCCGTGCGCAGGCTCAAGTCGGTGTTGCCCTGGGCGATTTCGGCGCTGGCGCTGGCGACGCCCTCGGCATTGCTGCGCACACCCGACACCACGTTCTCCAGGTTCTCCTGCATGGCGCGCAGGGCCTCCAGCAGCCGTGCGGGCTCGTCACGGCCTTCCACTTCGATGTGCGTGGTCAGGTCGCCCGCTGCCACCTTGTGGGCCAGCGACACGGCCACGCCCAGCGGGCGCACCACCGAGCGGGTCAGCAGCCAGCCCGCGAAGGCGCCCAGGCCGGTCACCAGGGCCAGCGCGACCAGGCTGCTCACCAGCGCTCGCCGGGCGTCCTGTGCAGCTGCCTGCGCAATGGCCGCGCTGCTGGCAGCTACCTGTTGGCTGAGCTCGGTCAGCAGTTTGGCGGGGCCCTGGTCGATGTCGGCCACGTCGGCGTCCCCGGCTGAGGGCACGAAGCCCAGCGACTGGAACACTTCGAACCCTTTGCGGTAACCCTGCGCCATTTGCGCGTGCGCCTGGGTGAACTTCTGCAGCGCGGCTTTTTCCGCTGCGTCGGTGAGCTGGGGCTCCAGGGCTTTCGCGGCGTCGGCTACGCGCTTTTCAGCCGCCTGAAAGGCCGTCCAGTGCAGCTCTCGCTTGCGCGAATCCTCCCCGCGCAGCAGCGTGTTCTTCCATTCGAGCACCTGCGTCTTGAAGTCGCTTTCCATGCGGCTCACGGCGCGCTCTTGGGCCACGCGCTCCTGCACCGTGGTTTCGTAAGTGCCCAGCGTGCGGTACAGCGTGGCAATGCCGAACAGCGCGGCACCCAGCAGGAGTGCGAGCACCAGCCCCAGGGCCGTGGCCATGCGGGCGCCGATGGAGTGATTGGACATTTTCATCGGTAGCTCCTCCGGTGGGTTGTGGAAAGGCCCGTGCGGCGCACCCGGCACCCCCGGCGCGCGCAGTCTGAGCGCCGCGTTTTCAAGGCTTCAGTTTGAGCAAGTACACCATGACGCGCGCCGTGGTGAGGTCCAGCTCCATGAACTCTGACAAATCCTTGCCCGCCAGCCAAGAGGGTTCCCACCGGTTCTGCTTGAGCGTGCGCAGCCATGACTCGTGCGCCGTGGCCGCCTCCACCGCGGCCAGCATTTCGCCCGCGCGGGCGCTGGGCACCCCCTTGCCGGTGAACACGCCGCGCCAATTGGCCATGGTGGCGTCCAGCCCCTGCTCTCGAAAGGCCTGTACGCCGAAAACGCCGCGGCGTGCCGATACGCCGATGGGGCGCAGCTTGCCTGCCGCAATGGCATCGCTGAATTCGCTGTAGCCCGACAGACCCACGGCGGCGCTGCCGGACTGCAAGGCGTCCACCACCTCCGAGCCGCCGGGGAAGGGCTTGTAGACCAGGTCTTCCGGATTGGCCTTGGACGCGCGGGCCAGCACGCCCGCGAAGATGTGGTCGACCCCGCCCGCCGATCCCCCGGCCACCGGCAGGCCACGCAGGTTGGTGCGCATGGCATCGGCCAGGTCCTTGGCATTCTTGAGGGGCGAGCTGGCCGCAACCGCCGCCACGAGATAGTCGCTCGTCAACCGCGCGAGTGGCTGGATGTGGCCCATGTCCACGGCGGGCTTTTGCAACGCCACCGCGCCCACCATGACCATGCCGCCCATCAGCAGCGTGTTGGGATCGTTACCGTACTTTTCCGCGTATTTGGCCAGCCCGATGGTTCCGCCCTTGCCGCCGATGTTTTCATACTCGATCTGGTCCGCCGCACCTACTCCGACCAGTGCTGCGCCAAGGGCTCGTCCCGTCTGGTCCCACCCCCCGCCGGGATTGGCGGGGATCACGATGCGCAGCGTGGATGCCAGCCTGGGCGCTTTGGCGGGTGCGCTGCGCGCGGCCGTGCCAGCGTTCTGGGCCCAGGCCGACGTGGCCAGCCAGGGGCTGGCCATGCATGCAGCGCCAGCTGCAGCGGCCCGGATGATGAGGTGGCGGCGGTGCAAGGAGGTCATACGGTGTCTCGCAAAAAGAGGGAGGGTCGCGAACGGTGCGCGCATTGAACGGGAACGGCCTGGTGTTGCCGCCGCCCCGCTGCGCAGGAGTCTTGCGCAGCGGTGTGTAATCGTCGCGTTACAAGCTGTCAATTCGCTGTCGGGAACGTCGGGGTAAACGTGAAGACATGAAGGGCGGAAAGACGCAAGGCCGTGAAGGTGAAGGGCCGTTTCCCGGGAAAAAGACGAAAAAAAGCCCTGCACCGCGCAGCGGGGCAGGGCTTTGGGCGCATTGCCCGGCGGTTGCGGCCGGGCGATGTCCGCGTCGTTGTTACAGCGAATCGATGAAGCTGCGCAGCTTGTCCGACCGCGAGGGGTGCTTGAGCTTGCGCAGCGCCTTGGCTTCTATTTGACGGATGCGCTCGCGGGTCACGTCGAACTGCTTGCCCACTTCTTCGAGGGTGTGGTCGCTGGTCATCTCGATGCCGAAGCGCATGCGCAGCACCTTGGCTTCGCGCGGGGTCAGGCCGTCCAGGATGTCCTTGACCACGTCGCGCAGGCCGGCCTGCATGGCGGCTTCGATGGGGGCAGTGTTGGCACCGTCCTCGATGAAGTCGCCCAGATGGCTGTCGTCGTCGTCGCCGATCGGTGTTTCCATGGAGATCGGCTCCTTGGCGATCTTCATGATCTTGCGGATCTTGTCCTCGGGGATCTCCATCTTGGCCGCCAGGATGGACGCATCGGGCTCAAAGCCGAACTCCTGCAGGTGCTGGCGGCTGATGCGGTTCATCTTGTTGATCGTCTCGATCATGTGCACCGGGATACGGATGGTGCGAGCCTGGTCGGCGATCGAGCGCGTAATGGCCTGGCGGATCCACCACGTGGCGTAGGTCGAGAACTTGTAGCCGCGGCGGTATTCGAACTTGTCCACCGCCTTCATCAGGCCGATGTTGCCTTCCTGGATCAGATCCAGGAACTGCAGACCGCGGTTCGTGTACTTCTTGGCGATGGAAATCACAAGGCGCAGGTTGGCCTCGATCATTTCCTTCTTCGCGTCGCGCGAGGTGGCTTCGCCCTCGTTCATGCGCTTGTTGATGTCCTTGAGCTCGGTCAGCGGCACCACCACGCGCGCCTGCAGGTCCATCAGCTTTTGCTGCAGTTCCTGGATGGGCGGAATGTTGCGCGCCATCACCGTGCTCCAGGGCTTGCCGGCAGCGGCCTGCTTTTCCACCCACTTCAGGTTCAGCAGGTTGGGCGGGAATTCCTTGATGAAGGTTTCCTGCGGCATGCCGCACTTGTCCACGATGATGCGGCGCAGCTCGCGCTCCTTCTTGCGCACGTCGTCCACCTGGCTGCGCACCATGTCGCACAGCTTCTCGATGGTCTTGGCGGTGAAGCGGATGGTCATCAGCTCGGCCGACAGGGCCTGCTGGGCCTTGAGGTAGGCGGGCGTGCCGTAGCCTTCCTTGTCGTAGACCTTGTGAACCTTCTCGAACAGCTCGCGCAGCTTGTCGAAGCGCTCGAGTGCCTGCTTCTTGAGTTCTTCGAGCTTCTTGGTCAGGGCCTTGGAGCCGCCCTTGCCATCGTCGTCGTCGGCTTCGTCGAATTCGTCGAAGTCTTCCTCGGCCACGTAATCGTCAGCTTCGTTGGGGTTGGAGAAGCCGTCCACGATGGTGGAGATGACGACCTTGCCTTCGCGGATTTCCTCGCCCATGTTGAGGATCTCGGCGATGGTGGCGGGCGATGCACTGATCGCCTCCATCATGGCCATCAGGCCGCCTTCGATGCGCTTGGCGATCTCGATTTCGCCTTCGCGGGTGAGCAGCTCCACGGTGCCCATCTCGCGCATGTACATGCGCACCGGGTCGGTGGTGCGGCCAAATTCCGAGTCCACGGTGGACAGGGCGGCTTCCGCGGCTTCTTCGGCTTCTTCCTCGGTGGCGCCGGCGGGAGCGTTGTCCGTGATGATCAGCGCTTCGGCGTCAGGCGTCTGCTCGTACACCGCCACGCCCAGGTCGTTCAGCGTGGTGATGACGGCTTCCAGCGTTTCGGCATCGACCAGCTTGTCGGGCAGGTGGTCGTTGATTTCAACGTGGGTGAGGTAGCCGCGGGTCTTGCCCAGCTTGATCAGGGCCTTCAGGCGCTGACGGCGCTTTTGCATGTCCTCTTCGGACAGGACGGTCTCGTCCAGGCCGAATTCCTTCATCAAGGCGCGTTCCTTGGCCTTGCTGATCTTCATGCGCAGCGGCTTGACCTTCTCGACCGTGGCCGCAGCCTCCGGCACCTCTTCGACTTCGCCTTCGAGGTCGGCTTCGATGTCTGACAGGTCGGTATCGTCGCCGCCTTCGTCACCGGCGGCAGCCGCCTTGGGCTTGCGGCCGCGCTTGGCAGGCGCCTTGGCTTCGGCAGCGCCTGCGGCCTTGGCGGGGCGGCCGGGGCGCTTCTTCGGGGTTTCGTCTTCGTCGCTGGTGGCTGCAGCCTTGGCGCGGGCAGGCTTTTTCTTCAGCAATTCATCGGCGGCTTTAATCAGCTCGGCAGAACTTTTCACGGGCACAGGTTTCACTTTCTTGGCAGCGGGGGCGGGTGCGGCGGCCGCTTTTTTGGAAGCAGCCTTGGCAGCAGCCGGGGCGGCGGTTTTGGAGGCAGCCTTGGCGGCGGTACCTGGAGCGGACTTGGGCGGCTTCGCGGACTTTTGAGCGGGCATGGACAACCTCAGAATCAAAAACGGACACAAAGAAAACGCAAGCGCCACAGATCCCGGCGCGGGTGGCGACGCGAAGCTGGAGCCAAGCTTCGCGCTTTGAGGGGAGGCCCTCAGGGGCAAGATGTCTGGGCGATCATTTGGTGTGCAGTCCTTGCGATAGGTGGGCCCATCAGCGCATAGATACGCTGTTTCGCGGTGGCCCGGCTCGGAGGTGCTGCTGTCGCTCTTGCCGATAACTAACCCTACATTATACCGCGGCTAAAGATTTCAAGAGGCCTTGACCATTCCGTCGCGCAGCATGGCGCGCAAAACCGTGCGTTTTTGTTCCAGGGCCCGGTACCGGTCGAGCGCGGAGGGGTCCTGCTCGGCCTGGAGCACCAGCACCTTCTGGTGCTCTTCGATGGCTTCGATCTGCATGCGGCACAACAGATCGCGCAGCTCGCGTCGCAGCTCGGCCAAGTCGCCCTCGGTCTGGGCATGCGAGCCGGTCATCATCTTCACGGCGAAGGCCTCGCACTCGTGATCACGCAGGCTTTCGCGCAGCACGGCCCAGGCCTGGGGGCCATGTTCGTGGAACTGCGCCTCCAGCCACGCAAACAGCGTGCCGTGCGGCGCGGGTTGGGCGCACAGCGCTTCATGGTCGTCGTGGGTAAGGTCTTCCAGAAATCCCATGTGCGACAGCAGCAGGCGCGCGGCATGGTCGGCGCGGCTCACGGCCGGGGTACGCGGCAGCCGCGGCTGGGGTGGCCAGGGGGCGTCACGGTCTTTCTTTTTCCATCCGCCGCTGTTTTTCCAGTCGGAGCTTTTGCGAAACGGCGGTTTGCCATAGGCGGCGTAGGCGCCATAGCCCCCCTCGGGTGGAGGCTGCCAGTGGCTGGCGCCACCGCCCAGGTCCGGCGGGACGTCATCCCAGTCGGGCGGACCTTCCTCCATGGCGGGGGGACTACCGTTACCGGTGCTCTGGCGGCCCGGATGCTGGGCGGGGCGGTGTGCCGTACCCGCGACGTGCTGCACTGGCACGCGCGGGGCTTCGCGTGCCGCGGCCTGGCCCCACAGGTCCGACAGGTCCTGCGCCTTGAGCTGGGTGAGCTGGGCCAGCTCGCCGAGCAGTTGGCGCTTGAGCGCTCCATCGGGAAGGGCTGTCCACAATGGCCGCGCCTGGCTGGCCATGCGGGCGCGCCCTTCGGCGGACGCCAGGTCACAGCCGTCGCTGGCCGCCTCGATGAGGAAGCGGCTCAGCGGCATAGCATCGCTCACATGGCGGGCAAAGGCTTCGGTGCCGTGCTCGCGGATGAAGCTGTCCGGGTCGTGCTCGGCCGGGAGAAACAGGAACTTGATGCTGCGCGTGTCCGTGGCGTGGGGCAGGGCGCCGTCGAGTGCCTTGCGCGCGGCGCGCCGGCCAGCGGCATCGCCGTCGAAGCTGAACACCACCGATTCGGTGAAGCGCAGCAGCTTTTGCACATGCTCGGGCGTGCACGCGGTGCCCAGCGTGGCCACTGCGTTCGGAAAGCCCAGCTGCGCCAGCGCCACCACGTCCATGTAGCCCTCGGTGACCAGCGCGTAGCCGTGCTCGCGGATGGGAGTGCGGGCCTCGAACAGGCCGTACAGCTCCCGGCCCTTGTGGAACACGGGGGTTTCGGGCGAATTCAGGTACTTGGGCTTGTCGTCCCCCAGCACGCGGCCCCCAAAACCGATGCACTCGCCCTTGACATTGCGGATCGGGAACATCACCCGGTCGCGAAAACGGTCGTAGCGCTTGCCGCCGTCGTCTTCGCTCACGATGACCAGGCCGCTTTCTTCCAGCAGCGGGTCGTCGTAATGCGGGAACACGCTGGCCAAGCTGCGCCAGCCTTCGGGCGCGTAGCCCAGCCCATAGCGTTTGGCCACTGCGCCCGAAACGCCCCGCGCCTTGAAGTAACCGATGGCCCGCTGCGATTCGCGCAGATGGCGGCGGTAGGCGTCGGCGGCTTTCTCCAGCACGTCGGTCAGCGTGGCCTGCTTCTGGCGGGCGGCGGCGGCGCGCTCTTTTTCTTGGGGTGAGATGTCATCATCGGGCACCTGCAGCCCGACCTGCTGGGCCAGGTCCTGCACAGCTTCCACAAAACCCATGCCGGCGTGGTCCATCAGAAAGCCGATGGCATTGCCGTTCTTGCCGCAGCCAAAGCAGTGATAGAACTGCTTGGAGGGGCTCACGCTGAACGAGGGCGACTTTTCCCCATGGAAGGGGCACAGCCCCATGAAGTTGGCTCCGCCTTTCTTCAGCTGAACGTAGCGACCCACGATGTCCACCACATCGACTCGGGTCAGCAGTTCCTGAATAAAAGACTGAGGGATCGTCACGCGGCGTATTGTCCGCGTAAACTGTTTGTTACCAGATATTACGAGCGAGGCTTTCGGCATGGAAGGCATGGCTTGGCAGATGCAGCGTCGCAGTGCGGCAGCAGCGATGCTGGCCGTGTCCCTCGGCGCATGGCGCCCGGGCCTCGTGCGGGCCGCCACGGTGCTGCGCGTGCTGGCGTGGCCGGGCTACGCTGATCCTGACCTGGTGGCGGTCTTCGAGAAGCGCCATGGGGTCAAGGTCGAGATCACCACCGTGGCCTCCGATGACGTCCTGCGCGCCAAGCTGGCCAGCCCGGACGGCCCTGGCTTCGATCTGGTGGCCGCCAACACCGCCGAAATCGCGCGCTTGGTGGACCAGAAGATGCTGACGCCGTTGCCCGTGAGCAACATTCCCAACACGGCGCGCCAGCTGCCGCGTTTTCGGCAACTGCAGTTCATCGCAGGCATCACCGCGGGGGGCGAGGTATATGCCATGCCCTTCACCTATTCCGAGATGGGGCTGGTCTACGACCGCCAGCAGTTCAGCGCGCCCCCACAGTCGATTGCCGTGCTGTGGGACCCGCGCTGGCAGGGCAAGGTGCTGGCGTTTGACGGCAGCAGCCATGGTTTTTCGCTGGCCGCCATGTACCGCGGCCTGCCCCCGTTTCGCATTGATTCGGCCCGTTTCAGTCTGCTGGCCAAAGACCTTGTGGCCTTGCGCCGCAATGTGCGCTCGTTCTACAGCCTGCCGGAGGAGTCGGTCGAGCTGTTCCGCAAGCACAAGGTGGCGGTCATGCATGCCAACTACGGTCAGCAGCAGCTCAAGCAACTGCGCGACGCGGGGCTGGATGTGGGCTATGTGGTGCCCAGGGAGGGGGCGCTGGCATGGCTCGACTGCTGGGCCATCACCCGCCGCTCCACCCAGGTGGCCCTGGCCGCAGAGTGGATCAACTACATGCTCGACCCGGCGCTGAGCCGCGAATTCACCCGGCGCCAGGGCCTGGCCAACACGCTGGAAGAACCGCCCGCACTGACGGAGGATGTCCCCATGGGTCCTATCGTCTGGCTGGAGCCGGTAGAGGATGAAACCCGGCGCGCGCAATTGTGGCAGCGCATTGTGGCGGGCGACCGCCCAGCGAGGTTCTGACGCATGGACATGCCGCGCATGAAATGGAGCATTGCACTGCGCCTGGGCGTGTTGCTGGCTTCGTTCAGCGTGTTTGCCGCCATCCTGGCGGGCTACTACACCTTCGATTCGAGCCGGGACCGCTTGCAGGGGCGGGCCGAGCGCGCCCTCATGGCCACTACGCAGGTGCTGGCGCGCCACATGCAGGCAGGGTTTGGCACAGTGGCGCGCGACACTTCCTTTCTGGCCAGCGTGGCCGCGCAGGAGCGGGATCGTGACCGCCTGGCGGATGTGTTCCGCGCCAGCTTGGTCACCCATCCGGCGTATCTCCAGATTCGCTTCATCAGTGCCAACGACTATGGCCTGGAGCTCGTGCGCATCGAACGCCAGGGCGGGGTGCCGGTGCGGATTGCGGACGACGCGCTGCAGGAGAAGGCGCATTTCCCGTTTGTGTTTGAAGCCCTGGCGCTGCCGGCGGGCGAGGTTTACGTGTCCGAATTCGGTATCAACCACGAGGGCTCCCCGGGCGAGGACGCTGTGCCGGTGTTCAACATGGCCTCTCCCGTGGTGAAGGGCGGGCAGGTACAGGGAGTGGTGGTGGTGCGCGTGGCGGCCGAGCCGTTCTTGCGCAACTTCAACGCCGCGCTGCCCATGCCCTATGGGTTCTATCTCAGCAACCGCTGGGGCGACCTCCTGGTGCACCCCGATGCCACGCAGACCTTTGGTTTTGACCGGGGGCAGCGCATCCTGATCCAGGAGTCCTTTACACCGGTGGCGGCGCTGGTCGAGGGCCGTGCCCAGGAGGCCGTGCTCAGCCGGCCCGCCAATGCCGAGGACGAGGCGCGCGTGTTCTCCTTCGTGCGCATGCCCTTTGGTGGTGAGGAAGAGGGGCGCTTCATGGTGGTGGGCCTGTCGCAGCCCCTGGCCGCCGTGCAGGGTGAGGTGCTGGACCTGGGCCGCAGCATCCTCAAGATCCTGCTGGTGCTGAGCCTGGTGGGCGTGCTGCTGGCGGCGGGCGTGTCGCGCGTGGTCACGCAGCCGCTGCAGGCCATGGTGGCGGCCGCGCAGGCGTTCTCGAAGGGGCTGGCGCATGGTGCGCTGCCTGTGCACCGTAAGGACGAGGTGGGCGAGCTGGCCCGCAGCTTCCACGACATGGAGCAGCAGATCAGCCGCCAGATCACCGAGCTGAACGCCAGCCGCGACGCCATGGCCCACCTTGCGCACCACGACGCACTGACCGGCTTGCCCAACCGCCGCATGTTCGAGCAGCGCCTGGCGCAGGCACTGGAGCTCTCGCGCCGCAGCGGGCGGTACTGTGCGCTGCTGTTTGCGGACCTGGACGACTTCAAGGCCGTCAACGACACACGCGGCCACGCCGTGGGCGACCTGGTGCTGCAGGCCGTGGCCCGCACCATCGCAGGCGCCGTGCGGCAGGCCGACACCGTCGCCCGGCTGGCGGGCGATGAATTCACCGTGCTGTGCGAGAACGTGGATTCCGAAGAAGCCGCCCTGCAGATCGCTGCGAAGCTGGAGCTTGCCTTCGAGGCCCCGCTGCAAATCGACGGCCTGCCATTGCCCGTGCACATCAGCATCGGCGTGAGCCTGTTCCCGCGCGATGGCCAGGACGCGCACACGCTGCTGGCCAGCGCCGACGCGGCGATGTACCGTGTCAAGCAGAGCCGCCGCCGAAGGGTTTGAGTCAGCCTGGGGCGATAGTCTGTGATCCGTTTACCCACATCCGCGACCATGACCTCCATCTTCGACCAGCACCTGCCCCGCACCGAAGCCAACTTCGCGCCCCTGTCGCCCCTGTCGTTCATCGAACGCACGGCCGAGGTGTATCCCGACCGCCTGGCCATCGTGCACGGCACGCTGCGCCAGACCTGGGCCCAGACCTACGCGCGCTGCCGCCAGCTGGCCAGCGCGCTGACCCAGGCGGGCATCGGCAAGAACGACACCGTGGCGGTGATGCTGCCCAACACGCCCCCGATGGTGGAGGCGCACTTTGGCGTGCCCATGGCCGGCGCTGTGCTCAACACCCTCAACACCCGGCTGGACCCCGAGGCCATCGCCTTCATGCTCGACCACGGCGAGGCCAAGGCCGTGATCGTGGACCCGGAATTCAGCGGCACCATGGCCAAGGCGCTGGCCCTGCGCACCGCCACCACGCCCATCAGCGTGATCGAGGTGCAGGACGCGCTCTACGGCCCCGCCGTGCAAAGCC
Organism: Acidovorax sp.; assembly: GCF_022763525.1. GTDB lineage: Bacteria > Pseudomonadota > Gammaproteobacteria > Burkholderiales > Burkholderiaceae_C > Acidovorax. Next base: position 16,968 of record NZ_JALEGG010000018.1, read on the forward strand.
TGGGCGGTACCGACTATGAGGCCTTTGTGGCCAGCGGCGACGCGACCTTTGCCTGGAGCCTGCCCGCTGACGAGTGGGATGCGATTGCGCTCAACTACACCTCAGGCACCACCGGCAACCCCAAAGGCGTGGTCTACCACCACCGGGGCGCGGCCACCAACGCCATCAGCAACGTGCTGGAGTGGGACATGCCCAAGCACGCGGTGTACCTGTGGACCTTGCCGATGTTCCACTGCAACGGCTGGTGCTTTCCGTGGACCATTGCGGCGCGTGCGGGCGTCAACGTGTGCCTGCGCCGGGTGGACGCGCAGGCCATCTTCGATGCCATCCGCAACCACGGCGTCACGCACTACTGCGGCGCACCCATCGTGCATGGCCTGCTGGTCAACGCGCCTGACGCGATGAAGGTAGGCGTCCCCGCTGGCGTCAAGGCCATGGTGGCGGGCGCTGCGCCACCGGCGTCGATGATCGAAGGCATGGAAAAGATGGGCTTTGACCTGACCCACGTGTACGGCCTGACCGAGGTCTACGGCCCGGCCACCGTGTGCGCGAAACACGAGGCCTGGGATGCGCTCGACATTGGCGAGCGCGCCCGCCTCAACGCCCGCCAGGGCGTGCGCTACCACCTGGAGCGCGACGTGCGCGTGCTGAACCCCGAGACCATGCTGCCCGTGCCGCAGGACGGCGAAACCATGGGCGAGATCATGTTCAAGGGCAACATCGCCATGAAGGGCTACCTCAAGAACCCCAAGGCCACCGACGAGGCCTTTGCAGGCGGCTGGTTCCACAGCGGCGACCTGGCCGTGCAATACCCCGACGGCTACATCAAGATCAAGGACCGCAGCAAGGACATCATCATCTCGGGTGGCGAGAACATCTCGTCCATCGAGGTGGAAGACGTGCTTTACCGCCACCCCGATGTGCTGGCCGCCGCCGTGGTGGCCAAGCCCGATGCCAAGTGGGGCGAGACGCCCTGCGCGTTTGTGGAGCTGAAAACCGGTGCGCAGACCACGCCCGAGGACATCGTGGCGCACTGCAAGAAGCACCTGGCGGGCTTCAAGGTGCCGCGTGCCGTGGTGTTTGGCGAGCTGCCCAAGACCAGCACCGGCAAGATCCAGAAGTTCGAGCTGCGCAAGTTGGCCGGGTCGGCCGCGGCGATTGATGTCTGAGCCTGCGCAGCGCTTCAGCCAAAGCCGCAGGCCAAGGTCTGCCGCCCGCCATCCAGGTGGTACTCGGACTTCCAGTAGTGCCGGTCTTCGATGGCGTTGAAAGTCATGCCCGGCGCCAGCGGGTAGGCCGTGGCGAAGGGGCGGCGCAGGATGATGAGCAGCTCGCAATGGGGCGGCCAGTCCGCGACCTCATCAATGGCATTGCCCCGCGCCAGTTCGGCATCGAGGATCGTGCGCAGCGGGGCGGCCAGCGCGGCGGGGATGGGCGGGCGGCTCATGCCGGGGGCTGGCAGGCCGCCAGCGAAGGTGCCGACGGCGCGGTTGTGGCGCCTGCCAGCAGCCGCTGCAATGCCTGCACCTGCCACTGGTGCTCTGGCTCAAAGGCCGAGCGGTCTTGCACTGCGTAACCCCCATAGGCATACACCGTGGCATAGGCCGCGTAGCTGGCAGCCTCCAGTGCCCGGCCAGCCAGGGCATTCGCCACGGCATAGGTGGCCGACACGGCAGCGTGGGCCGACCCGTCCAGCGATTGCGAACCCCTGTGGTGCGAGGCCACCGCTTTCAGTCGCTCTGCTGCATTGGCCAGCGTGGCTGCGTCCACCAGGCCTGTCGTGAATGCAGCCAGCGTGTCCAGGCCCGCGATGGCTTCCGGATCTTCCAGCAGGTGGCGCACGCGCTGCACACAAGCTAGGCCAAAGGCCAGGCGCAGCGGGGTCTGGGCATCGCTGGCCAGCCCGCAGTCGGCAGCCAGTTGGGTGAGGGCAGCGTTCATGGCGTGAATCCTTCTCGGCGGCGGAGGAATGGATTTGCTATAAATTAGATAGCTGATTGCGCTTTATTGACGGGCGGCAGGGCCTAATTTTGCTTGAATCTTGTGTTGCAGACGGCGCCGCCCATTGTGGCAACCCATGGGGTGCGCGTCGAGCCGGGCTATGCGGCAACACCGTCCAGCCAGCCCCGTGGCGACACCCCCAGCTTCTGCGCAAACACCCGTGACAGCGCTGAAGGGTTGGCATAGCCCAGCTCGTTGGCAATCGACTTCAGCGACCGGCCACCGCGCAAATGTGCCTGCGCCAAAGTCAGCCGCCAGTGCACAAGGTAGTCGGCCGGCGTCTCGCCCACCACGGCCTTGAAACGGGCAGCAAACGCGCTGCGCGACAGGCCTGCCTGCTGCGCCATCTGCTCCAGGCTCCAGGCCTGGCCGGGCGCCTCGTGCAGGGCCGTGAGGGTGCGCGACAGGTGCGGGTCGGCCAGGCCGGTCAGCAAGCCCGGCGGCATCTGCGCCTGCTGCGGGTGGTCCAGCAGCCAGCGCAGCAGCTGCAGCAGCACCACTTCAAACAAACGGTCGGCCAGCACGCGGTGGCCGCAGCGCAGGCGGTCGGTTTCGGCAAACAGCAAGTCCAGGGACTGCTGCAGCCCGTCCACCGCGCCCAGCGGCAGCACCACCAGCGGGGGCAAGGCGCGGGCCAGTGGGTGGCTGGCGCCGCCGTCAAAGTCCAGCGCGGCGCAGGTGAAGTCCGAGCCCTCGGTGGGCGCGTTGTGGAAGAAGTGCTCCAGCGGCCGGGCATAGAACAGCAGGCTGGGCTCGCACACCTGAAGCCTCTCGGGCGGGCCCGCCTGGGGCTGGTGTGTGACCACCATCTCGCCCCGGCGCAGCACATGCAAAAAGCCCCGGCCCGGCGCCGCTGCAAAGTGCGTCACGCCACACAGCGGCCCGTTGTGGAACAGGTGCGCCCGCACCCGAAACCGCTCCAGCAGCGGCGACAGGCGATCCAGCGGCGCGGGGCTTGGTGAGGGCTGTGGGTGGTCTGTGGGCATGGGATTTGGATGAATTGGTATGAATGATGGATTTTTTGTGCCCAATGGTACGCCTTGGCGCAAGACACTGCAGGGGTGCTGTGCATCAGCAGTACCCGGCGCCCCACCTAGGGCGTGTCATCAATCAATACCCCCACGCGCTGGCCCCGCAATGCGGATGGATGCGCGAAGGGGGGCGCAGCCAATAGCGGGCTATTGGCAAGCCACCCGACAAAGCAGACGCCGCATTGCGGGGTCAGCCCGGAGGGAAAGCCATCCAGGCCGCGCATTGCGTCGTTGCCCTTCGCTTGTGTAGCCAAGCTACACGGCACTCAGGGCGCCTAGCACTGCACGGCCGGGCTGGCTTTCGCGTGGGGGTATTGATTGATGACACGCCCTAGTGCCGGATCTCCAACGTTTCACTACCTGCAAGGAAATCACCATGTCCGACCATTCCTCCACCGCCCGCGTTTCTTTGGTAGACCGCACCGCCGCCAGCGGCCCGGCACGTGCGCTGCTGGACCAGATCCACGGCGCTTTTGGCGCCACGCCCAACATGTTCCGCGCTATGGCCAACTCGCCCGCCGCGCTGCAGAGCATGTGGGCTGCCTTTGGCGCGCTGGGCGGCGGCGTGGTGGGCGCGGCCCTGGGCGAGCAGATCGCCGTGGCCGTGGCCAACCGCAATGCCTGCGATTACTGCCTGGCCGCCCACACCGCGCTAGGCCGCAAGGCGGGCGTGAGCGGCGAGGCGCTGGCCGCGGCGCAGTCGGGCGAATCTGCCGACCCGCGCACCGCCGCCGTGCTGCGCTTTGCGCTGCAGCTCGTCAACCAGCGCGGCCAGGTCGATGCCGCCGACGTGCAGGCGCTGCGCGATCAGGGCCTGAGCGATGAGCACATCGTCGAGATCGTGGCCCATGTGGCGCTGAACCTGTTCACCAACTATGTGAATGTGGCGCTGGCCGTGCCGGTGGATTTCCCCGGCGTCAAGCTGCGGCCGGGGCGTTGACCGGCGGAGCTGGGGTCTCCTGCCACTGGCAACAGGCGCCCGCGTGGCAGGTGGCAGATGCGCTGTTGTGGCCTCTGTCACGCTGGCAGACCACAATGTCGTTGGACCACGCGGCGGACCCGCCGCGCCCCGGCCAGCCCTGCCATCCCAACGAAAGACGCCACCGCCATGACCGAGGCCCCCGCACCGACCGACCCCCACGCCATCGACCCGCTGCAGCGCCAGGAGGCGCTGCTCGGCCCGCCCAGCGACGCAGCGCTCCGCAA
>NZ_JALEGG010000192.1 GCF_022763525.1 Acidovorax sp.
ATCCAGCACCGTGTAGTGCGTCTCCCCGCGCGCCATGGCCTGCTGGGCGGCCTCCAGGACATGGGTTGGCGTTTCGAAATCGGGCTCGCCCAGGCCCAGCACGATCACGGGCTGGCCCTGGCGCTTGAGCTGATTGGCCTCTTGCGTCAGGCGCACGATTTCGGAAACGCCGATGGCGCCCAGGCGGTCGGCCGCGCGGAAGGCCGTGGCGGGGACGGGAGCGTTCATTGCTGGTAGGTCTCCAGGGGCTTGTCGTTGGGGGCACTGAACAGCTGGCGCAGCGTGGTGCCCAGCGGCAGGTTCAAGCTCACGTTCTTGGGCGGAATGGGGTTCACGAACCACTTGGTGTAGATCTTTTCCATCTCGCCGCTTTGCATGAGCTTGGTGAGCACGCCGTCCACCGCCGTCTTGAAGGCAGGGTCGTCCTTGCGGAACAGCAGCGCAATCGGCTCGGCGCCCAGCGGCTCGCCCACGATGCGGTAGGCCGAAGGATCCTTGGAGTTGGCGATCATCCCGGCCAGCAGGTTGTCGTCGAGCACAAAGGCATCGGCGCGGCCTGATTCGAGCAGCAAGAAGCTCTCGTGGTGGTCCTTGCCCAGCACCGTCTTGATGGGCGCGCCGCCCAGCGCACGCTCTTGCTTGCGCAGCAGCTGCACGGCCGTGGTGCCGGTGGATGCCGCAATGGTGCGGCCTGCAAGCTGGCTGATGGACTTGAGGTCCGAATCCTTGCGCACCGCCATGCGCACTTCGCTCACGTAGGTGGTCACGGCAAACGCCACCTGCTGCTGGCGTGCGGTGTTGTTGGTGGTGGGGCCGCAGCCGATGTCCAGCGTGCCGTTCTGCACCAGGGGCAGCGTGTTCTGCGCCGTCACGGCCATGTATTCGAGCTTGGCGTCGGGCGCGATTTCTTTGAGCACGCGCTCGCACAACTCCACGTGGTAGCCCACGTATTTTTCATTCGCACCCAGCGCATAGGCCATGGGCGGCGAGGTTTCGCGCACGCCCAGCACCACTTTGCCAGAGGCCTTGATCTTCTCCAGCGTCGGGGTTGCCGTCTGGGCCTGGGCGGGCAGCGACGCAAGGCAGGCCAGTGCCAGTGCTGCGGCGCCTGCAGTCAAGGTCTTTGGAAGAATTGCCATGCTCGTTGTCTCCTTTGTGTGTTGTGGTGGGCCATGAAAAAATGGGGCGTTTTGGAACACCGGTAGCCAAGGCGCCAAGGCTCAGATGACGTTCTTCTCCAGCAGAGGCCGGTTCTGCGCAATGCGGTCAACGGACAACGGCGACAGGTCCAGACTCTGGTAGCGCCCCGTCAGCATCCACTCGGCCAGCCCGCGCCCCACAGCGGGGCACTGCTGCAGGCCATGGCCCGAGAAGCCGTTGGCAAACACCAGGTTGTCGCAGGTGGTGTGCGGACCCACCAGCGCGTTGTGGTCAAAGGTGTTCATCTCGTAGTAGCCCGCCCAGGCACCCTGCATGCGCAGGGCCTCAAAACCCGGAATGCGCTCGGCCAAAGTCGGCCAGATGCGATCCTCGAACGCGGCGTACTCGGGCTCCAGCGGGGCAAAGTCGGGGTCCTGGTCAGCATCGGGCGCAAAGCCGCAGATGAAGCCCGCGCCCTCGGGCCGCAGCCAGACGCCGCTGGTGTCGATGAGCAGCGGGCAACCCGGCAGCGCCGCAGGGCTGGCCAGGTGAAACACCGTGCGGCGCTTGCCCACCACGGGCAGGTCGATGCCCGCCCAGCCGGCAATCGCAGCGGCCCACGGGCCGCCCGCGTTGACGGCGTAGCGGCAGGGCAGCATCGCGCCGCTTTGCAGGTACACGGCATTCACATGCCGCACGCCATCGCTGGCTACCATGTCCAGGCCTACGGCCTCGTCGGCCACATAGCGCACGCCCTGGCTCTGCGCTTTCTTGCGCAGGGCCGTGAGCAGCAGGTAGCCATCAAACCAGCCCTCGCCCGACAGGCCCAGCGAGCCCAGCACCACATCCTGCAGCGCAAGCCAGGGAAAGCGCTGGGCCAGCTGCTGCGGGCTCAGCAGCGCCACATCTGCGCCGTGCTGCTTTTGCAGCGCGTGGTTCTCGCGCAGCGTGGCCGCACCGGCCTGCGTGGCCAGGTACAGGTAGCCGCCTTCGTGCAGGCCGATGTTCGGCACATCGCCGTTGCAGGCCAGCAGCGCGCCCGTGTTGCGCAGAAAGCCGATGCCGTAGGCCGAGATCTGGATGTTGATGTCGGTGGAGAACTGCTGGCGGATGGAGCTGGCCGACAGCGCCGACGATGCCCGTGCATAACTCGGATCGCGCTCAACCACCACGACCTCACAGACCGGTTGCTGCAGCGTGAGGAAGTAGGCGATGGCGCTGCCGATGACGCCGCCGCCGATGATGACGATGGGGTGTGGGGCCTTAGCGATGGACATGAACGTTGCCAGCAGCGCGTGGCTTACACGTCAAACGTCACGCCCTGCGCCAGCGGCAGCGCATTCGAGTAGTTGATGGTGTTCGTCGCCCGGCGCATGTAAGCCTTCCAGCTGTCCGACCCGGCCTCGCGCCCGCCGCCGGTTTCCTTCTCGCCGCCAAAAGCGCCGCCAATCTCCGCGCCGCTGGGGCCAATGTTGACGTTGGCGATGCCGCAGTCCGAACCCGCGGCCGACATGAACTGCTCGGCCTCGCGCATGTTCAGCGTGAAGATGGACGACGACAGGCCCGCACCCACGGCGTTGTTCATCGCAATCGCTTCATCGAGCGTGCTGTAGCGCACCACGTACAGGATGGGCGCGAAGGTTTCGTGCAGCGCGGGGCCTTCGTGCTTTTGCAGTTCCACCAGCGCGGGGCGCACGTAATACGCATCGGCACCGCCGATGCCTTCCACGCGGCCACCGCCGTGCACCGTGGCGCCCTGCGCACGGCTTTGTTCCAGCGCCTTTTGCATGCCATCAAACGCCATGCGGTCGATCAGCGGGCCCACCAGCGTGCCGGCCTCGCGCGGGTCGCCCACCTGCACGTTGGCGTACACCTTGGTGAGCTGAGGCACCAGCTGGTCGTAAATGCTCTCGTGCACGAACAGGCGGCGCAGCGTGGTGCAGCGCTGGCCGGCCGTGCCCATGGCCGCAAACGCAATGCCGCGCAGGGCCAGGCCCAGGTCGGCCGTGGGCGCCACGATGGCAGCGTTGTTGCCGCCCAGCTCCAGAATGCCGCGCGCAAAACGCGCTGCCAGGCGCGGACCCACGGCACGGCCCATGGCGGTGGAGCCCGTGGCAGACAGCACGGGCACGCGAGTGTCATCCACCAGCACCTCGCCAATGTCGCGCTGGCCGATGAGCAACTCCAGCAGGCCCTCGGGCGCATCGCTGCCGAAGCGGGCAATGGCACGCTGCGCGATGGCATGCGTGGCCAGGGCGGTGAGCGGCGTTTTCTCGGATGGCTTCCACACCACCGGGTCGCCGCACACCAGCGCCAGCGCCGCGTTCCACGACCACACGGCCACCGGAAAGTTGAAGGCCGAGATCACGCCGCACACGCCCAGCGGGTGCCAAGTTTCCATCATGCGGTGGCCCGGGCGCTCGGTGGCAATGGTCAGGCCGTAGAGCTGGCGCGACAGGCCCACGGCAAAGTCGCAGATGTCGATCATCTCCTGCACCTCGCCCAGGCCTTCGGACGGGATCTTGCCCGCCTCGATGGTCACGAGCAGGCCCAGGTCGGCCTTGGCGGCGCGCAGCTCTTCGCCCAGCAGGCGCACCAGCTCGCCGCGGCGCGGCGCGGGCACATTGCGCCAGGCCTGGAAGGCCGCGTGCGCGCGGCCAATGGCGGCCGTGGCATCTGCCGGCGATGCCTGCGCCACCGCGCCAATCGCCTCGCCCGTGATGGGCGAGCGCACCGGCAGGCTGCCGCCCGTGTACGCGCTGCGGGGCACGCCCAGGCGTTGCAGCAGTTGATCGACTTCGGTCACCAGGGAGGCGGCAGCGGTGGGAATGGCGGACATGTCGGGCTCGCTAGGAAAAGAGAGAAAAGAGACAAAAAAGCGGCAGCCGGGCCAGCCCGGCGATATGCCACTATCGGCCAATCCACCCCGTCCTGCATAGCAAAAAAACGGAACGACTTGATCACAAAATGGAATGAAGTAGCAGTAAAGGTGGGCACAATGGCATAGCAGCTCGCGCTTCATTGCAAAGCGCCAGCACACGGACAACGTGCCACTCCCCCACCTCATCATCATTCCCTTGCCGCATGACCCTGCTGCGCCGTGCCTTCTTGCCATCCACCGCCGACCTGCTGGCTTTTGAGGCCGCGGCACGCCACCAGAGCATCTCCCGCGCGGCGGGCGAGTTGCACCTCACGCAAAGCGCCGTGTCGCGCCAGATCCGGCAGCTGGAGGAGCAGCTGGGCACCGCCCTCTTCCACCGCGTGCGCCAGCGTGTGGTGCTGACCGATGCCGGACGCGTCTATGCGGCGGACGTGCAGGCCGTGCTGCAGCAGCTGTCGGCCAGCACGCAAAAGGCCATGGCCTTTGCCAGCACCGACGGCCTGCTCAACCTGGCCGTGCTACCCACGCTGGGCACGCGCTGGCTCATCCCGCGCCTGGGCCGGTTCATGGCAGTGCACCCGCAGGTCATGGTGAACCTGTCGGCCCGCACCGAGCCGTTTGACTTCACCGGCACACCGTTCGACGCCGCCATCCACTTCGGCGCGCCGCACTGGGCTGGCGCCGTGTGCGAATACCTCATGCACGAGGAAACCGTGCCCGTGTGCAGCCCCGCCTACCGCGACCGGCACGGCATCCGTACCCCGCAAGACCTGACGCGCGTGGTGCTGCTGCAGCAAAGCACCCGCCCTACGCAATGGGCCGAGTGGTTCGAGCTGGTGGGCGCCCCCACTGCCCTGGCCCTGCGCGGCCCCCAGTCCGAGCACTTCGCCATGATCGCCCAGGCCGCCGTTTCGCACCTGGGCGCGGCGCTGCTGCCGCGATTCCTGATCGAACAGGAGTTGGCGGCAGGGAGCTTGGTGGAGCTGTCAGACCAGGTGCTGACGAGCACCGATGCTTACTACCTGGTCTACCCGGAGGCGCGGGCGCAGACGCCGCTGGTGAAGGCGTTTCGGGATTGGGTGGTTGGGGAGTGTGCGGAGCAGAGGCTGGGGTGAGGGGGCCTCATCACCGATCGGCCAGGAGCTGACATCGCATCCTCACCTCATCTCTTCGCGGCAGGCGCGGCTGTATGTGAAGGGGGCGGTCCCTTCGCGCCCGTTTCGAGCCAAGCGATCTTGCGATCAAGGAAGGCGAGCATCGCCTGCAATTCCAGAGCCCTGCCGCGCAACTTGTCGCGCTGCGCGGTCAGGGCCTTGAGCATCCGCGCCTGCCCGCTCCCTGAACGCCGCTCCCCGATGAGCAGCTTGATCTCCGGGAGTGAGAGGCCCAGGGCCTGGCCTGCCTGGATGGCCGAGAGCAGGCGCAGGTCGGCTTCGGTGAACTCCAGGTAAGGCCGCGACCCGCCGGCGAGCCCTGTGCGCGGCGACAGGAGGCCTTCCCGCAGGTAGTGCCTGACGGTCGTCTGCTTCACTCCTGCGCGGCGCGCGAATTCAGCGATCCACATCTGTCGGGCCCCTGTCTTGACTATGCATTCAACTGCATAGTTATAACCCGGGCCATGAACCACGCGACGCCCCTGCTTCTCCTTTCCGGGCTGATGAACGATGCCCGAATCTGGAATCCCCTGACGACCGCCATCGCCGCAGAGCGCACGGTGCACATCGCTCCCACGCAGCTGCACGACAGCGTCGCCGGGTCGGCCCGCGATGCGACAGCGGCAATGCCACCCGGCTCTTTCGCGGTCGCAGGGTTCTCGCTGGGTGGGTACGTCGCGCAGGAGGTTTGCCGCCAGGCGGGCGGCCGCATTGCCGGGCTGGGCCTCCTGGACACGGGCGCCCGCGCCGACACCGAGGAGGCGAAGCAGAGCCGGAAAAGGATGATCCAAGCCGTGGACGGCGCCGAAGGTGCGGGCGCCGCCACCTTCGACCAGATCGCCCAAGGGTTTGCCGCACGGATCGTTCACACGTCGAGGCTGCAGGACGGGGAACTGTTGCGCCTGCTGTTCGACATGGCTTCCACCGTGGGGACCAAGGGCTTTGTGCGGCAGCAACGGGCCGCAATGAACCGGCTCGACACCCGTGACCTGCTGCCTCGCCTGCACGTTCCCGCCGTGGTGGTGTGTGGGCGCGAGGACCAAATCACGCCCCTCATCCTGAGCCAGGAGATGGCTTCACTTTTGCCGAACGCCGAGCTTGTGGCGGTGGCCGAGGCGGGCCACATGTCCCTTCTGGAGCAGCCTGCTACGGTCGTTGCGGCTTTGGTGCGTTGGCTCCGACGTGTGGATGCTGCTACCGCGCGCAACGTCCACAGGCCGGCGTCGCCCTGAGGACGGCTGCTTTGGGCGCGACGCAGATCAGCGCCATGTCGAATTCGTTCAAGACCTCGTTGGGCAGCCCCGGCACCATCCCGCCCCATGCAACTTGACCCCCTCGCCACCCACCTCTGGCACGCCACCCACGCCTTCAAAGCCAACGGGCTTCCCATCACCACCCGCATGACCGTGGTGCGCCTGCCCGAGAACAAGCTCCTCATCCACTCCCCCATCCCCATGCCGCCCGGCAGCGCATTGCTGCGCCAAGTCCAATCCCTTGGCAGCGTGGCTTTCATCGTGGCGCCGAACAAGATGCACCACCTGTTCCTGGCGCCGTGCGCTGCGGCCTTTCCGCAAGCCACCGTTTACGGTCCCCAAGGGCTCGCCAAAAAGCGCCCCGACCTGGCCGCGCGGCTGCAGGAGCTACCCACAGGCAACCTGCCCGCGTGGCTGCCGGATCTGGAGCACCTGGCGTTCCAGGGCATTCCGGCGGGCAATGAATCCGTGTGGTTCCACCGGCCTTCGGCCACGCTCATCGTTACGGATCTGCTGCAGTGGATGGCCGGCGACCTGCCCTGGCCCACGCGGGTCTATGCCACGCTGACGGGGGCGCGGCGCGGGCTGGCCGTGCCGTGGACGGTGCGGGCACTGGTGCGCGACCGCGCCGCCGCGGCGCGCAGTGCAGAGCAGCTGCTGCGCTGGCCGTTCACCCGGGTGGTGATGGCCCACAACCAGGTCATCGAAGCCGATGCGCACGCGCAGGTGGCGCGAGCCCTGGCGGGGTGGTGAGCCGAGCGGTCTCCTAGCAGCTCACGGACGAGGGAAACGCCTGCGGGTCCACCCGCGCCGCCGCCTTGAACGCCGGCTTGGCAAAAAGGTAGCCCTGCATCAGCCGGATGCCGCAGCCATGCACGAAATCGCGCTCGGCCGCCGTCTCGACGCCTTCGGCGAGCAGCGTGATGCCCATGTCCTGGCACAGGTGCGCCAGATTGCGCACGATGGCCTGGCGCGGGCGGCTGGTGTCAATGTTGCGCACCAGGTCCATGTCGATCTTGATGATGTCGGGCTGAAAGTCCGACAGTAGCTTCAGGCCCGCGAAGCCAGCGCCAAAGTCGTCGATGGCGGTGCGGAAGCCGCAGCGCTGGTATTCGCGCAGGATCTGGGCGAACCAGGGGCCGTCTTCCACACGCTCGCCCTCGGTCACCTCGAAGATGATCTGGTCGAGCGGGAAGCCGTGCACCCGCGCGGCCTCCAGCGTGGTGCGGATGCACAGTTCGGGCTTGTAAATGGCGTTGGGCAAAAAGTTGATCGAGACGCTGCCCCCTACGCCCAGTTCCCGCGCGTGCTTGAGGGCCTTCACACGGCAGGCCTGGTCAAAGCGGTAGCGGTTGTGCTCGTTGACCTGCGAGAGCACGCTGTGCGCGCTTTCGCCCGCCGGGCCGCGGACCAGCGCTTCGTGAGCAAACACGGTGCGCGTCTCCACGTCCACGATGGGCTGGTAGGCAAAGTCAAAAGCAAAGCCCACGCGTTCGGCATTGCCGCAGGCATCGCAGTCGTGGCGAGTACCGGCCAGGGGCACAAAACCTGCAGGAAACGATGGATTGGCGGCGGGCGCTGCGGCGAAGGTCATGGATTGCTCCTTCCTGAGTGGAATGGGCCGTCTACCCAGGCCGAGAAGCAAATCCATGCAGTGCCTCGTCCGGCGGGCAACGCCACCTTAACCGAAGGCGCCTGCCAGCGCGATGCCCCGACGGCACCGCCGTGAATGCCCCGCACCCCCGGCCTCCGCAGCGGAAGCCGCCACGAACCGCCAGCAAGCCGCGGGTGCTTCAGCGTCAGGACAAATTCTGCTGCGCGTAGGCGTACACGGCCTCCCCCAGAAACTCCACCATGCGTGGGTGGTAGCCGTTGTGAAAAGCCTTCATGTCCGGGTTGTCCGCGTAAAAGAGGGCCGTGCCCACATACGCATCGCGCGACGGCGGGTAAAAGCGGGACACGATCTCGTAGTGGCGGGCCATCAGCGCCTGGATGGTGGGCGATGTCGGCTCGTTCGCATCCAACAGCGGAGCGAGCGCTTTGTAGAACGCATCGAAATCGGCGTGGGCCTGGGCCTTGTGCACATGCGCCCACTGGCGGGTGCTGGCCAGGGACTGCGCTTGCTCCGCAGTTTGGGCCGCGCGGCATTGAGCGAGATATGCGGGAGTGGCTTGCTGCAGAAGACCCATGGTGTGGTGATGCGCTTTCAGAGAATGAAGGAAGTAAGTAGAGCAAGACGCACTGCAACGGTAGCGGTTGGAGCGCTGCTGCCGGAAGGACATCCACTCAGAAAGGAAACGCGGACTATAGCGGTGCCACCACACGTCGCGGCGCACAAGCCGAGCAACGCGCGCCAGGGAGCAGTAATGTGCCTTGACTCAATCCGATGACTGCGGCGCTGCAGGCGTGCGCACTGCACCAGGCACCAGTCTTGAATCAGGCAAGGCACCCGACAAGCTCTGCGCAGGCCGCCTCAACGTCGCGTCAAACGGATTGATCTTCGGCCCGATCGCCGCCGCCTCGCGCTTGAGCAGTTCCACCACCGTCGGCAGGCGATCGTCATTCAGGCGCGCAGAAATGGTCCCCACACTCAGCGCAGCCACAGCCCGCCCTTCGCGGTCCAGGATGGGCACGGCCACGCCAGCCATGCCTTCGAGCAAGCCGGTGTTGCGGCCGGCGTAGCCCAGCTGGCGCACGCGTTCGATTTCGGTGCGCAAGTAGACCTCGTCAAACACGCCGTACTCGCGTACACGCGAAAGGTTGAAGCGGATGACTTCTTCGCGCTCGGCCTCGGGCAAAAACGCCAGGATGGCCAGGGCGCCCTGCCCCACGCCCAGCGCCACACGGCCGCCGATGTCGCCGGTGAAGGACCGGATGGGGAACGGCCCCTCGCTACGGTCCAGGCAAACGGCATCGAATCCGCTGCGCACCAAGAGAAAGATGCTGTCGCCCAGGCTGGCGCACAGGCGCAGCAGCGCCGGGCGGCACAGGCTGCGCAGGTCGCCGGGGTTGCCTGCTTTGGCGGCCAGGGCGAAGAAGTCCATGCTCAGGCGGTAGAGCTTGCTGCGCTCGTCCTGCTCGACCATGCCTTCTGCCACCAGGGATTGCAGCAAACGGTGCGTGGTGCCCTGCGTCAGGCCCACGGCACGCGCCAATTGGGTGACTCGCCCACCCTCGGCCTGCACGGCCGACAGGGCCCGGATGACGGCAAACACCCGGGGTACGCCACCGGTGGCGGCTGATGCGGCTTCCATACCTCGCTCCTGTGGAATTCATTGATCAAACCGAAGGCATCATATTTCATTGAACGGAATAAATTCAATAAAAATTCTGATTAATGGAATACCCGAAGCGTTCTGGTTTGTTTATTGCAATAGATTCAATCGAACTAAGCGGCTGCTTCAACCTTTGCGCGGCAATTGCACCACCGCGGTGCAAACACCCCGAAGGCCTGCAGTCCATCCCTGCAACTCCAAAGCAGGTGGTACGCACCGCCCCAGGGCAACCCGTGCGATGCCGCCAACGGAAAGGCTTTCGCCATGTCGTTTCTCAAGCTCACGGATGTGACCAAGTTCTATGGCAGCACCTGCGCGGTGCAATCCATGAACCTCACGGTGCAAAAGGGTGAATTCGTGTCGCTGCTCGGCCCCTCCGGCTGCGGCAAGACGACCACGCTGCAGATGGTGGCGGGGTTTGAGGCCGTGACCAGTGGGCGCATCGAACTCGATGGCAAGGACATCACCCACGCCAAGGCGAACACGCGCGGCCTGGGCATCGTGTTCCAGAGCTATGCGCTGTTCCCGCACATGACGGTGGCGGCCAACGTGAGCTTTGGGTTGGAGATGCGCAAGGTGCCCAAGGCCGAACGCGCCGAGCGCGTGGCCCAGGCGCTGGCCCTGGTGCACCTGGAAAAGCATGCCACGCGCTACCCGCGCGAGCTGTCGGGTGGGCAACGCCAGCGCGTGGCGTTGGCGCGCGCGCTGGTCATCGAGCCGCCCGTGCTCCTGCTGGACGAACCCCTGTCCAACCTCGACGCCAAGCTGCGCGAGGAGATGCAGTTTGAGCTGCGGCAGATTCAGCGCAAGGTGGGCACCACCACCATCATGGTCACGCACGACCAGAGCGAGGCCATGTCCATCAGCGACCGCGTGGTGGTGATGGAAGCGGGCCGCGCAACGCAGATCGACCACCCGCACCGCGTCTACGAGCACCCGCGCACCCGCTTCATCTCCACCTTCGTGGGCAAGGCCAACCTGCTGCCGGGCCAGGTCGCGCATGCGAGTGGCACACACACGCAGGTGAAGGTGGGCGCCCTGACGATGGAGGTGGACGGCGCCCGCTACCGCCCCGGCGCCGCCGTGCTGCTGAGCGTGCGGCCTGAAAAAGTGCAACTGGTGCCCGCCGTGCAGGGCCGGATGGATGGCCAGGTGTGCGAGCGGTTCTTTTTGGGCAGCCAGTGGCTGTACCGGGTGGGCACCCCCGTGGGCGACCTGATGGTATTGGCGCCCAACGACGGGCGCGCCGCGCTGGCCGAAGGCGAGCGCACGGGTGTGGACTGGCCCGACCACTGCATGCGCCTGCTGCCTGCCGATGAAACCGCCCTGGCCGAGCTGGAGGCCGAAGACGCCATCGCCGAGGTGGCGCCATGAGCCTGGCCACCACCTTGCTGCACAAGAAGGCCGCGCCTTGGTGGCTGTCCGGCCCTGCGCTGCTGTTGTTCACGGTGCTGTTGCTGGTGCCGCTGGCGCTCACGGCGGTGCTGTCGTTCAACGCCTTCGATCCGGCCACGGGAGTGAAACCGCGCGAGTTCACGCTGGAGCACTACGCCCATGTGTTCACCGATTCGTATTACCACGCCATCTTCTGGCGCACGTTCTGGATTGCGGGCCTGGTCACGCTGATCTGCGTGCTGATTGGCGCGCCGGAGGCCTATATCCTGAGCCGCATGGGCAACCCCTGGCGCTCCATCCTGCTGCTGGTGGTGCTGGCGCCGCTGCTGGTCTCAGTGGTGGTGCGCGCCTTTGGCTGGAGCATGCTGCTGGGCCCCGAGGGGCTGGTGAATGGCGCACTGCAGCTCATCGGCATCGGCCCCGTGAAGATGCTCTACACCGAGATCGCGGTGGTCATCGCCCTGGTGCATGTGATGCTGCCCTTCATGGTGATCCCCGTGTGGACCTCGCTGCAAAAGCTCGACCCGGGCGTTGAAAACGCAGCCCTGTCGCTGCAGGCCACGCCCTTCACCACGCTGCGGCGCATTGTGTTGCCGCAGGTGCTGCCAGGCATCTTGTCGGGCAGCCTGATTGTGTTTGGCCTCGCGGCCAGCTCGTTCGCCATTCCCGGCCTGCTGGGCGGGCGGCGGCTGAAGATGGTGGCCACCGTGGTGTACGACGAGTACCTGCACGAGCTGAACTGGCCCCTGGGCGCCGCGATTGCGCTGACGCTGCTGGTGGCCAACCTGGTGGTGATGCTGAGCTACAACCGGCTGGTTGAGGACCGGTACAAGAAAGCGTTGGGCTGAAGTTATGCAGAAGAACGGACGTTTGGCCCTCGCGTTCAACGCGCTGGTCATCACCTTCATGCTCGCGCCGCTGCTGGTGGTGTGCATCGTGGCGTTCACGCCGCACAACACGCTGACGCTGCCCACCACCGAGTTCTCGCTGCGCTGGTTCAAGGCGGTGTTCGAGCATTCGGACTTTGTGCAGTCGTTCTGGAACAGCCTGTGGCTGGCACTGGCATCGGCCACGCTGGCCACGGTGCTGGCCGTGCCTGCGGGCATTGCCATCACGCGCTACGAGTTTGCGGGGCGCGGCTTTTTGAACGGCCTGTTTCTGTCGCCACTGATCATTCCGCATCTGGTGCTGGGCGTGGCCCTGCTGCGGCTTTTTGCGCTGCTGGGCGGCACGGGCAGCTTTGGCTGGCTGGTGTTTGCGCACGCGCTCATCGTCACGCCTTACACGCTGCGGCTGGTGGTGGCTGCGCTGGTGGGGTTTGACCGCAGTGCCGAGCATGCAGCCCTGTCGCTGGGCGCCCGCCAGGCCACGGTGTTCACGCGCATCACGCTGCCGATGATCCTGCCGGGCGTGACGGGCGGCTGGATGCTGGCCTTCATCAACAGCTTTGACGAAGTGACGATGTCGATCTTTGTCACGTCGCCCAGCACCGTGACGCTGCCGGTGCGCATGTACATGTACGCCACCGAGTCGATTGACCCGCTGATGGCAGCGGTTTCGGCCCTGATGGTGGCTCTCACGGCCTGCGCCATGGTCGTGTTGGACAGGGTATACGGATTGGACCGCGTTCTGGTCGGCCGGAAATAGATGGGCACCGCAACCATGAGTTCCAGCCAACCTCTGCTCCACCGCGTGGCCGAAAAGGACCGTGCCCCCGTGCCCTTCCTGCTCGATGGCGAACCCGCCACTGCGCTCGAAGGCGACACGGTGCTCACAGCCATCCTCACCCACCGTGCCCAGCTGCGCCGCAACGAATTCAGCCACGAGCCGCGTGCCGGCTTTTGCCTGATGGGCGCGTGCCAGGACTGCTGGGTGCAAACCGCTACGGGCGAACGCCTGCGGTCTTGCGCCACGTTCGTGAAGGCAGGCATGCAACTGACCACGGGGGAGCCTACATGACCGCTCCCACCTTGCAACCCGTGATCGTGGGCGCAGGCCCTGCGGGCATTCGCGCTGCGCAAACGCTGGTGGCGCATGGCGTGCGGCCTGTGGTGATTGACGAGTCTGCACGCAGCGGTGGGCAGATTTACCGCCGCCCGCCCGCGCACTTTGCCCGCAGCGCACAGACGCTGTACGGCACCGAGGCATCGCGCGCCACGGCGCTGCACAGCACCTTTGATGGGCTGCACGCGCACATCGACTACCAACCCGACAGCCTGGTGTGGAACGCCCAAGGCGGCATGCTCGATGTGCTGCATGGCCCCACGCAGACCACCCGCACAGTGCCTTACGGCCAGCTCATTGTGGCCAGCGGTGCGACTGACCGGGTGCTGCCGATGCCCGGCTGGACGCTGCCCGGCGTGTACACGCTGGGCGGCGCGCAAGTGGCGCTCAAATTCCAGGGCTGCGCCATTGGCCGCAACGTGGTGCTGATGGGCACCGGGCCGCTGCTGTACCTGGTGGCGTACCAATATGCCAAGGCGGGTACCAAGGTCGCTGCGGTGCTCGACACCGCGCGCTTTGCTGACCAGCTGGCCGCCCTGCCCGGCATGTTGACGCAGCCCACCGTGCTAGGCAAGGGCCTGTACTACGTGGCTTGGCTGCGCGCGCACGGCGTGGTGGTGCACACCGGCGCGCGGCCCGTGCGCGTGCAGGGCGACACCCGGGTGAACGCCGTGGTGTGGAGCGACGGGGACGCCGAGCACACCGTGCCCTGCGACGCCGTGGGCTTTGGCTACGCCCTGCGGTCCGAAACCCAGCTGGCCGACCTGCTGGGTTGCCGCTTTGCCTGGGCGCCCATGCACCGCGCCCACCTGCCCGAGCGCGACAGCGCTGGGCGCACCAGCGTGGCCGGTGTGTATCTGGCGGGCGACGGCGCGGGCATCCTGGGTGCCGATGCGGCCGAGTGGGCAGGCGAGCGCGCTGCACTGGCGCTGCTGGCCGATCATGGCGTGAAGGTCGATGCGGTACGCACTACCGAACTGGAACGCAAGCTGACGAAGCTGATGTCGTTCCGCCAAGGGCTGGAGCGCGCCTTCCCTTTCCCCGCCGACTGGGCGGCCCACGCACCCGATGCGCTGGTGGTGTGCCGCTGCGAGAACATCACAGCCGGCGAGCTGCGCGCCTGTGCCCGCGATGCGGGAGCCGATGAGATGAACCGCCTCAAGGCCCTGACCCGCGTGGGCATGGGCCGTTGCCAGGGCCGCATGTGCGGTGTGGCCGCTGCAGAAATCCTGGCCCACGCCACGGGCAAGCCCATTGACGCGGTAGGACGGCTGCGCGGACAAGCGCCGGTCAAGCCCATTCCCATCCACCTGCAAGCCCAGGCGGAAGCCCGCGCATGACCACGACCACCCGAACCATCGACACCGACGTCGCCATCGTGGGCGGCGGCATCATGGGTGCATCGGCCGCGCTGGCGCTGCGTCGCAAGGGCGTGAGCGTGGTGCTGCTGGAGCGCGATCTGTGTGGCTCGCGCTCCAGCGGCGTGAACTATGGCGGCGTGCGCCGCCAGGGCCGCCCGGTGAGCCAGCTGCCGCTGGCGCAGCGCGCCCACCAGGTGTGGGCCGACCTGCCCGCGCTGATTGGCACCGATGGCGAATACCAGCGCAGCGGGCACTTCAAGATTGGCCGCAGCGAGGCGGACATGGCCGCGCTGGAAGGCTACGCCAACCTGAGCAGAGACTTCGACCTGGGCATTCAACTCATCTCGGGCTCCACGCTGCGCGAGCACTGCCCCTGGCTGGGCGGGCGCGCGGTGGGCGGATCGCTGTGCCCCGATGACGGCCAGGCCAACCCGCGCCTGGTTTCGCCCGCCTTTGCGCTGGCTGCGCGGCGTGCGGGTGCGCAGATTCTGGAACGCACGCCGATGACCTCGGTAGAGCATGACGGGCAGCAGTTCACCGTGCGCTCCGGCACTACGGTGGCGGTGCGTGCGCCCGTGCTCATCAACTGCGCAGGCGCCTGGGCCGGTGCGCTGGCCGCGCAGTTTGGCGAGCCGGTGCCCATCCACTCAGGCCACCCGGCCATGGCAGTGACCGAGCCCCTGCCCTTCTTCATGCACTGGAGCCTGGGTGTGGAAGGCGGCGGCATCTACTGCCGCCAGGTGGCGCGCGGCAACCTGGTGCTGGGTGGTGGGGCTGGCGTGGCGCTGGATGCCGACCGCGCTCGCTCGGAGCGCAGCGCCATCGCCACGCTGGCAGTGCAGGCGGTGGATCTGTTGCCTGCCCTCAAGAACGCGCACTTCATCCGCACCTGGAGCGGCACCGAGGGCTACCTGCCCGACCGCCAGCCGGTGCTGGGCAAGAGCCACACCACGCCCGGCCTGATCCATGGCTTTGGCTTTGCGGGTGCGGGCTTTCAGATCGGCCCCGGTGTGGGCGAGGTGCTGGCCGAGCTGGCCCGCGACGGCCGCAGCACCACGCCGATTGATGCCTTTGCGATTGAGCGATTTCTCCCAACGACGGTGGCTGACGTGGCCAGCACTGCCGCTGCCCACTGACCCCGTTTGCCACCGACAAAACTCCCCTCCCCACCAGAAAGGAAATCACCATGACCTTCTCTCCCCGCTTTGCCAGCCACACCCGCCGCGCCCTTGTGGCGGCCGCTGCACTGACCGCCGTGGCCGCCGCAGGCACCGCCACCGCGCAGACGAAGACGCTGTACATCGGCATGAACGGCGGCACCATGGAGAAGGCGTATACGCAGTACGTGTTCCCGGCATTTGAAAAGCTGCATGGCGTGAAGGTGGTGGTGGTGCCCGGCACTTCCTCGGACATCCTGGCCAAGGCCCAGGCCAACAAGGACAAGCCCCAGATGCACGTGATGTTCCTGGACGACGGCATCATGGTGCGCGCCATGGGCATGGGCCTGTGCGAGAAGCAAAAGCCCAACCCGCACCTGAACGACCTGTACCCCGCCGCGCGTTTCAAGGACGACCTGGCCAGCGGCGTGAGCCTGGGCATGACGGGCATTGCCTACAACACCAAGATGTTTGCCGAGAAGGGCTGGGCGCCGCCCACCTCGTGGATGGACTTTGCCGACCCGAAGTACAAGGGCAAGGTGGTGTTCCAGTCCATGCCTTCGTCTTCCTTCGGGTTGCACGGCTTCTTGATGTTCAACCGCATCCAGGGCGGCAACGACAAGAACGTGGAGCCGGGCTTCAACAACTGGGCCAAGACCATCGGCCCCAATGTGCTGGAGTACATCCCCAGCTCGGCCAAGATCTCCGAGATGGTGCAGACCGGCGAGGCTGCGCTGTTCCCGCTCACGCCCACGGCCGTGGCTGCGCTCAAGGTGAAGGGCATTCCTGTGGAGTACGCGCAGCCCAAGGAAGGCTCGGTGGTGCTGATGACCGGCCAGTGCGTGATTGCCAAGAACAGTGAGCCCGAGCTGGCGCAGAAACTGGCCGAGTTTCTCCTGAGCCCGCTGGCGCAAGCCAACGTGCTGCAGTTTGGCGCGCAGATCCCCACCAACCCCAAGGCCCCGGCCGTGGGCGAAGGCGCCGAGCAGGTAGCCAAGATCAATCAGTGGATGAAGAACGCCGTCACGCTGGACTGGGACAGTGTGAACGCCAACCGCCCGGCCTGGAACACCCGCTGGAACAAGACCATCGAGCGTTGAGCCCAGGGGCCGCTGGCGCGCGTCCCACCACACTGGCGGGCCGTTTGTGACAAATGTCACCGGCTGCGCCCTACCCTGCGGCAGCAGGGGGTCACAAACCCTTTCTTCGAATCCAGAATCCGGCGCCTGAACACGCAGATGCGTTCATTCGTTCATTCAATCGAAGAAGAGGGATACCACCATGAAACGCTGGATCAAATGGACCGCGGGCGGCGCGCTGCTGCTGGGCGTGGTCGTCGTGGCCACGGCGGCCAGCGGCCTGTACCTGGCAGAGCAAAAGCGCAACCGCTACATCGACATCAAGCCCCGCCCCGTGGCCTACACCACCGACGCGCAGACCATTGAACGCGGGCGGTACCTGTATGCATCGCGCGGCTGCACCGACTGCCACGGTGCGCAAGGCACGGGCCGCGAGTTTGTGAACGACGGCAAGGGCACGCGCATCGTGGGCCCCAACATCACCCCGGCAGGTGTGGTGGCCCGCTACCAGCCCGAAGACTGGAACAGCACGATCCGCCATGGCGTGAAGCCCAACGGCCGTCCGGTGATGGTGATGCCCAGCGAGGACTACAACCGCTTTACCAACGACGACCTGAACGCGCTGGTCTCGTACGTGCGCCAGTTCAAGCCGCAGGAGGGCGCGAAGGCCGTGGTGGAGCTGCCCCGCCCCGCCTGGGTTCTGTATGGCCTGGGGGCCATCCCCGATGCCGCGGCGCGCATAGACCACCAGTTGGCACCCTCGCGCCCCGTGCCGGCGGGCGTGACGATGGCCAACGGCCAGTACGTGGCCAACATGTGCATTGGCTGCCACGGTGCGGACCTGTCGGGCGGCAAGATCCCGGGCGGCCCGCCGGACTGGCCCGCCGCTGCCGACATTCGCCCCGGCGCCGACAGCGCCATGGCCCGCTACCCCAACGCCGCCAGCTTTGTCGCGATGCTGCGCACCGGCAAGCGGCCGGATGGCACGCCGATCCAGGTGATGCCGTTTGAGTCGCTGGGGCAGTTGAGCGATGTGGACGCGCAGGCGTTGTACTTGTACTTGACGGCCCCCGGAGGTGTTGCCAAGGCCGGCGGCAGCGGTGCCGCGGGCGCGGGCCCGGCGCCGGCCGGTGCAGAGGTGGGCGCGCGCGACAGCGATGCGGATGCCCATGTGGTGCGGGCAGAGCAGTCGGCGGGCCAGCCGAACCGGCCATCGAACGTGCCTTCGGTGTCTTCGGGCTTGCGGATGCCGGGGTAGGGGACTCTGCCTGGCAGTTGAATGATTTCAGCCGCCAGCGCTTTACTATCCGGCGCTGGCAGCTATGTTTTTAGGAGCAATTGGCACCCCGTGCCCTCCGTGCCGATGCGCCACCGGTTTCCCTTGCTCCGCCGGCGCCTGGCTGTAGCTGCCCATCGGCCCGCCGGGCGCGTTGGAAGGCCCAGGCCCCGCTGGCGGTGCCCTGCGCACGCGCGGGACCACGCTCAACTGCACGGTGTCCAGCACCGGGCCCGGCACCACGTTCAGCGCCTTGCGTGGCAGGTCGACCAGTTGCTCCGCATGCCACACGCGCACCTGCGCGGCACCGTCCGGCACGCCCGCAAAGCGCGCAATGCCGTCGGTGTCGGTCTTCAGCGTCCAGGCCGAATCGGTCACGAACACGTGGCCGCGCATGGAGCCGTGCAGGTGGCATGACAACAGCACCACGCCCGGCGTATCGAGCTTGACCTCGGAAGAATTGGCGGGCTTGCCATCGGCCTTGCCTGCCAGCCGCATTTCAAAGCCGCTGGTGGCCGGGGTTGCGGCCAGGCCTGCGGCAGCACCGCGTACGTGGTGGTCCCACCGGTCCTGGTTGGTGAAGCGCACCGACGTGCCGGGCATCACCACCGTGACGGCGGGCACAAACCGCATGCGTTCCTGCTCGATGGTGGGGTTGGCCTGGAGCAGGCTGGGCGGTGGGCCTCCCGTGGCGCCGGGGTACAACACCACCACCGCCTCCGGTACTGGCTTGCCGTCGCGGTCCAGCACCTGGATCTGAACGCTGCCCGCACTGGCGCTGGCTCCCACGGCACTCGCCGCGATCCAGAAAATGGCCCTGTGGTGAATCATCATTGCGCAGTCCCCTCCGGTCGATGCGCCGGGATGCCCGATTTCATGCCAGCCTTGGCGGATTGGCAAGAGCCCGGGGCTACGGACTAACCCGCTGTGAGGTGCGCAAAAGCCGTTCGCAAAAGCCTGCCGCGAGCAAGCCTGCGTGCCGCCCCTACGTGGCCATCGCAAGACAGCGGCCTACGCCACCGGGTAGGTTCCCGGCAGCAGGATGGACCGGTCTACCTGGTTGATGTTGGTGTGCCCACAGAACGCCATGGTGATGTCCAGCTCTTTCTGGATGATCTGCAGCGCGCGGGTGACGCCAGCTTCACCAAAGGCCCCCAGGCCGTACAGGAAGCTGCGGCCGATCAGCGTGCCCTGAGCCCCCAGCGCGCGGGCCTTGAGCACGTCCTGCCCGCTGCGGATGCCGCCGTCCATCCACACCTCGATGTCCTTGCCCACTGCCTCGGCAATGCCGGGCAGTGCGGCGATGGAGGACGGTGCGCCGTCCAGTTGGCGGCCGCCATGGTTGCTGACGATGAGCGCGTCAGCGCCGCTGTTGACGGCCAGCCGCGCGTCCTCGGCGTCCATGATGCCCTTCAAGATCAGCTTGCCGCCCCAGCGCTTCTTGATCCACTCCACATCGCCCCAGTTGAGCTGCGGGTCGAATTGCTCGGCTGTCCACGACGACAGCGAAGACAGGTCGCCCACGCCCTTGGCATGGCCCACGATGTTGCCGAAGCTGCGGCGCGGCGTGCCCAGCATGCCCAGGCACCAGCGGGGCTTGGTGGCCAGGTTGATGAGGTTGGCGATGGTGGGCCGGGGCGGCGCGGACAGGCCATTCTTGATGTCCTTGTGGCGCTGGCCCAGGATCTGCAAGTCCAGCGTGAGCTGCAAGGCCGAGCAGTTGGCGGCCTTGGCCCGGTCGATCAGGCGGTTGATGAAATCGCGGTCGCGCATCACATACACCTGGAACCAGAACGGATGGTTGCCCGTGTGCTGGGCCACGTCTTCGATGGAGCAGATGCTCATGGTCGAGAGCGTGAAGGGAATGCCAAAAGCCTTGGCCGCCTTGGCACCCAGGATTTCGCCGTCAGCATGCTGCATGCCGGTGAGGCCCGTGGGCGCGATGGCTACCGGCATGGCAACCTCCTGCCCGACCATGGTGGTGCGGGTGCTGCGGCCTTCCATGTTCACGGCCACGCGCTGGCGCAGCTTGATGCGGCCGAAGTCTGTTTCGTTGGCGCGGTAGGTGCCTTCGGTGTACGAGCCGGAATCGGCGTAGTCGTAGAACATGCGCGGCACGCGGCGCTGGGCGATGACTCGCAGGTCTTCGATGCAGGTGATTTTGGACAGATCAGGCACGCGCGGGCTCCACGGAAGTTCGGAAAGAGGACAACAGCAGCGCAAGGCTGCGGGACTGCGCGGATGGTAGGCAGTTGCCCGCCGCCGGGCCATCAAAATTATTTGCGGCGTGTGCAACAAATTTCCAAAGCGCATCCGGACAAGGTCCGAGCGCCCGGGCCGTCCAATCCGTATCAAGCTCCGACGCCCGTAACACAAGCGCCAACAGCTACATTTTTAGTAGCATCGATTCCAGAGACCGGTCCATCCAATCCGGCTCCTGCCCTTCCCACTCACCCCGGCCGCTCTCAAGTGGCCGCCGGGCCGGCCTTCAGGGGGAGCACGACCAAAGGCTCTGCATCGGTACCGCGGCTGAGCATGAAACGCATGCGCCCACCGCGCTTGGCCGCGTACATGGCGCTGTCGGCCTGGCGGGACAGCGCAGCGAAGGTGTCGCCGTGCTCGGGGTACAGCGCGATGCCGCCGCTCAGCCCGATCTGCACCGGGTGCCCGGCCAGGTCGAAAGGAGCATCGCACGAGGCGAGGATCTTGCGGGCCACGTTGCAGGCAGGCTCGGCCCCCTCCAGGCCTGGGAGCAGCACCACGAATTCGTCGCCCCCCTGGCGGCACACGGTGTCGGAGGCGCGCACGGCGGCCTTCAAGCGCTGGGCGAACTGGGCCAGCAGCAGGTCCCCCACGTCGTGGCCAAGGTTGTCGTTCACGGCCTTGAATCCGTCCAGGTCCAGGTACATCACTGCCAGGTACTTGCCGTCGCGCTGTGCCTGCGCGATGGCCAGCTGTGCGCGGTCCTGCAGCAGCACGCGGTTGGGCAGGTCGGTCAGTGCGTCGTACTGGGCCAGGTGGGCCATGCGCTCGGCCATGGCCACGGACTCCGTCACGTCGCGCAACACTGCCACCGCGCCCGTCACGGCGCCATGGCGGTCGGTGATGGGGCTCGCGGTGCCTTCCACCTGCGCGCGCTGGCCGCTGGTCCGGTGCACGACGACGCCGCGCGCGGCCTCGACGGGTACGCCCCGCTCGATGGCCTGGCGCAGCGGGCTGGCCAGGGCCGCATCGTTGCCGGGGTTGCGCAAGTCCACCACTTCGTCCACGTTGTGGCCGGCGGCGTCGAACGCCTGCCACCCGGTCAGGCGCTCGGCCACGGGGTTGAGGTAAGTCACCGCACCGTGGGCATCCGCGCTCACCACCGCATCGCCGATGGACTGCAGCGTCAGGCGCATGCGCTCCTTCTCGCTGAACAGCTCCTCTTCCATGCGCTTGCGCTCGGAGATGTCAGTGACCTGCACAAACACACCCCGCACCTTGCCGCCCTCGGCGTCGGGCAGGTACGACGCCATGGCGTGGCGCGCCACGCCGTGCACATCGTCAAACGTGCATTCGAACAGCTGCGGTTCGCCCTGGAGCGCGCGCTCCAGGAAGGGCTTGTTGTGCGCGAACAGCTCGGGGCCCAGCAGATCGCTCAGGTGCATGCCGGGCATGCGCTCCGGCGCCACGCCGAACCAGTCGAAGTAAGCCTGGTTCGCGAAGCGGTTGCGCAAGCCCGTGTCCCAGTAGCCGATCATCGATGGCATGTTGTTCAAAATGGTTCGCGTGTTGTGCTCGGCCTCGCGCAGGCGCGCGGAGACCTGCTGGCGCAGCGTGAGCTCGCGCACGAACAGCGCGGCCAGCGCCAGGCAGCTGAGCATGAGCAGCAGCGCGAAACTGCCCAGCCCCCAGGCATTGCGGTACCACTGCGCCAGGATGGTGTCGGCGGGCTGGGTCACATTCAGGATGAGGGGATAGCGCCCGACCCCACGGAACGAATACAAGCGCATCACGCCGTCGATCACGGCTGGCGCCACGAATCTGCCTTCGCCCTCCTGCTGGAAGCGCAGCATGTTGGGCGTGCCCGCGAGGCTGCGCCCGACATCGGCATCGCCATACGGAAATCGGCTGATCACTACGCCATCGCTGCGAAACAGGTTGATGCCCGTCTGCGAGCCCATGTCCAGCGCGCCGAAGAACTCGTTGAAGTAGCTCAGCCGGATGGCGCCCACCACCACACCCGCAAAGCGCCCCTCGGCGTCGTAATAGCCGCGCGCCAGCGGCAGGATGTTGAGCCCCGTGGCGCGCGACGGGACGGGCTTGCCGATGAACAGGCCCTTGTGTTCACCCGAGCGGAAGGCCTCGAAATAGTCCCGGTCCGCCAGGTTGGTCTGGCGCGGCGCCAGCGAACCGGAATCCAGCACCACGTTGCCCTGGGCGTTCAGCACCAGCACGTCGCCCGCGCCACGCGCGCGCAGCGAGTTGTCGAACACCACCCGGCTGCGCAGGTCGGGCGGCAGGCTCCACACCTCGGGCCGGCTTACTTCGCGCGCCACGCCTTCGAGCGACTTGTCGAACGAGTCGAGCATCCAGGTCAGCCCCTGGTCCAGCGAGCGGACCAGCTGGTCGTTGGTCTGTGCGGCGTAGTTCCACTCGTCGTTGCGGATGGTGAGCAAGGCCCGCGCAAACAACGCACCGATGCCCAGCGAGACCAGCAAGGCCAGCCAGAACAGGCGATGGGTAAAGAACTGGCGCAGGAACGGCATAGAAATATTTGGTAACGATTTTAGTTCGTTACCTGAAAAGCCGGGTGTGGAGCCTGGTCCCACATCCCTGCGGCGCGGCAGGGTCAATGCGGGAAAGTTCGTGGAGCCGGACCCACCGCGCCTGCTCCCCTCACCTCGATGCGAACCTCATCGAGCACACGGCCCCGGGCGTCCGTCAGCTGCACCACATGCCGGCCGGGCCACGGCAGCCAGGCCACGCGCGGCCCGCGGCCCAGGGGTTTGCCGTCCATGCGCCATTGCACGCCTTCGCCGGTAGCGGTGAATTGCAGGCGCTGTCGTGCGGGGGGGATGTCCGGGTCCAGGGCAATCACCGTGCCGGGCGCGGGGGCAGTGATGCGTGCCGAAGGTCCAGAGGTGGCCGCCACTTCGCTGCCCCCCGGGTGGGCGCTGACAGGCGACTTGAAGCCTTTTTTACCTCCAGCGCCCATTTCATCAGCGCCACCAGCTACTGAATCCATAGCAAACAGCGGCTGCTGGGTACCCTGTGCAAACCACTCTTCGCGCCCGGCCTCCAGGGGCTGGGGGCGAGCGGCGATACCCGGCTGCGCCGAGGCCGGGCCGAACCGGACTGCGGCACGGACCAGCCCGGACGGCGCCCGAGGCGGGCGGCTGGGTTCGCGCGCGTGGAGGAAGCCCATCACCGCCGCCCAGATGGGTGCCGCGCCGCTGGTGCCGCTCACGTCGTGCATGGCGGCGCCGCTGGCGTTGCCCACCCAGACGCCCACGGTATAGCGCTCGGACCAGCCCACGGCCCAGTTGTCGCGCATGTCCTTGCTGGTGCCGGTCTTCACCGCGCTCCAGAAGCGCGTGGCCAGCACGCTGTCGGTGCCAAAGGTGCGGGCGCGCGCATTGCCATCCGAAAGGATGTCGCCCACGATGAAGGCGGCATGCGCAGGGAGTGCGGGCGTGAAGCGCGGCGGCGCACCCCCGTCTGCTGCCAGCGCCACGGGGCTCTGCCGCCCGCCGTTGGCGAGCGTGCGGTAGGCATTGGTCAGGTGCAAAAGCGGCACCTCGGGACTGCCCAGGGCCAGGCTGAAGCCGAAGTAGTCGCCGCTTTCGCGCAGCGGCAGGCCCACGGCGCCGAGCTGGCGGTGGAAGGCGTCTGGCGTGACCATGACCAGCGTGCGCACCGCCGGCACGTTGAGCGACGCGGCCAGCGCCGTGCGCACGGACACCCAGCCTTTGAACTGGCGGTCGTAGTTCTGCGGGATATAGAGGCCGCTGGCGGTGGTGATCTGCGCCGGCGAATCCTCCACCAGCGAGGCCGCCGTAAGCCGCCGCTCGGCAATCGCCTGGGCATACAGGAAAGGCTTGAGCGTGGAGCCGGGCTGGCGCAGGGCGAGCACGCCGTCCACTTCGCTGGCCTGGCTGAGCTGGCCCGACGAGCCCACCCAGGCCAGCACCTGGCCCGTGGCGTTGTCGAGCACCAGCACCGCGCCGTCTTCCACGTTGCGCCCGCGCAGCTCGCGCAGGTGCTGCTGCAGGCTTTGCACGGCAAAACGCTGCAATGGCGCGCGCAGGGTGGTGGGCACGCGCTCTGGCACCGCGCCGTCCTTGCCGAAACGCTGGCGCAGCAGGTAGCGCGCAAAGTGCGGTGCCACGCCTTCGCTGGCGTCGAAGGCCCGGCGCTGCAGCGCGGCGGTGGTGAACAGGTCCAGCGCCTCGCAGTCCACTGCGGGCCGCGGGGACGCAGCCGCCCTGCCCTGGCGCGGCGCGCGGGTGGCGGGGGCATCGGCCGCCGCCATCTCGCGCA
>NZ_JALEGG010000193.1 GCF_022763525.1 Acidovorax sp.
ACCCCCAAGCCGCTGCGCAACTGCTGCAGGCGGCGGGCTGGCAGCGCAGCGGCGATGGCCTGCGCAACCCAGCGGGGCAGCCGCTGCAGCTGGTCATCCGCACCTTTCTGGACCGGCCGGAGCTGCAGCTCATTGCCACGGCCCTGCAGGAGCAGTGGCGCCTGGCGGGCATCGCGGTGAAGGTGAGCATCGGCAACTCGGGCGACGTGCCCCTGGGCCACCGCGACGGAAGCCTGCAGCTGGCGCTGGCCGCGCGCAACTACGCCAACGTGCCCGACCCGACCGGCACGCTGGCAGGCGATTTTTCGCCCACCGGGGGCGACTGGGGCGCCATGGGCTGGCACAGCGATGCTGTTGTGCAGGCGCTGCACGCGCTCATGCGCACCAACCCGTCGCCCGAACGCGCCCGCGCGCTGCGCGCCACCGTCACCCAGGCGCTGCAGGCCGAGCTGCCCGTGATCCCGGTGGCGTGGTACCGCCAGCACGTGGCCGTGGGCCAGCGGCTGGCCGGCGTCACGCTGGACCCGCTGGAGCGCTCGTACCGTCTGACCGCGATGGAATGGAACGCCGCATGAAAACCACCCTGTCTCCTTCAGCCAACGCGTACGCCGCGTTCTCCGCCCCCTGGGCGGGCCTGCTCCTGCGCCGGCTGGTGCAGGTGGTGGCGCTGTCGATGCTTATCGGCACGCTGTGCTTTTTCATGGTGCGCGCGCTGCCCGGCGACCTGGCCACGCGCATTGCCGCGGGCCGCTACGGCTACGACCTGGTCAGCAACGCGGCGGCCGACGCCGTGCGCGCAGAGCTCGGCCTGGACCACCCGGCCTGGCTGGCGCTGCTGTACTGGTGGCGCGACATGGCCACGTTCAACCTGGGCCAGTCGCTGGTGTCGCAGCGCCCGGTGTGGGAAGAAGTTGCCCACCACCTGGGCGCCACGCTGCACCTGTCGGCGGCGGCATTGGCCGTGGCCTTTGCCATGGGCCTGCCGGCCGGCCTGTGGGCGGGCCTGCACCCACGGGGCTGGGTGGACCGCGCCACCTGGCTGGCGGCCGTGGCGCTGCGGGCCATGCCGCCGTTTCTGCTGTCCGTGCTGCTCATCCTGGTGGTGGCGGTGCAATGGGGCTTTTTGCCGGCGGGCGGCGGCGAGAGCCAGGCCAGCGTGGTCCTGCCCGCCATCACCCTGGGGCTGGGCCTGGCCGCAGGGCTGGCCCGCGTGGCGCGCGCGGCCATGCGGGAGGTGGTGCAATCGCCCTTCTTCGAGTTTGCCCGCACCAAGGGCCTGAGCGATGTGCAGGCCCTGGTGCGCCACGGCCTGCGCAACGCCGCGGTGCCGGTGACGGCCTACCTGGGCGTGCAGGCGCTGTTCCTGGTGGAAGGCGCGCTGGTGGTCGAGACCATCTTTGCCTGGCCGGGCATCGGCCATGCGCTGGTGCATGCCGTGTTCGGGCGCGACATCCCCGTCGTGCAAGGCACGGCGCTGTGCATGGGGCTGATGTTCGTGGTGTTCAACCTGCTGGTGGACGCAGCCTGCCTGGCGCTCGACCCCCGGCATTCGCGCAAGGTGGCGAGATGAGTAGCCCCCCTGAGTCGCTAAGCGCCATCCCCCACAAGGGGGGACGCACCCCAGTGGCCTGGCAAAGCCAGCTCCACGGGGGCGCTGAGGCAGAGCCGTCTGCCCCCCCGCGCCCTTTCCGCCGGGCCTGGCGCACCCTGCTGGGCGGCGCGATGCTGGCCATGCTGGCTTTGTTCGCCCTGCTGGGCCCCTGGCTCGCCGGCAGCCCGGTAGAGCAAGACCTGCGCAACACGCTGGCCGCCCCCGGCGCGCAGCACTGGCTGGGCACCGATGTACTCGGCCGCTCGGCCCTGGCTCGGCTGGCGCATGCGGCGCGGCTGTCGCTGGGCCTGGCGTTGCTGGCAGCCCTCAGCGCCGCAGTGCCGGGCACGCTGCTGGGCATTGCGGCCGCCTGGCGCGGTGGGCGCACCGAACGGGCGCTGCTCATGCTGGCGGATTCGGTGCTGGCCATCCCCGGCCTGCTGCTGGTGTTGCTGTTTGCGGCCCTGGCGCCGGGCGCGCTGTGGGCGGTGTATGCAGGCCTGTCGGCCGCGCTGTGGGTGGAGTACTTTCGCGTGAGCCGCGCCGTGGCGCGGCCCGTGCTGGCGGGCGATGCCGTGCAGGCCTCGCGCCTGCTGGGCTTTGGCCGCGGCTATGTGCTGCGCCGCCACCTGCTGCCCGCGCTGGCGCCCACGCTGGGCACGCTGCTGGCCTTCACCACGTCGCAGGCCGTGCTGGCGCTGGCCGCCTTGGGCTTTGTGGGCGTGGGCATGCAGCCGCCCACGCCCGAGCTGGGCCTGATGATGACCGAGGCCATGCCCTTTTATGAAGAAGCCCCGTGGCTGATTGCCGCCCCCACCGCCCTGCTGGTGTGGCTGGTGGCCGCCATGATGCTGCTCAACCCCGACCGGGAGACCGCATGACCACGCCTTTGAAATCCGACACCTTGCTGGCGGTGGAAGACCTGGGCATCCAGGTCGGCGGCAAGCACCTGCTGCGCGGCATCTCGTTTGCGCTGCGCGCGGGCGAAGCCCTCACCCTGGTGGGCGAAAGCGGCGCCGGCAAGTCGCTGCTGGCCCAGGCCATCATGGGCAACCTGCCGCCTGGCCTGCGGGCCACCGGCCGCATCACGCTGGACGGCATCGCCACCCGCGCAGACGACGCTGCGGCCCGCCGCGCGCTGTGGGGTCGCAAGCTGGCCCTGCTGCCGCAGGAGCCCTCGCTGGCGCTCAACCCGCTGGCGCGGGTAGCACCGCAGCTGGCTGAGGTCTATCGCCTCTTGGATCGGCGCACCGCCAGCGCCGCCGCCGCACAGGCCCGCCAGGTGCTTGGCGATGCGGGCCTGGGCGACGCAGCCCACCACTACCCCTGGCAGCTCTCGGGCGGCATGGCCCAGCGCGCCGTGGCCGCCATCACCCTGGCAGGCGGCGCCCCGGTGCTGATGGTGGACGAGCCCACCAAAGGCCTGGATGCGCAGTGGCGCGACCGCATGGTGGTGCTGTTCCGCGGGGTGCTGGCATCCGGCGGCTGCCTGCTCACCATCACCCACGACCTGCAGGTGGCGCACGCGCTGGGTGGCCAGGTCATCGTGCTGCGCCACGGGGTGGCGGTGGAGCAAGGCGACATCGGCAAGGTGATGGCCGCGCCAGCGCACCCCTTCACCCGCCAGCTGATTGGCGCCGACCCGGCCCGCTGGCTGCCGTTCGCGCAGCCTGCGGTGGGCGAGCCGGTGGTGCAGGCCAGCGGCATCTCGAAAGCCTATGGCACGCAGCAGCTGTTTGCGCCCATGGACCTGGAAGTGCGCAGCGGCGAACGCATTGCCGTGCAAGGCCCGAGCGGCACCGGCAAGAGCACGCTGGGCAATGTGCTGCTGGGCCTGCTGGCGCCCGACAGCGGCCGGGTGGAACGCAGCGCGCGGCTGCGCCCGCACGCCCTGCAAAAGCTCTACCAGGATCCGGTGGGCTCGTTCGCTCCGCACATCAGCCTGGCCCAGTCGCTGCGCGATGCGGCGCGGTTGCACCGCTGCGACTGGAAGACCGTGCAGCGCCGTCTGGCGCAATTGCGGGTGCCGGAGGACTTGCTGGCACGCAAGCCCGAGCAGGTGTCCGGCGGCGAGCTGCAGCGCATCGCCCTGGCTCGCGTGCTGACGGCCCAGCCCGCGCTGCTGTTTGCCGACGAGCCAACCTCGCGGCTGGATCCGATCACGCAGCAGGAGGCCATCGAGACGCTGCTGAGCGCCACGCAAGAGACAGGCGCCGCGCTGATGCTGGTGACCCACGACGCGCACTTGGCCGCTGCCGTGGCCACGCGCACACTGCACCTGCAGGGCGCCTGAAGCGCGGCGGCGCGGCAGCGCAGCCGCCCATTAGCTACATAATTTATAGCTGCTCGCGCTTGATCATCAAGCGCCGCAGCCATAAAACACCCCAGGCCAGGGTTACTTGATCAGTCCCAGCACATCTTTGAACGCCGGGTGCTCGCAGCTGCCCAGCCATTCAAACGCCACCATCTCAGTGGTCACCAGCTCGGCGCCCGCGCCGGCCAGGCGGTCGAAGGCGGCGTCGCGGTTGCGCTCGGTGCGCGAGCCGCAGGCGTCGGTCACCACCCACACCTCGAGCTCGTCGTCGATCAGATCCAGCGCCGTCTGCAGCAGGCACACGTGGGCTTCGCAGCCTGCGATGACGATGGTGCCGCGCTCTGCCGCCAGCGGGGCCGGCTTTTGCAGATGCTTGGGCAGGCTGCGGGCGTTGCCGCCCTGCTGGGGCTTGGCGGGTGGGCGCAGCCATTCCCCCAGGCCTTCTTCGGCGGCGCTGAAGTGCATCTTGGCCAGGGTCTTGCGGCAGGCGGCGCGCAGTGCGGCGTCGTTGGGGCCCAGGCGCGAGGGGTTTTGCTCGGTGCCCCACACGGGCACGTCCAGCATGCGGGCGATCTCGGCCAGGCGGCGGGCGTTGGCCAGCACGGCGGGGCCTTCGTGGATGGCGGGCATCAGGCGTTCCTGGTAATCCACCAGGACGAGTTGGGATTCTGTGGCGTCAAGCAGCATGGTTGAGGATTCTCAGCACGAAACGCCGCATTGTCGCAGCGCCCGCGCCAGCGGCCCGGCCATGGGCACGGCGTTGCTGGGGTGGGGAATGCAGTCGGTGCTCCACACCTCGCCCACGCCCGCCTCGCGCAAGGCCTGCAGCGCATCGCCCGCGAACAGCGCGTGGGTCACGGCCACATCCACCGATGCGGCGCCCGCCTGCCACAGCAGCCGCGCCGCCAGCGCCAGCGTGCGGCCCGTGCTGGCCATGTCGTCCAGCAGCACCACGGCACGGCCTTGGGCATCAAGGGGCGGCAGTTCAATGGCCACGTCGCGGTCGCCATGGCGCACCTTGGTGCACACGGCGTGGTCAAAGCCGTGGCGTGCAGCGGCCTGGGCGATCCACTGGGCCGATTCGCCATCGGGTCCCACCAGCAGCGCGCCGGGGCGCCGCTGCGCGATCAGGTCGGCCAGGGGTTCCGCGCCGCTGAGCGCCAGGGCGTGGGGCACGGCAATGGCCTGAGCGAGCGTGTCGATGCGGTGCAGGTGCGGGTCTACCGTGACCACGGCGTCGAACAGGCCCGCCAGGAAGCCGCCCACCACCTGCTGGCTCACGGCCTCGCCCGGCTGGAAAGCCATGTCCTGGCGCATGTAGGCCAGGTACGGCGCCACCAGCGTGAGGTGCTCTGCGCCCAGTGCGCGCGCGGTGCGGGCGGCCAGCAGCAGCTCAATCAGCTTTTCGTTGGGCTGGTGCAGGCTGCGCAGCAGCACGGCACGCGGCGGCAGGCGGCCCGCGGCATCCACGGGGAGGCGCAGCTTGAGCTCCCCATCGGGAAAGCGGTGGCGGTCGATGGCCCAGGCCGGCAGTGTGGCGGCCTGCGCCAGTCGCTGCGCGGGCGCGGCCTCGTCGTCAAAGTACAGAAGGCAGGCAGGGCAGGCTGGCGAGGTCGTCACATCAAAACTCCACGAAAACGCGGGGCACCTGCGCGGCCGTACCCAGGCGGTAGCCGCTGTCCCGCGCACAGGCCTGGCGGGCAAACTCCAGGTCGGCGGGGTACATGGCATGCACGCGGTACAGCAAGTCGCCCGCTTCCACGGTGTCGCCCAGCTTGCGCAGCAGGTCCACTCCTGCGCTGGGAACCTTGGGTGCACCCGCCAGCCGGGCCACGCGGGCGATCTGGTAGTTGTCGATGCCCGCCACCACGCCGGCGGCGGGCGCCACCACATCGAGCGTGAGTTCGCCCAGGGCCGGGTGGTTGTGGTCAAACCCCTTGCTGCCCTGCGCCGCGATGATGGCGTTCATGCGCGCCAGCGCCCTGCCGGAGTCCAGGATGTCGCGGGCAATGGCGTAGCCGTCGCCGCCGCGCACGTCGGGGTCGCATTCGATCAGGCGCCCCGCGAGGCGCAGGGCTTTCTGGCGCAGGTCGTCGGGGGCGCGGGGGTCGTTCTGCAGGACACGCATCACGTCACGCGCCTCCAGCACCGGGCCTACGCCGTTGCCCACGGGCTGGCGGCCATCGGTGATCACCACGTCCAGCGACAGCCCCATGCGCCGGGCCACGTATTCGAACAGGCGGCGCAGGCGCTGCGCCTCGGGCATGGAGCGCACCTTGGCGGTGGGGCCGATGGGGATGTCGAGCACCAGGTGCGTGGCGCCAGCCGCCACCTTTTTCGAGAGGATGGAAGCCACCATCTGACCGGGCGAGTCGATGGACAGCGGCCGCTCCACCGAGATGAGCACATCGTCGGCGGGCGAGAGGTGGGCCGTGCCGCCCCAGGCCAGGCAGCCGCGGTGATCGCGCACGATGCCCGCCAGCTGCGGGAGCGGCAGCTCCACCTGGGCCAGCACTTCCATGGTGTCCGCCGTGCCGGCCGGCGAGGTGATGGCGCGCGAGGACGTCTTGGGGCACAGCATGCCGTGCGCCGCCACGATGGGCACCACCAGCATCGTGGTGCGGTTGCCGGGGATGCCGCCGATGCAGTGCTTGTCCGCCACCAGGGGTTCGTGCCAGTCCAGGCGCGTGCCGCTGGCCACCATGGCGTCGGTCAGGAAGAACACCTCTTCGCGGTCGAGTTCGCTTTGGTGGCACGCCACCACAAAGGCCGTGAGTTCGATCTTGGAATAGCGGTGGTTGGCGATGTCGCGCACGATGGCGCCAAAGTCTTCGCGCGTGAGGCGCTCGCTGGCGATCTTGCGGAACAGCGCGCCCATAGACTCGGGCGGCTCGGCCTGTGCTACCGATACCGTGTGGCCGTTGTCGACACCCAGCAGCGCGAACGCATCTTCCGACAGGCCCAGTTCGTGGCAGTCCACGATGGTGCGGTCATCCACCACATTCACGGTGGCCAGGATGCGCCGGCCGTTGGCGCGCACCTCGATCTTGGACAGGGCCTGGAAGCCCTCGGCCCGGTAAACGGCACAGTCACGGTGCAGGTAGGCCACGTTTTCGCGCCAGGTGTCGATAGCCACCCGCCGAAGCGCGAGCTGGGACCTGGGCGGCTCCTCCTCCACCCTGGGCGCGCTCGCATCAGGGGCTTCGCTCGGGGCCAGGAAAGGTATCGGGGACGCAGCAGTCGAAGAAGGCAGGGAGGGCGCGGGTTGCATGACGCCAGCCTAAACCGGAATTCGCCCGGGCGGCCTCCGGTCCACCCCGGGGCAAGCGCATTCCGCGGGCAGATCTTCGGGCCATCATGACCCAGATCAATTCCGTTTGGAGTTTGCGTGGCCCCTTCTGCCGCGCAGACTCCGAGGGCTGCGACAGCGGCGCTACTGCGGCTGCAGGCGCAGCAGCCGCCCCTGGGGGCTATCGGTCAACAGATACAGCAGCCCATCCGGCCCCTGGCGCACATCGCGGATGCGCTCGCCGTTGCCTTGCAAGAGCTTTTCCTCCCGCTGCACCCGCCCGTCCGCCACTTCCAGCCGGTGCAGCGTTCCAAACTTGAGCGATCCCACAAAAAGGCTGCCCTGCCACGCGGTGCCATAGCGGGTACTGGTAAGGAAGACCATTCCCGACGGGGCGATGGAAGGCACCCAGTAGTGCAGAGGCTGCTCCATGCCTGCCTTGGCGGTTCCCTCGCCCATCTTGCCGCCGCCGTAGTTCTCGCCATAGGTGATGACAGGCCAGCCATAGTTGCGGCCCGCCACCGGCAGGTTGATTTCATCGCCACCTTGCGGCCCGTGCTCGTGCATCCAGAGCTTGCCGTCCGGCCCCAGCGTGGCGCCCTGGGGGTTGCGGTGGCCATAGCTCCAGATCTCGGGCAGGGCGCCGGCCTGGCTGCGGAAGGGGTTGTCCGGCGGCACGGCCCCGTCCACCGTGATGCGGATGACCTTGCCGTGGTGGTTGTCGAGCTTCTGGGCGTCGTCCTTGCGGTGGTAGCGCTCACCCAGGGCCAGAAACAGATGGCCGTCTGCCGTCTGCACGATGCGGCACCCGAAATGCAGGGAGCTTTCCACCTTGGGCCGCTGGCTGAAGAGCACCTTGACGTCCTGCAGGCTGCGTGCATCGTCGGACAACATGGCGCTGGCCAGCGCCGTGCTGTTGCCGCGCGCGCCAGCAGCGGCGGGTTCCGAGTAACAGAAGAAGATGCGGCGGTTGCGGACAAACGCCGTGTCCGCCACCACATCCAGCAGCCCGCCCTGCCCGCCCGCTGCCACTGCAGGCAACCCAGCCAGGGCTGGGCTGATCTGCCCCTGCGC
>NZ_JALEGG010000194.1 GCF_022763525.1 Acidovorax sp.
ACGACCTGGGCGGCGCTGCCATCCGGGCCGCAATCGAGCGCGCGGGTGTGTCGCCCAATGCCGTGGGCGAGGTGCTGTTTGGCAACTGCCTGATGGCGGGCCAGGGTCAGGCTCCCGCGCGGCAGGCCGCGTTCAAGGGCGGCCTGCCCAAGGAGGCAGGCGCCGTCACCCTCAGCAAGATGTGCGGCTCTGGCATGAAGGCCGCCATGATGGCGCACGACATGCTGCTGGCCGGCACGCACGACGTGATGGTGGCCGGCGGCATGGAGAGCATGACCAACGCACCCTACCTGCTGCAAAAAGGCCGTGGCGGCTACCGGCTGGGCCACGACCGCATCTTCGACCACATGATGCTCGACGGCCTGGAGGACGCTTACGAGCCCGGCCGTTCCATGGGCACCTTTGGTGAAGACTGCGCCGCCAAGTACCAGTTCACGCGCGAGCAGCAGGACGCCTTTGCCACCGCCAGCGTGCAGCGCGCCAAGGCGGCCACCGAGTCCGGCGCCTTCGCGGCCGAGATCGTGCCTGTCGCTGTCAAGACCCGCGCGGGCGAGTCCGTCGTCTCCGTGGACGAAGGTCCCGGCAAGGTCAAGCTCGAAAAGATCGCCACGCTCAAGCCCGCGTTCAAGAAGGACGGCACCATCACCGCTGCGTCGAGCTCCAGCATCAACGACGGCGCTGCCGCACTGGTGATGATGCGCGAGTCCACCGCCAAGAAGCTCGGCTGCAAACCCCTGGCCCGCATCGTGAGCCACGCCACGCACGCACAGGAGCCCGAGTGGTTTGCCACCGCCCCGCTGGGTGCCACGCAAAAGGCACTGGCCAAGGCCGGCTGGCAGGTGGGCGACGTGCAGCTGTGGGAGATCAACGAAGCCTTTGCCGTGGTGCCCATGGCGCTGATGAAGGAGCTGAACCTCTCGCACGACAAGGTCAACGTGAACGGTGGTGCCTGCGCCCTGGGCCACCCCATCGGCGCCAGCGGCGCGCGCATCATGGTCACGCTGATGTATGCCCTCAAGGCCCGCGGCTTGACCAAGGGCCTGGCCACGCTGTGCATCGGCGGCGGCGAAGCGACGGCGGTGGCGCTGGAAGTGCTGTAACTGCGGTGATGCCGAAGGGGCGGCTGTCCCGGCCCAGCCGATCCGCCCCCATCGCCGTGCACGGCTAGGGCCTTGCACTGTGTGAAATGCTCCTGTTTTTATAGCTTCTTGCGCTTGCTGCAGAAGCGCGGGGTCTATATTCAACTAACAATGAACACCATCCTCATCATCGGCGCATCGCGAGGCATCGGCCTGGAACTGGTGCGCCAATACACCGAAGTGGGCCGCCGCGTGATCGCCACCGTGCGCGACGGCGCGGGCCGCGAGCGCGTGCAGGAGCTGGGCGCCGAAGCGCTGACGGTGGACGTGGCCAACCCCGCCAGCGTGAGCGGCCTGGCCTGGCAGCTGGATGGCGAAAAGATAGACATCGCCTGGTATGTGGCGGGCGTGATCCGCCGACCTGACGCACGCACGCCGCCCACGCAGCAGGACTTCGATGCCGTCATGCACACCAATGTGCTGGGCGCCATGCAGACCATTCCCCAGGTCGCACCGCTGGTGGCGGACGCGGGAGGCGTGTTCGCGTTCCTGTCTTCATCCATGTCGCAGATTGGCAGCGTGCCGGGCAGCGATGCGTGGCTGTACCGCACCAGCAAGGCAGCGCTGAACATGGCCGTGGCCGCCGCGCAGCGCAGCTATCCCGAAGCCACGCTGGTCTCCATCGACCCCGGCTGGGTGCAGACCGACATGGGCGGCGGCGGGGCTCCACTGACGGTGGAAGACAGCGTGCGCGGGCTGCGCAGCACGGTGGCTGGCGTGACGCCCGCCGACAAGGGCCGCCTGCTGCACTACGACGGCCGCCGCGCAACGCACTGGTAGCCGGGTTCTGGGCGGGAGCAGGTCCATGCAAGATTTGGACTGGCGCCCCGGGGAGCAGGCTCGCAGAATGGCGCTGCGCTGTCAGCCCCATCCTGGCTGGCGGCGCGCGGGCCGAAGAGAGGGCTCGCCACTGCAACCCACCGGGAGTTTCAAATGTGCAATTGCCTTTCCACCCCTGCGGCGCCTGCGCCGTCCCGCCGCCGCCTGCTGGGCGGGGCCGCAGCCCTGGCCGCCCTCGCTTCCAGCGCGCGCGTGCTGGCGGCCGACACCCCTTTGCCCGACAACCGCATTGGCCCCGATGCCGCGCTGGCGCGGCTGGTGCAGGGCAACGCACGCTATGTGGCAGGCCGCTCCACGCAGCGCGACTTCTCGGTGGGGCGCGTGGCCCGTACCACCGGGCAGCGCCCGTTCGCGGCCATCCTGAGCTGCGCGGATTCGCGTATCGCGCCCGAGCTGGCGTTTGACCAGGGACCGGGCGACCTGTTCGTGGTGCGCCTGGCGGGCAACTTCGTCAACGAAGACGCGTTGGCCAGCATGGAATACGCCATTCAGTTCCTTCAAGTGCCCCTCATCCTGGTGCTGGGCCACAGCAACTGCGGCGCCGTGTCGGCCGCCATCAAGGTGGTGCAAGAGGGCACCCAGCTGCCCGGCCACCTGCCGAGCCTGGTCAACGCGATCCGCCCCGCCGTCGAGGCTGCGCAGCGCCGCCAGCCCGCCAACTTGCTGAACGCGGCCACCGAGCAGAACGTGCGCCTCAACGTCGCCCGGCTGACCACGGCCGAGCCGATCCTGGCCGGGCGCATGGGCAGCGGTGCCGTGCGCGCGGTGGGTGGGGTGTACGACCTGGCCAGCGGCAAAGTCGCGCTGGTGTAGCGCCTCGGCATCCTCTTGCCGGCGGCGGGGTACGCAAGAGCACGTAGGCTGCGGCCCGAGGGCGGACCAGCAGCGCACGCGGGCAAAATTGCATGTTGACTTGCGGGCAGGTGCCGACCTTGGGGCGCCCAACCGCCCCGACGATCCTGAAGGAGACAACATGCTGCTGACCCAAGACCAGGAAATGATCCGCGACGCGGTGCGCGACTTTGCGCAGACCGAACTCTGGCCCCACGCTGCGCGCTGGGATAAGGAACACTACTTCCCCAAGGAGGCCCACCAGGGCCTGGCCGCGCTGGGCGCCTACGGCATCTGCGTGCCCGAGGAGTTCGGTGGGGCGAACCTCGACTACGTCACGCTCGCGCTGGTGCTTGAAGAAATCGCCGCCGGTGACGGCGGCACCAGCACCGCCATCAGCGTGACCAACTGCCCCGTCAACGCCATCCTCATGCGCTATGGCAACGCGCAGCAAAAGCGCGACTGGCTCACGCCGCTGGCGCGTGGCGAGATGCTGGGCGCGTTCTGCCTGACCGAGCCGCATGTGGGCTCGGACGCCTCCGCACTGCGCACCACGGCCGTCAAGCAAGGCGGTGAATACGTGATCAACGGCGTCAAACAGTTCATCACTAGCGGCCAAAACGGCCATGTGGCCATCGTCATTGCCGTCACGGACAAGGGTGCGGGCAAAAAGGGCATGAGCGCCTTTCTGGTGCCCACCAACACGCCGGGCTACGTGGTGGCGCGGCTGGAAGACAAGCTTGGCCAGCACAGCAGCGACACCGCGCAGATCAACTTCGACAACTGCCGCATCCCGGCCGAGAACCTCATCGGCGCCGAAGGCGAGGGCTACAAGATCGCGCTGGGTGCGCTGGAAGGCGGGCGCATTGGCATTGCCGCGCAAAGCGTGGGCATGGCGAGGAGCGCGTTCGACGCGGCACTGGCGTATTCCAAGGAGCGCGAGAGCTTCGGCACTGCCATCTTCAACCACCAGGCCGTGGGCTTTCGCCTGGCCGAATGCGCCACGCAGATCGAGGCGGCGCGCCAACTCATCTGGCACGCCGCCGCATTGCGTGATGCGGGCAAGCCCTGCTTGAAGGAAGCCGCCATGGCCAAGCTGTTTGCCAGCGAGATGGCCGAGCGCGTGTGCAGCGCCGCCATTCAGACGCTGGGCGGCTACGGCGTGGTGAACGACTTCCCGGTGGAGCGCATCTACCGCGACGTGCGCGTGTGCCAGATCTATGAGGGCACGAGCGACGTGCAGAAGATCATCATCCAGCGCGCGCTGGCGTGAGGTTCATCCGCGCGGCATTCCGTGTCAAATTGCTACATTAACAATAGCTACTTGCGCTTGATGGACAAGCGCTAGGAGCTGTTTTTATGCCCAATGAGGCGGCCCGGTCGCGCCGAGCGCTCCCGGCTGCTGGGCACGAGGATCAAGCCGCGCCGGGCGTTTTGCGCGCCACTGCGCGTGCAGCACGCGGGCGTTTGGCCTCCGCGGCCACCTCAGCGCCAGGCTGTACCCGCGTCAGGTGGCTGGCCACCATGCCCGCCACGGTGCGCGCAACCGCCTTCACGTCCAACGGCTCGTCAAAGATCAGCTCCACCGTCGCATAGATCAGCTCCACCACGATGCGGCTGACCAGCTGCAGCTCGGCGGCGTCGGCGTCGGGCAGCGCCTGGGCGAGCAGGCGCGCCTGTTCCTGCGTGACGGCGGCGTGCGATGCCAGCCGCACCTCCTGCAGCGCGGGCACCGCGCGCAGCGCCCGCATGATCCACACCCCACCCACGGTCTGTACCGTGGCTTCGTAGGTGTCCAGGATCAGCCCCTCCAGCGCGCGCTCCAGGCTCTCCACACCCCCTGCAAATACCTCCAGCGTGATCCAGCGGTCGACGCGCGCGTTCTGCGCCTGCATCAGGCGCTGCCCCAGCTCGGACAGCAGCGCGTATTTGTTGGGGAAGTAGCGGTACAGCGCCGGCGGCGTGAGTCCCGCGCGCTCGCACACCAGGTTGGTGGACAGCCGCTCGATGCCCACGTCGGCCAGCGTCTGGGCCGTCACTTCCAGGATGCGTTCATAAGTCTCGGCAGCCCGCTGCTGTGCGGGCTGCTTCTTGGTGGCCAGGGAGGGCGGGGCGCGTCGGGTGGCGGGCATCTGGAGGCTTGGGGATGGCATCAGGGATTGTCCCAGGTAATTTTTTTGTCCAAAAAGATAGTCATCACTATAAACTAGTCATAACTACTTAATTGATTTGTGTCCTGGTTCAAGAAAGGCGCACCCGATGAAGACTTCGATGACGTGCTTGCTGGCCCTCGTGGGCGTTGCCCTGGTGACGGCGGCCCAGGCGGCCGGGCCTGACGATGCCAAGGGCCTGTGGATGACGGCCGAGCGCGATGCGGTGATCCGCTTTGCACCCTGCGCCGATGCCCCGGCCGCGCTGTGCGGAACCATCGTGTGGGACAAGGACGCGGGCACGCCCGCCAGCACCTGCAACGTGCGCATCGCGCAGCTGGG
The DNA here is from genome assembly GCF_022763525.1 of Acidovorax sp. GTDB lineage: Bacteria > Pseudomonadota > Gammaproteobacteria > Burkholderiales > Burkholderiaceae_C > Acidovorax. Next base: position 5,303 of record NZ_JALEGG010000194.1, read on the forward strand.
CCGGTATGCGGACGACGCCTGGCGCGACGGCTGGGTGTTCGATCCGCGCGAGAACAAGAAATACAAGGGCGCCGTGCGCGCCAAAGGGGACGAGCTGCGCATCCGCGCCTTCGTCGGGGTGGAGGTCCTGGGCCAGACCGAGCAGCTCCAGCGCGTGGCCGTCCTGCCGCCCAAGCCCGTGTGCGAGCCCGGCTCCTGAACTGCGCGCCCGGTTTGCCGCCCGCGATGCCATCACCCACCCGTTCCGTCCTACCCATCAAGGAGCCCACCATGACACCGATCCGCCTTGTTCCCGCAGCCCTTGCCGCCGCGTTGGCCGCCACCACAACCCTGCCGGCCCATGCGCAGGAAACCGCCAGCTATGCCGTGACCACCGACGTGAAGCTCACCACCGACCAGCGCAGCCGGGGTGTGTCCGACTCGTTCAACCGCCCTGGCGCCAAGGTCAGCGTGCAGGTGGCGCATGAAAGCGGCCTGGTCGGCCTGGCCGAGTTCGCCACCGTCAGCCGCAAGCAGTTCCTGGACGGCGCGGGCCTGGGCATCACGCTGGCCGGCGGCTACCGGTTTGGCGACCCCGAGGGCTGGCACTACGGCCTGGGGCTGGCCACCGAGCTGTTTCCGGGCGCGAAATTCCAGGCGCCCCACAGCTTCAACATGGAAACCGGCGAGCCCGGAGACTGGCGCAGCACCCGCTACCACAGCGCCTTCGCCGTGGCCGAGATCGGCTACGGCAACCTGGAGGCTCGGGTGATGAACGTGATCTCCAAGACCTACCGCGGCGCCAACACCGGCGGCGTGTGCGGCACCATGCTCTCACTGATGGCTGACCCCACGCCCGCGCTGGCGTGCTACGCGCGCGGCGATCACAACTCGCGCGGCAGCTGGCTGTTCGATGTGGGCTACAAGCACGCGCTCAACCCCACCACCACGCTCCACCTGCACGCGGGCTATCAGCGCATCGCCAACTTCAAGGAGGCGAACTTCTCGGACTATTCCGTGGGCATCACGCACAAGCACTGGGGCTTCCTCTGGGGCGCCGAATGGATGACCACCCGCACCCGGGTGCGCGAGCTCTATGTCGCCATGGACGGCACCCGCCCCCGCGCTACGGACAACAGCCGCGTGGTTCTCTCGGTCTCGCGCAGCTTCTGACAGGAACTTGGCCATGATCGACTCGCGCCTCGTGCTGGCGGTGGACCTGGGCACCTCGGGCTGCAAATGCGCCCTGGTCGGCCTGGACGGCACCGTGCACGCCTGGGCTTTCCGCCCCGTGCGCCTGCAGGTGCAAGGCGCGCTGGCCGAGCAGGCCCCGGAAGACTGGTGGCAGGCCTTCCTCCACAGCGCGCAGGAGATCCTGGGCGCGGAGCCCGGCCTGCGCGAGCGTGTGGTGGCCGTGTGCTGCTCCACCCAGACCGAAGGCACGGTGTGCGTGGACCGCGATGGCCATGCCATCGGCCCGGCACTGACCTGGCTGGATTCGCGCGGCGCGACAGCCATCGCACGCCGCGTGCGCGGCCGGGGTCCGAACATCGAAGGCTACGCGCCGCTCAAGCTCTGGCGCTGGCTGCGGCTCACGGGAGGGGCGCCCTCGCTGTCGGGGCGCGACTCGGCAGGGCACATGGCCTACCTGCGCGACGAGGAGCCCGCGCGCTACGAGCGCACGCACAAGTTCCTCAACGTGCTGGATTACCTCAACCTGCGTCTGTCTGGCCGCTTCTGCGCCACGCAGGATTCCGCGGTCACCTCCTGGATCACCGACAACCGCGATCCGCACCGGGTGCGCTACGACGCAGGCCTCATCCGACTGCTGGGGCTGGATGCCGCCAAGCTGCCCGAGATCGTGCATTCCACCGACGTGCTGGGTCCCTTGCTGCCCAAGGTGGCGCAGGCGCTGGGGCTGGACGCAAAAACCGTGGTTGTCGCTGGCGCTGTGGACACCTCAGCCGTAGCCGTGGGCGCGGCCGTGGCCGACTTCGAAAGCCACCTGTACCTGGGCACCTCGTCGTGGCTGGGCGCGCACGTGCCCTTCATGAAGACCGACGTGCGCCACAAGATCGCCGCCATCCCCAGCGCCGTGGACGGCCGCTACCTGGCCATGGCGTTGCAGTCCACGGCCGGGGCCAACCTGTCGTTCCTGCGCGACCGCATCCTCTACCACCCGGACGAACTGGCGAGCGACGAGGAACATCCCGCCGTCTATGAAGTGCTCAACCGCATTGCCGCGCGCGTGCCGCCGGGCGCACGGGGCCTGATCTACACGCCCTGGCTGCTCGGCGAGCGCACGCCGGTGGACGACCCGCGCCTGCGCGCCGGCCTGCTCAACATGTCGCTGGAGCACACGCGCGAAGACATCTTCCGCGCGTTTCTGGAGGGCGTGGCGCTCAACACCCGCTGGATGCTGGAGCCCTTTGCGCGCCTGCTGGGGCGCGACGCCGGCACCATCAACGCCGTGGGCGGCGGCGCCCAGTCGGACGTGTGGTGCCAGATCATTGCCGACGTCACGGGCCAGCCCGTGCGCCAGCTGCAGAGCCCCATCCAGACCAACGCCATCGGCGCCACCTTCATCGCCGGCGTGGGCCTGGGTGCCTATGCCTTTGCCGACCTGGCCCACCTGCGACGCGAGCGCGCCGTGTACGAACCCCGCAGCGCGCTGCGCCGCCTGTATGGCGACCAGTTCGAAACCTTCAAGGAAGTGCGCACGCGCCTGGCGCCGCTGTATCACCGCATTAACGCACCAAGTGCCCCGCAAGGAGCCGCCGCATGAACCACACCCCTGCCACCTTGAGCATCCGCCAGAGCGTGGTCGAACTGTGCCAGGAGCTGTCGCGCCGCGGCCACTTCTCGGGCACGGGCGGCAACATCGCGCTGCGCATCGACGCCGAGCACATCGCCGTCACGCCTTCCGCTACCGACTACCTCACCATGGTGGCCGACGACATCTGCGTGCTGCGCCTTTCGGACCTGCAGCAGGTGGCTGGCGCACGCGCCCCGTCGGTCGAAAGCGGCCTGCACGCCAAGGTGCTGCGCGCCCGGCCCGACGCGAACGCCAGCATCCACACCCACCAGCCCGTCGCCAGCGCCTGCGCGCTGCTGGGCCGGCCGCTGGCCGTGCCGCCCGGCCACATGCAGACCACGCTGGGGCGCAGCATTCCCGTGGTGGGCTATGCGCCCTCGGGCAGCGGCTGGCTGTCGTCCAGGCTGGCCCGCGCGCTGCGCGCGGACACCAACGCCTACCTCATGTTCAACCACGGCGTGCTGTGCTGCGGCCCCACCACCTGGGCTGCCGTGCAGGCGGTGGAAGACCTGGAAGCGCTGTGCCAGCAGCAGCTCTTGCAGGCCATGGCCGATCGCGCCCGGCTCGAGCCCGACCTGCAGGCCGCGCTGCAACGGGTCGCCGATGCCCTCCACGCCTGATCTCCTATCTCCATACCCTTGCACTCCGTTCGCACCATGAGCAACCTCGCCCCCATCCACACCGCGGCATCGGCCGCCGCCACCACTCCGCGCCCCGCCATCTCCGCCTGGCCCAACGTGGACGATCTGTACCGCCGCTTTGCCGATCTGGTGAAGCAGCCCATGCGCCCCATCCGCGCCGACAAGATGCCGCAGGTGATGCGCTACTTCGACGAGCGCTGCCAAGGCTCCAAACGCTTGTCTGAGCGCGCCAAGGCCGTGATCCCTGGCGGCGTGCAGCACAACCTGGCCTTCAACCACCCGTTCCCGCTCGCCATCACGCAGGCCGATGGCGCGCACATGACCGACGTGGACGGCAACCGCTACATCGACTTCCTGCAGGCGGGCGGCCCCACGCTGCTGGGCTCCAACCACCCGGCCGTGCGCCAGAAGGTGAACGAGGTGCTGGATTCGTGCGGCCCCGTCACCGGCCTGCTGCACGAATACGAGGTCAAGCTCGCCGAGCTGGTGTGCCAGAGCATGCCCGGCGTGGACATGGTGCGCCTGCTGGGCTCGGGCACCGAGGCCGTGATGGGCGCGGTGCGCCTGGCGCGGGCCTACACCGGCAAGAAACGCATCATCAAGGTGGGCGGCGCCTACCACGGCTGGAGCGACCAGCTGGTCTACGGCATGCGCCTGCCGAAAACCGGCCGCATGGAGGCCGTGGGCATCCCGCGCGGGGCCACTGGCAACACGCAGGAATGCAACCCCAACGACCTGGACGCCCTGCGCAGGCAGCTGCGGTGGAACCGCCTGCGCGGCGGCACCGCAGCCGTGCTGGTGGAACCCCTGGGTCCCGAGAGCGGCACCCGCCCCGTGCACCCCGACTACAACCGCCAGGTGCGGGCGCTGTGCGACGAATTCGGTGCGCTGCTGATCTTTGATGAGGTGGTGACGGGCTTTCGCATCGGCATGGGCGGCGCGCAGGCCTACTTCGGCGTCAAGCCCGACCTCACCGTGCTGGGCAAGTGCCTCACCGGCGGCTACCCCATGGCCGGTGCCATCGGTGGCCGCAAGGACATCATGATGATGCTGGTGGGTGGCATCGGTGCCACCACCAAGCGAGCGTTCGTGGGCGGCACGCTCTCGGCCAACCCGCTGTCGTGCGTGGCGGGCTACTACGCGCTGCTGGAAGCGCAGCGCACCGATGCCGCGGGCGTGGCCGGCCGTGCGGGCGACCGCTTGCGCCAGGGGCTCGAAGGCATCATCAACCGCCTGGGCCTGCCGTACGTGACCTACAACCTGGGCTCCATCGTGCACCTGCAGACCTCGGGCGTGTTGCTGCTGGACACCAGCAGCCTGTGGAAGCTCTTCAAGGTGAAGGACGAAGCCAAGCGCCGCAAGCACATGATGGAAGAGATGGGCGCGGCCTACACCGCCCACGGCCTCATCACGCTGGCCGGCAGCCGCATCTACACGAGCCTGGCCGACACCGACGCCGTGATCGACGATGCGCTCAATCGTTTTGAAGACGTCTTCAAGCTGGTGTGACCCCATGAGCACCGAAGACCAACTGCGCACCGAATGGTCCGCCCTGCGCGACCGCCTGCAGGCCAAGCAACTGCTGCGGGGCGAGGGCGCCAGCCTCTCGCTGCGCATTCCCGGCAGCGATGCCATGTGGTTCGGCCGCGCCACCGACGCGGCGCCACAGCGCCTGCCATTGCGCGGCGTCCCGGCGCAAGCCGAGGTGCATGCCGCGGCCTATGCACAGCGCGACGATGTGGGGGCCGTGGCCTGGGGTGGCGGCGCGTTCGGCCCCTGCCTGGCGGACTTTGGCGGTGCCATGCCCCAGGTGTTTGATGAACAGGCGCGCCATCTGGGCCCGATGCGTCCGGGCGGCACGGCGGCGGCTGCGCTGCACGGCCGCGGCAATGTGGCGCTGGTGGCCGGGCGCCCCCTCTGCCTGGGCATGACTGCCATGCGCCTTGCGCTCAATGCCGAGTTGTTCGAAAAATGTGCCAAGGCCTATGTGCTGGCCGTGGCGGGCGGCGGGCGCGTGCGGGCCTTGCCGTGGATCGTGCGCCTGGTGGCCAACCGGCGGCTGGGCAAAGACCAGCAGCGCGCGGCGGCCCGGCTGCAGCAGGGGCTGCTGCCCGAGGAAAGCAAGGGCTACTGAGCGACCCATCTCACACAACGAGGGATCCCATGAGTACGCACCACACCGAATCTATCCCCGCACCGCAGGTGGTCGCCGCGCTGGCCATCGGCACCATCGCCGTCCTCATGGTGGGCATCCAGCCCATTGTGCTGGGCGAACTGGTGGAGGCGCACCAGGTCAGCCTGGAGGGCGTGGGCATCGTGGCCATGGCCGAGATCATCCTGCTGGGTCTGGGCGTGGTGCTGGGCGACGCGCTGCTGCCCGTGGGCCAGTTGCGCTGGATCACCATCGCCGCCGCGCTGACGGCAGCGGGCCTGGACGGGCTCACGCTGCGGGCCACGGGCGATGGCGCCATGACGGCGGTGCGCGCGGCGGCGGGGCTGGCCGAAGGCGTGCTGGTGTGGGGCACCACCGGCGTCATCGTGCGCACGGCCAACCCGGCGCGCGTGGGCGGCATCTTCTTTGTGCTCCAGACGCTGGCCCAGGCGCTCGTCGGCCTGTTGCTGGCCAACGCCATCATCCCGCGGTGGGGCTGGCAGGGGGCTTTCACGGCCCTGGGCATGCTGGCACTGTCGTGCTGCCTGCTGGCGTTCGCGCAGCCCTCGCGCCTGGCTGCGCTGGCGCCGCCTGCGGTGTCGGGGTTCCGCTGGTCGGTGCGCACGGCACAGCCCCTGGCCGTGGCGTTTCTGCAGCTGGCCACGCTGGGTTCGTTCTGGGCATACCTGGAGCCCCTGGGCAAGGTCGCCGGGTTTGACGGTCGCGGTGCGCAGACTCTGATTGCCGCCGTGCTGGCGACGCAAGTGGTGGCCGGCAGCGTGGCCACCTTTGCGGTCCGCCGCCTGCCCGTGGTGCCCACGCTGGCGGCGTGTTCGCTGGCGCTGGCCGCGGTCACCGGCACCGTCTACGAACTGCCCGGCGGCAGCACGCGGGACTTCGCACTGGCCTGCCTGCTGTTCGGCTTTGTGTGGCTCTTCATGCTGCCGTTCCAGATCGGGCTGGCCTTCCGTGCCGACGCGAGCGGGCGTCTCGCCAGCCTGGTGCCTGCTGCCCAGCTTCTGGGCAGCGCGTTCGGGCCGCTCATGGCGTCGTTCATCGTAAAGGGCGAGAACGCCAGCGCCGTGCCGTTGCTCAGCGCCGGGTTTGCCCTCGCTGCAGGCGTGCTCGTGGTGTTGGGGCGCGTGCGGTACGCCGCGCCCGCCGCAGGGGCGTTGCCCTGAAGGCCGTTTCGCCGCCTCCGGCGCTCCGCTAGTCCTCCGACGTCTGTTCCACCTGCGCATGCCTGGCGCGCCCCGGCGTGGGGGCGTGCGCATCTCCCAAGGACCCTGAACCATGGATTTCAAGAACCAAGTGGTGCTCATCGTGGGCGCGTCATCGGGCATGGGCCGCGCGCTCGCGCTGCGCCTGGCGGCCGAAGGGGCGCACGTGGTGGCCACCGCTCGGCGCAAGGACAAGCTCGACAACCTTGCGGCCGAGATCGCGCAGGCCGGCGGCCGGTGCCTGGCCATCGCCGCCGACGCGCAAGACCCCGCCGCGGCAGAGCAGCTGGTGCAGCACGCAGTGCAGCAGCTCGGCCGCATCGACCTGGTGCTGCTCAACGCCGGGGGTGCACCCGCGCTGGACATGCGCGCCATGGAGGCGCGAGAAGTCACGGCCTACATGCGCTCGAACTACGACGTGGCAGTGAATGTGCTCTTTCCCGTGCTGCACCAGATGGTGCGCCAGGGTGGCGGGCTGGTGGCGCAGACCAACTCCCTCGCGGGCTGGCTGGGCGTGCCGCTGCAGGGGCCGTACTCTGCGGCCAAGGGCGCGCTCAGGCTGCTCATCGACACCTGCCGGGTCGAGTTCGGGCCGCTGGGCATCCGCTTCGTGTCCCTCTACCCCGGCTTTGTGACCACCGAGGCCGTGGCGGGCGATGGCATGCCCGCGCCCATGGCCCTGTCGGAGGCGCAGGCGGTGGAGCACATGCTGGGCGCGCTGCGCCGCGAGCCGCTGGACTACCTCTTCCCCTGGCGCATGGCGTGGCTGGTGCGGCTGTCGCTGCTGCTGCCCAAGCGCTGGACCACGCGCATCCTGCGCAGCGAGGTGCCTCCTTTGCCCGCCACCGCGCGGCCCGCCGCGTGAAAGCCTCGGCCATGACCACAACGATGCCCGTCGAGGACACCGGCCCGCAGGTGCTCCAGCGCCTGTTTGACAGCCAAGCCACCACCGCGCTGGCCCTGCGCAGCTCCACCGCGCGCGAGCGCGTGGCCAAGCTCCAGCGGCTGCGCGACGCACTGCTGGAGCGGCGCGAGGCGCTGTACGCCGCCTTTGCCGCCGACCTGCGCAAGCCCCCGCTGGAGGTGGACCTGACCGAGCTGCTGCCCGTGGTGGACGAGGCGCGCCATGCCATTGCACACCTGGCGGGCTGGATGAAGCCGCGCCGCGTGCGGCCCACGCTCACCACGCTGGGCACGCGCGCCCGGGTGCTGTACCAGCCGCGCGGGCGCTGCCTCATCATCGGCCCGTGGAACTACCCGGTGAACACCTTGCTGGGGCCGCTGGTGTCGGCCCTTGCGGCGGGCAATGCGGTGATCCTCAAGCCCTCGGAGTTCACGCCCCACGTCAACGCCGTGGTGGCCGAGCTGATGGCCGTGCTGTTCGACCCCGCCGAGGTGGCGCTGGTGCCCGGCGGCGTGGCCACCGCGCAGCACCTGCTGGCGCTGCCGTTCGACCACGTGTTCTTCACCGGCTCGCCCGCCGTGGGCAAGATCGTGATGGCTGCCGCCGCGCAGCACCTCACTTCCGTCACGCTCGAACTGGGTGGCAAGTCGCCGGTGATCGTGGACGCGTCCGCCGACCTGCGCCGCGCGGCCGAGCTGGTGCTGTGGGGCAAGTTCACGAACGGCGGGCAGACCTGCGTGGCGCCCGACCATGTGTACGTGCACCGCAGCGTGCAGGCCCGCTTTGTGCAGCTGTGCCAGCAGATCCTGGCCGAGCGCTACGGCGCCACCGACGCGGCCGTGCGGGCCAGTCCCGACCTGGCGCGCATGGTCACGCGCCGCCATGCGGAGCGCCTGGGCGCGCTGATCGACGACGCGCTGGCGCGCGGCGCCACCTTGCTTGCGGGTGGCGCGCACCACGCGGACGAACGCTATGTGGCCCCCACGCTGCTGGGCAATGTGCCCGCCGACGCGCGCATCAGCGGCGAAGAGATCTTTGGCCCCGTGCTACCCATCGAGCCGTATGACGAACTGCAGGACGTCATCGACCGCATCAACGCCCAACCCAAGCCGCTGGCGCTGTACCTCTTCAGCCGCCACCGGCCCACGCAGGCGCGCGTCACGGGGCAGACCAGCTCGGGCGGCATCTGCCTCAACCACTGCGTGCAGCAGTACGCGCACGGCGGGCTGCCGTTTGGCGGGGTCAACCAGTCGGGCATCGGCAACGCGCATGGCCTCTACGGCTTCAAGGCGTTTTCGCATGAGCGCGCCTGCCTGGCCGCCGGGCCGTTCACGGTGGTGCGCCTTTTCTTTGCGCCCTACACCGGGTTGCGGCAATGGCTCAGCGCCACCCTGGTGAAGGCACTGCGCTGGATGTGAACGTGGACAAGCGACAACGACGAGAAGACAAAACCTATGAAACCCAACCTGAAATCCTGGTGCACCGCCGCCATGCTCGCGGCGGCAGGCATGGCGGGCCCTGCATGGGCGCAAGACGGCGCCGACGAATTTGTGGGCTACTGGAAGACGGCAGAGGGCGACGGCATCGTGCAGCTCAAGCGTTGCCCGCTGTTCAAGAACGCGCCGCCTACTGCGCTGTGCGGCGTGGTGGTGTGGGATGCGGAGGTGAACAACCCCACGCGCAAGTCCGCGCTGGACTGCAACCGCAAGGTGTTCGAAGCCTCCAAGTTTGACGGCACGGCCTGGTCCGAAGGCTGGGCCTTTGACACCCGCAAGCGCAAGTTCTACAGCGCCAAGCTGCGCCTCAAGGGCGGCTACCTGCACATGCGCGCCTACGTGGGCAGCGAAGTGAATGGCGAGACCGAAATCTTCACCCGGGTGGCCGAGGTGCCGTCTGGTTGCGAAGCCCGCGCGGCCGACGCCACCTCGGTGCGCGGCGTGGGCGTGGAAGGCGCTGCGCAGGCCGCCGAGGCGTCCAAACCGCCCAGCCAGCGCCCATGAACGGCACCGCAAGTCCTTCGCTGACCATGCCGATGCTTTCCCGTTCCCTCCTGGCCTGTTGCGCTGCGCTGGCCTTGGCCCTGGCCGGCTGCAACGCCGGAACTCCCTCTGCAGCTACCGATTCCGACGTGCGCGCGGCCGAGGCCAGGCGCCCGCAAGACGCGCAGCTGGCCGCCAAGTACGAGCGCTCGTGCCTGCTGTGCCACGGCGTGCGCAGCGGCGCACCGCTGGTAGGTTTTGAGCCTGCCTGGAAGCAGCGCGTGGCGCAGGGCGAGGGGGTGCTGCTCGCCCATGTTCGCGACGGACTCAACGCCATGCCCGCCATGGGCCTGTGCACCGACTGCAGCGATGCCGAGCTGCGCCAACTCATCGACTTTGTGATCCGAGGCCAGTGAATGACCATGCCAGCCCACCACCCCACTCCTGCCACCGTTACCCGCCGCCGCGCAGTGGCTACGAGCGCATCCGCCGTGGTCGCGGGGCTGCTGGCCCAGCCGCTGATGATGGGCGCCGCCAGCGCGCAAGGCGCATCTGCCACCAGTGCCCCGCCAGCGGTCGCCTCGCCCCCGCCCTGGCAGAACTGGTCGGGCGTGCAGCGCGCGCAGCCCAGCGCGCGTCCCATACCCGCCAGCGAGGCCGAGCTGGCCGCGCTTTTGAAGCGCTCCAGCGGCGAGGTCCGGGTGGCGGGGGCAGGGCACTCGTTTACCGCGCTGGTGCCTACGCCGGGCACCCTGGTGTCGCTGGACAAGCTCTCCGGCATCGTGCGCATCGACAAGGCCGCGATGACCGCCACCGTGCACGCCGGCACGCGCCTGGGCACGCTGGCCCGTGCGCTGGATGCCGAGGGCCTGGCGCTGCCCAACCTGCCGGATATCGATGCGCAAACCCTGGCCGGCGCCATTGCCACCGGCACGCACGGCACGGGGGCCCAACTACCCGCCGTGCACGATGGCGTGGTGGGCGCACGGCTCGTTCGGCCCGACGGGCAGGTGGTGGAGCTGGCCGGCCCGCGCGATGCGGATGCGCTGGCTGCCGTCCGCGTCTCGCTGGGCAGCCTGGGTGTGGTGTCGCAGCTCACGCTGCGCGTGGTGCCCGCATTCAACCTGCGGCGCAAGGTGTGGCTGCAGCCCATCGACGACCTGCTGCGCGACGCGCCGGCCCTGGCTGCCAAGCACCGGCATTTCGAGATGTTTGTGCTGCCTTTCACCGGCTACGCGGCCGGCGTGATGCACGAGGTGTACGAGGGCAATGACATGCTGCTGCCCAGCTCCGCCGAGGACACCATGCTGGCCGACCTGCGCCGCCTGCGCGACTGGCTGGGCCGCTTTCCAGCGCTGCGCACCTGGGCCGCGCAACGCTTCATCGACCCGCAGCAGACGGAAGAAGCCCGCGAGCGCGCCCACCGCTTGCTCTCCACCGTGCGCTCGTCGCGCTTCAACGAGACGGAGTGGCATGTGCCGGCCGAGAACGGCATCGCCTGCCTGCGCCAGGTGATCGACGCCATCCACCAGCACAACGAGGCCTTCTACCCCATCGAGTTCCGTTGGGTGCGCGGCGACATCGCGTGGCTTAGCCCCTTCCATGGCCGCGACAGCTGCTCCATTGCGCTGCACGCCGCGGCGGGCGAGTCGTATGACTACCTCGTGCAGATTGGCGCCCGCATCTGCCAGGCCCACGGCGGACGCCCGCATTGGGGCAAGATGCACCCGTTGGCGGCGCCCGCGCTGGCGCCGCTGTATCCGCGCTGGCGCGATTTTCTGGCGCTGCGCCAGTCGTTCGATCCGCAGGGGCGCATGCTCAATGCCCACCTGCGGTCGCTGTTCGGCATCACCTGAGGGAGTGCAGGATGAAACAACGGCAAGGACTCAACCGCCGCCGCGTGGTGGCGGCGGGGGCGTTCGCGGCATCGGGCGCCGCGCTGCTGGCGGCGCGCCCGGCCGACCAGGGCGCGCCCCATGCCGGCGAGTTCGCAGCCATCGCCCGGGCACTGAAGGCCGCTGGCCTGGCCGCCCAGCCCACGCTGGTGGTGGACCGGGCCCGGCTGCGCGCCAACGCGGCCAAAGTGCAGGCGCATGCGCAAGACCACCGGCTCGCGCTGCGGCTGGTCAACAAGTCCCTGCCCAGCTTGCGCTTGCTGGACGAGGTCGGTGCCGCCGCACCGGGCGCGCGCCAGATGGTGTTCAGCCTGCCTTATCTCTCGCTGGTCGCCCGGGAACGTCCCCAGACCGACGTGCTGCTGGGCAAGCCCCTGCCAGCAGCGGCGGCAGCGGCCTTTCTGGCCGCACCGCCCGCGTCCGGTTTTGATCCCACACGCCAGCTGCAGTGGCTGGTGGACAGCCCGCATCGCCTGGCGCAGTACCGCGACTTGGCACGCGGGCGCGGCCAGCCCTTGCGCATCAACATAGAGATCGACGTGGGCCTGCACCGCGGCGGCGTGGCCGACGAAGAAACGCTGCGTTCCATGCTGCAGATGGTGCGGGAGGAGCCGCTGCTGCGCTTCGCGGGCTTCATGGGCTACGACGCGCACACGCAGAAGATCCCGGACATCGCCGGCGCGCGCGAGCGGGCCCACCGCGAGGCGCTGGCCACCTACCAGCGCTTGGTGGACGTGCTGCGCGGCAGCCCTTTGATGCCGCAGGCCGGGCCGCTCACCTTCAACACGGCCGGCTCGCCCACCTTCCGCCTGCACGACGGCAGCGGTGCCGCCAACGAAGTGGCCGTGGGCTCGGCCATGGTGCTGCCATCCGACTTTGACACCCCCCTTTTGGCCGACCTGGAGCCCGCCACATGGATCGCCACGCCGGTGCTCAAGGTCAGTGATTTCGCCGCGCCCGAGGGTGTGGGCGCGCTGGGCCGGCTGGCGCGCGCGTGGGACATCAACCACCGCACCGCGCATTTCATCCACGGCGGCCACTGGCTGGCGGACCCGGTGTCGCCGCCGGGGCTTTCCACCAGCGTGCTCATGGGGCTGTCGTCCAACCAGCAGCTGCTGATCGGCTCCGGCACGCAGGCCCTGCGGCCGGACGACATGGTGTTCTTCCGCCCCCGCCAGAGCGAGGCCGTGCTGCAGCAGTTTGGCGACATCGCGGTGTACGAGCGGGGGCGCATCGTGGACCAGTGGCCGGTGTTCCCGGCGCGGGGGTGAGGGGCCGGGAACGCTGCCTGCTATTCAGCGGGCGCTCTCGCGCCGCTTCAGCACCACCGTGATCTGGCCGTTCGTCTCGATGGTCGCGCGTTCCACCTCGTGCAGCTCCAGGCATCCACCGGCCCGCAGCGCGGCCTGCAGGTCGCTGGTGGACAGCAGCTCCTGGCGCATGAGCGCACTGTCCAGCTGACCGTCCTGCACCAGCACCTGCGGCCTGCCATCCACCAGCCGCTCCACGCGGGGGAAGCGGAAGGTGAGCCAGGCCAGCGCCACGTGGCAGATGATCAGCGTGGTCGCCGAGATGAGGCCGCCGATGAGCGAGTTGTCGCCCGCGTTCATCGAGTTCTGCACCGCATTCGACAGGATGAGCAGCAGCACCAGGTCGAACGGCGCGAACTGGCCCGTCTGGCGCTTGCCTGTCAGGCGCAAAAAGACCAGCAGGAAAACGTAGACCACCGCTCCCCGCACAACGAACTCCCACCACGGCACGCTGGTTGTCCACATCGCTCGACTCCTTCTGTTCTGTATGGGCTGCGGGCACGATGGTAATCAGCGGCGCCGGCCTGCGCGCGTGGGCGAAAATAGCGCCCCCGCCTCCGCGGTGGCGGCCATCCTGGCCGCGCTGCTTGCCACGGTCCGAAACCCCCTACCGAGAGACTGATACCCCTCATGCAACGCCGCCAGTTCCACCATGCCACCGCGGGAACGCTTGCCAGCGCGCTGCTGCTGCCCCTGCTGGCGGCCATCCCCCGGCCGGCCCAGGCCCTGTCGCTGGCGGACCTGTCGAGGGCCGATGCCGCAAGCGGCGTCAAGGCGGCGCTGGGGCAGGGCGCCCAGGTGGCGGTGGCGCTGCTGGGGCGGCCGGACGGCTTCCTGGGCAACCCCCAGGTGCGCATCGGCCTGCCGGGCTATCTGGACGATGCCGCCAAGGTCATGAAGTCGCTGGGGCAGGGGCGGCGCGTGGACGAACTCGTCACCGCTATCAACCGCGCCGCGGAAGCCGCCGTGCCCCTGGGCAAGGACCTGTTGGTGCGTGCCGTGCAGAACATGACGGTGGTGGATGCCAAGAACATCCTCACAGGCGGCAGCACCTCGGTCACCGCGTTCTTTGCCGAGAAGACGCGCGCGCCGCTGTCTGAGCGCTTCCGGCCCGTGGTGCACCAGTCCATCGAAAAGGTTGGCCTGGCGCAGAAGTACAACGCCTTCGCCGGCAAGGCCGCCAGCTTCGGCCTGTTGCGCCCCGAAGATGCCGACCTGGGCCAGTACGTCACCGGCAAGACGCTGGATGGCCTGTATTTCATGATCGGGGAGGAAGAGCGGCGCATCCGCCAGAACCCCGCAGGTGCAGGCAGTGCCATCGTCCGCAAGGTCTTCGGCGTCTTGAAATGAAGCACCCCCTGAGTCGCCTTTGGCGCCTTCCCTCTCTCTCGCTGTGCGGGAGGGGGATGCACCCTGTGGCCTGGCAAAGCCAGTTCCACGGGTGCACTGGCGCTGAGCCGCGCGAGTCTCGATCAATGATTGCGCGTGAGTCTTGCGCGGGTCCTCACTGCATCTGCCCATGAACAGCATCGCTCCCTGCCCCTGCGGCCGGCTCAACGCGCGCCAAAAGGCCCTGGCCTACGCCGACTGCTGCGGCCGTTACCTGGACCACTGGGACGCCACGCCCGCACCGGATGCCGAAAGCCTCATGCGATCGCGCTACACGGCGTTTGTGGCCGAGCGGGCCGAGTACCTGCAGGCCACCTGGCATTCCACCACCCGCCCCGCCGCGCTGGAGTTCGATGCGGGCGCCAAATGGCTGGGCCTGACGGTGCGCAGCCACCGCACCACGGGTGCCGACCGGGCCGAGGTGACCTTCGTCGCACGCTACCGCGTGGGTGGCCGCGCCGTGCGGCTGGAAGAGACCAGCCGCTTTGTGCGCGAGGGCGGGCGCTGGTTCTACGTGGATGGCGACCTGACGCCGTAGTTTTAGATGAAATCGACCCCTGGGAACGTCCTGCATGACTCCCTGCGGTCCGTGCTAGCACGGCCTCGGGCGGTCCGCTGCGTTGCTTTTCTTGCCCATAGCCGGGCTATTGGCAAGAAAAGACGCCTTGCGGCCCATCCCGATCCGCACTACCTCGGACTCGCGAGGCTTATGCAGGACCTTCCTAGCGCTTGCTAGACAAACGCAATAAGCTATGAAATTTGAAGCAATCTTGTTTGACTGCGACGGTGTGTTGGTGGACAGCGAGCCCATTACCAACGGCGTGCTGCGCGACATGCTCGAAGAAGCCGGCTGGGCGCTGACCGCCGACGAATGCATGCGCCTCTTCGTGGGCAAGATGGTGCGCAGCGAGGCGGCCCGGATCGAGGCCCACACCGGCCGCCCGCTCACCGACGCGTGGATGAATGCTTTCTACGCCCGGCGCAACACCGCGCTGGCCGAGCGCCTCACGGCCATCGACCACATCCATCCCACCATCGAGCGCGTGCATGCACACCACGGCGGGCGCATCGCCTGTGCCTCAGGTGCCGACCGGTTCAAGGTCGAAATGCAGTTGGCCAAGGTGGGCCTGGCCCCCTTCTTTGACGGCCGTGTTTTCAGCGGCCACGAAATGCCCGCCACCAAGCCCGCGCCCGATGTGTACTTGGCCGCCGCCGCCGCGCTGCAAGCACTCCCCACCCGCTGTGCCGTGGTGGAAGATACGGTGACGGGCGTGACGGCTGGCGTGGCCGCTGGCGCCACGGTGTTCGCCTATGCACCGTTGGACGACGGCGGCGCACTGCGGGCTGCAGGCGCGTCGCACGTTTTCCGCAGCATGGCCGAGCTGCCGGCGCTGCTGGGCTGCTAGCAGCGCGCGGTTCTCCATCAGCGCGAGAAGGCAGTGCGCTTTTTGCAATGCCGCTTCACCGATGCCGCCTTGCGGACCCATCGGTGTAGTCCTGCGCCTTCATGCATTTGGGAACTTGCGGCGGCCCGCGCGGCCGCCACGGCTTTACGGTGAAACCTTTCCAACCCGCCGGCACCGCGCAGCCTTCAGCTGCGTAGCCTGCATATCCCGAAAGGAACCACCATGAGCGATCGCAACGATGCAATGACCCACTCCAGCAACATGGAGCCCGAAACAAAGACGGGCACCGGCGCCGTGCTCGGCGGCGCAGTGGGCGGCGTGGCCGGTGGTGCCACGGCTGGCGCCCTGGCGGGCGGTGTGACGGGCCCCGTGGGCGCGGCCATCGGCGCCGCGGTAGGTGCTGTGGCAGGGGCGGTGATGGGCCGCAATGTCAAGGTGGACCCCGCAGCCGAAGACGCCTACTGGCGCGAGAACTACACATCGCGCCCCTATGCCAACACGGGCGCCACTTACGACGACTACCAGCCAGCCTACCGCTATGGCCTGGATTCGTACTCGCGCTATCCCAACCGCTCGTTCGATGACGTAGAGCCCGAGTTGAGCCGGGATTGGGGCACGGCCCGTGGGCGCTCTTCATTGGAATGGGAAAACGCCAAGCACGCCTCGCGCGACGCGTGGCAACGCGTGAGCAACGCTGCCGAGCGCGCCATTCCGGGCGATTCGGACCGCGACGGCCGCTAAGGAGCCTGTGCACGCATCAAGCTCAAGGTGTGCGATGCGGGTCATCACGCACCGCTAAGCGCATTGCGCCGCGTAGCCCTAGCTGCCGCGAGGGTTGCTTGCGCAGCGGACGGCCCGGGCCTGCAGAGGCACACCGCACGAGGATGCGTGCAGACGCTTCTTGAGCCAGGACATTCCTGCAGCCACTGCTGCGGTGCTGCCGCATATTTTTTTCACCCGGGGCTGTGCCGGTGCAGCCCCTACCGGGAGCAAAACCATGCCAGAGAAATCCAGTGATCCTCATCCCCTGAGCAACCTAGCGTACGACTGGATCACGCTGATGCAGAACAAGGCCCAGGCCCTGCTGGCCTACGACCAGTACATCAAAGACGCCGAAGCGGCCGGCTCCGCCGAATGCGCTGCGTTCTTCCGCAAGGTGCACGATACCGACAAGGCACAGCTGGCCGAGGCCAAAGAGCACCTGATCGCTGTGCTGCAGGGCACGATGGGCGGCGGTAAGAACGCGTCTTGAGGGAGTGAACGCCGAGCGCTCGGACGCGCGCCCGTTCAAGGCCGCGTGTCTGATGCCGGCGTCAAGGGAACATCCTGATCCTCAGCCGCTTCTGACTGCACCGCCATGGCCCGCTGGTACGCGGGCCGCTGCTGCAGCCGGTGCCAGTAAAGTTGCGTGGCCGGGCCAAACTGCGGCACCAGCCCCAGGTACTGCGCCAGCAGCAGCGCATACCCCACCGCCACATCCGCCGCCGTGAAGCGGCCCGCGCACAGGTATTCGCCGTGCGCCATGGCAGATTCCACCGCCCGCAGCCGCGCCAGAAACCAGCGGGTGTAGTCCTCCACCACCTGCGGCTGTCGACGTTCGGCGGGCTCAAAGCGGCCGTAGCGCAGCACCAATGTCTGCGGGAAGGTCAGCGTGGCATCGCTCATGTGCAGCCAGTTCAGGTACGCGCCATACGCCGGGTGCGTGGGCGCCACGTCCAGCCCCGCGTCGGGGTGCGTCGCTGCGAGGTACTGGCACATTGCGGCGGATTCGGTCATGCGCACATCGCCTTGCACCAGCAGCGGCACCGTGCCCAGCGGGTTCTCGTCCAGAAACCACCGCGCCTTGGCGCGTGGTGGGAAGGGCAGCATGTGGAGCTGGTAGGGGAGTTGCAGCTCTTCGAGCATCCACAGGGGGCGGAAGGAGCGGGCGCTGATGCAGTGGTGGAGGTGGAGCATGGAATTTGAATTTTGGTAACAAGCTGCGAGATTGTTGTGGGCGTTGGCCACCCCCTACTTGCTGTACTTTCTCGCATCAGTAATGAACCACTCCAACATTTGCCAGTTTGTGAGTTTCGATGACTCGTTTCCCATGCTTCTGCGAATTTCTAGGAGAAACGTACCAAGCAGGGACAACATATGTCTCAGTCGATCTGGTGGTTGCACTGAATCGGATCCTTGTTCGAAAAAGAACTGGAATAGATTGTTGAATGCCGTTACCACGGCATCTGAACCAACTAGAGAGAGTTTGAAGCTCGTGTTTCTGCATTCGAGGGACATCATCTTTGCCATTGCAAAGTCGTTTTTATCTTGCCCCTTATGTTTGATGTCGTGCCCCCAAGCGGTGTCCGACATCAAAAGAATGATGAATGGCTCTAGGATTTTGTTGTAGGTATCGATTCTGTCGGCGTGCAATTTGTTTTCCAGGTCGCGTCGTCGCTCAATTGACTGCCTCAGTTTCCAGCCGACTGCAGTGAGGAGTAAAACAATAAGCGGAGTTGCCAAGGAACCTATTGCCGTAACGTAGTCGAGCCAATGCTTAGTGGTGTCCATATCTTGCTTCTAGACGTCTATCGTTAAATTTCTATCGCGTTGTAGCTCTTCAGAATCCGCGCGAACGCACGCAGCAGGTGATGTAGGGTCTGGCCCGTAGTTGCTATGGGACTCTGCTTCGCCGAAACTCCGCCGGCGACTGCTCCGTCCACCCCCTAAACGCGCGAATAAAACTCTTCTCGTTTTCAAACCCCGCCGCCTCCGCAACCTGCTTGATGGGTCGCTGCGTGCGGTGCAGCAGCTCTACCGCGCGGGCGCGCCTCACCTCATCCTTCAAGCCCTGCAGCGTGGCGCCTTCTTCCTTTAACTGCCGGTGCAGGGTGCGCGGCGATACATGCAGCAGCGCGGCCAGGGATTCGGCGCTGTGCTGGGGCAGGGCGTGGGCGGGCTGGCCGGGCAGGGGCGCGGCTAGCAGTTGGCGCACGCGCTGCACCAGCAGGCGGTCGCGGCGGTAGTGCAGCACCGTCAGGGGCAGGGCGTGTTGCAGCATCTGGCGCAGGGCCTGCTCGTCGCGGCGCAGGGGCAGGTGCAGGTAGCGGGCGTCAAAGTGGATGGCGGTGCGCGGCGCGTGGAAGGTGAAGGGGCCCCGGAACAGCACGGCGTAGGCATCGGCATGCGGCGGCGGGTCAAACGCAAACTCGGCCGAGATGAGCGGAATGCGCGAGTCCACCATCCAGCAGGCTAGGCCGTGGGCATTGCGCAGCACCGACACCAGGCAGAACTCGCGCAGCGCGCCCAGGTCGCGCGCCTCGGTGATGGCCAGGGTGGCGGTGTCGCCCTCGGTGGTCAGGTGCAGGGCAATGTCGTCCGTCAGCAGCCCGTGATGGCGGCACCAGCGGGCCAGGGCCACCTGCAGCGTGGGCGAGCTGATGCTGGCGCGCGCCAGCATGCCGTAGCTGCCCCAGGGCAGGCGGCGGGTGAACCAGCCCAGGGCTTCGTCGTCCAGCTCCTGCATGGCGGCGTCGGAGATGCGCTCCATCTGCCAGGCGGTGATGCGGGCGCTGTCGTCCTGCAGCAGCTGCGGCGCAATCTGTGCCTGGGCCAGGGCGCGCTCGGGGCTCAGGCCGCGCCGCTCGTACGCCAGCACGATGGCGCGTACGAATGCGACGGGCGTGGCCGCCGGAGCGTTGGCGGGTGGGGGCAGGCGAGGGGCGGTGGGGGCAGCGGGTTTCACGCCGCAAAGTGTGCCAGCGGTGGCACGATTTGCAACCATTGTGGCAACCCGGCCAGGGCAGGCGCTTCTATGCTTACGGATCGCCCGCCTGCATCTTCTTGCGGCGCAGGGCCGGATGACAGAGCCAAGGAGACAACCCCTGTGACGAGCAGCGCAGCCGCAACGACGAAGAACTCCGCACCGCTGGTGGACAGCTACGCCCGTGGCGCCACCGACGTTCCCCTGATCGAGCAGACCATCGGCGCCTTTTTTGCCGACATGGTGGCCGGCCAGCCTGAGCGCGAGGCGCTGGTGAGCGTGCACCAGGGCCGCCGCTACACCTATGCCCAATTGCAGACCGAGGCCCACCGCCTGGCCAGCGCGTTGCTGGGCATGGGGCTCACCCCCGGTGACCGCGTGGGCATCTGGTCGCACAACAACGCCGAATGGGTGCTGATGCAGCTGGCTACTGCGCAGGTGGGCCTGGTGTTGGTCAACATCAACCCGGCCTACCGCACGGCCGAGGTGGAATACGCGCTGAACAAGGTGGGCTGCAAGCTGCTGGTGAGCATGGCGCGTTTCAAGACCAGCGACTACCTGGGCATGCTGCGTGAGCTGGCGCCCGAGTGGCAAGGCCAGCAGCCGGGCCACCTGCATGCGGCCAAGCTGCCGCAGCTGAAGACGGTGGTGTGGATCGATGACGAAGCAGGGCAGGCCGCCGATGAGCCCGGTCTCCTGCGCTTTACCGAGCTGATTGCACGCGGCAACGCGGCCGACCCGCGCCTGGCGCAGGTCGCGGCGGGCCTCCAGGCCACCGACCCCATCAACATCCAGTTCACCAGCGGCACCACGGGCTTTCCCAAGGGCGCCACGCTCACGCACCGCAACATCCTCAACAACGGCTTCTTCATCGGCGAATGCATGAAGCTCACGCCCGCCGACCGGCTGTGCATCCCCGTGCCGCTCTACCACTGCTTTGGCATGGTGCTGGGCAACCTGGCCTGCTTCACGCACGGTGCGACCATCGTCTACCCCAACGACGGGTTTGACCCGCTCACGGTGCTGCAGACGGTGCAGGACGAACGCTGCACCGGCCTGCACGGCGTGCCGACCATGTTCATTGCCGAGCTTCAGCATCCGCGTTTTGCCGAGTTCAACCTCAGCACCCTGCGCACCGGCATCATGGCCGGATCGCCGTGCCCCACCGAGGTGATGAAGCGCGTGGTGGAGCAGATGAACCTGCGCGAGATCACCATCGCCTACGGCATGACCGAGACCAGCCCCGTGAGCTGCCAAAGCAGCACCGACACGCCGCTTTCCAAGCGCGTATCGACCGTGGGCCAGGTGCAGCCGCACCTGGAGATCAAGATCGTCGACCCCGACACCGGTGCGGTGGTGCCCATCGGCCAGCGCGGCGAGTTCTGCACCAAGGGCTATTCGGTGATGCACGGCTATTGGGGCGACGAGGCCAAGACCCGCGAGGCGATTGATGAAGGCGGCTGGATGCATACCGGCGACCTGGCCACCATGGACGCCGAGGGCTACGTGAACATCGTCGGCCGGATCAAGGACATGGTGATCCGCGGCGGCGAAAACATCTACCCGCGCGAGATCGAAGAATTCTTGTACCGCCACCCCATGGTGCAGGACGTGCAGGTGGTGGGCGTGCCCGACCAGAAGTACGGCGAGGAACTCTGCGCCTGGATCATCGCCAAGCCCGGCACGTAGCCCAGCGAGGACGACATTCGCGCCTTCTGCAAAGGCCAGATCGCGCACTACAAGGTGCCGCGCTACATCCGCTTTGTGACGAGCTTTCCGATGACGGTGACGGGCAAGATCCAGAAGTTCAAGATCCGCGATGAGATGAAGGACCAGCTGGGTCTGGAAGAACAGAAAACCGCTTGATGCAATGAAACACCCCCTGAGCCCCTTCGCGTCTTCCCCCTCCAGGGGGGACGCAGCCACTGGCCCGGCAAAGCCGGTTCCACGGCGGCCCGCGCATGGCCTGCTCCGCGGCCTTCAGTGCCACCGGCCAGCCGGTGGCGCTACGTAAACCCAAGATATCGATGGAGCTTGCATGATTCTCGACACCCAACTCAACCCCCGCTCCGCGGACTTCCAGGCTAACGCTGCTGCCATGCGCACCGTGGTGGACGACCTGCGCGCCCAGCTGGACAAGGTCGCCCAGGGCGGCGGCGAGGCAGCCCGCGCCAAGCACACCGCACGCGGCAAGCTGCTGCCGCGCGAGCGCGTGGCCAACCTGCTGGACCCTGGCACGCCCTTCCTGGAGCTGGCTCCGCTGGCGGCGCTGAACATGTACAACAACGATGCGCCGGGCGCGGGCCTGATCGCCGGCATCGGCCGCGTGAGCGGCGTGGACTGCATGATCGTGTGCAATGACGCCACGGTGAAGGGCGGCACCTACTATCCCATGACGGTGAAGAAGCACCTGCGCGCCCAAGAGGTGGCCGCGCAGAACCGTCTGCCCTGCATCTACCTGGTGGACTCGGGCGGCGCCAACCTGCCCAACCAGGACGACGTGTTTCCCGACCGCGACCACTTCGGCCGCATCTTCTACAACCAGGCCAACATGAGCGCCCAGGGCATCGCCCAGATCGCGGTGGTCATGGGCAGCTGCACGGCCGGTGGCGCCTATGTGCCCGCCATGAGCGATGAATCCATCATCGTCAAGAACCAGGGCACCATCTTCCTGGGTGGCCCGCCGCTGGTGAAGGCCGCCACGGGCGA
This sequence comes from Acidovorax sp., assembly GCF_022763525.1. Lineage (GTDB taxonomy): Bacteria > Pseudomonadota > Gammaproteobacteria > Burkholderiales > Burkholderiaceae_C > Acidovorax. The sequence goes on from NZ_JALEGG010000194.1 coordinate 27,444, forward strand.
GGTGGTAAGCGCCGAAGACCTGGGCGGTGGCGACGTGCACACGCGCCTCTCGGGTGTGGCCGACCACCTGGCGCAAAACGACCTGCATGCCCTGCAGCTGGCACGCACGGCGGTGCGCAATTTGAATAAAAACAAGGCTCCCGCGCTTGCGGATCAAGCGCCGGTAGCGCCTAAATTTGCGGCAGAAGAGCTGTACGGCGTGATCCCCGTGGACACGCGCAAGCCCTTTGATGTGCGCGAGATCATTGCCCGCGTGGTGGATGGCAGTGAGTTCGACGAGTTCAAGGCCCGCTTCGGCAGCACCTTGGTGTGCGGCTTTGCGCGCATCGAAGGCATGCACGTCGGCATCATCGCCAACAACGGCATCCTGTTTTCCGAAAGCGCGCAAAAGGGCGCGCACTTCATCGAGCTGTGCTGCCAGCGCAAGATTCCGCTGGTGTTCCTGCAGAACATCACCGGCTTCATGGTGGGCCGCAAGTACGAAAACGAAGGCATCGCCCGCCACGGCGCCAAGCTGGTCACGGCCGTGGCGACGGCGAGTGTTCCGAAGTTCACCATCATCATCGGCGGCAGCTTTGGCGCGGGCAACTACGGCATGTGCGGCCGTGCGTATTCGCCCCGCTTCCTTTGGATGTGGCCCAACGCGCGCATCAGCGTCATGGGCGGCGAGCAGGCCGCCAGCGTGCTGGCCACCGTCAAGCGCGACGGCATCGAGGCCAAGGGCGGCCAGTGGAGCATGGAGGAAGAAGAAGCCTTCAAGGCCCCCATCCGCCGCCAGTACGAAGAGCAGGGCCACCCCTACTACGCCACGGCGCGGCTTTGGGACGACGGCGTGATCGACCCGGCCGACACGCGCCGCGTGCTGGCGCTGGGCCTGTCGGCCACGCGCAATGCGCCCATCGAGGACACCAAGTTCGGTATCTTCCGGATGTAGTCCGGCACGGTCTCCCACACACCGCCATGCTCGCCGCAGTCCTTCGCCGCATATTGCCCGCTGCCGCCCTCTGGTGGGCAGCGGTGGGCGCCGTGGCCGCACCCGCATTGCAGCAGGTGGACCTGCAGCCGTTGCCCTCCGGCGGGGTGCTGCGCGCGCACTGGCTGCCCGCCGAAGACGCGGAGCGTCGCCCGGCGGTGCTGGCGCTGCATGGCTGTGGTGGTTTGTACGCCCGCGGCGGTGGTCTGGCCGCACGCTATCGCGAGACCGCCGATCGGCTGCACGCCGCGGGCTACGCCGTGCTGATGCCCGACAGTTTCGGTTCCCGCGGCCTGCGCGACATCTGCCAGACCCGTTACCGCGATCGCAGCGTGGACGTGGCCCAGCGCGTGCAGGACGCGCGCGCTGCGCTGGCCTGGCTGGCGGCCCAGCCGCAGGTGGATGCTCAGCGCATCGGTGTGCTGGGGTGGTCCAATGGGGCGACCACCGCGCTGAACCTGCTGGAGCAACGCCGCACCCACCCCGAGCCGGGCGAGCCCGGCATCGCGGGTGCGGCCGTTTTCTACCCTGGCTGTGGCCCGCTGGCCAGGCGCCACGCGGTGCTGGAGGCCGCGCCGCTGCTGATGCTGCTGGGTGCCCTGGACGATTGGACGCCGGTCCAGCCCTGCGTGGACTTTGCACGCAGCCTTCAGGCACGCGGTGGTGGCAGCGATGTCACCGTGCAGGTGTACGAAGACAGCTACCACGGCTTTGACGGCATTGCCCCGGTGCGCCTGCGCGCGGATGTGCCCAACGGGACCTCCCCGCAGGGCGTGCACCAGGGTGGCAACCCGCAAGCGCGTGCCAAGTCACTGGCTGCGCTCGATGCATTCTGGAGCCGGGTGCTGGCCACCCGTGCCGCGCCATGAGCACAGCCTGGACCGCGCACTTCGACCTGCTCGCGCGCTACAACGTATGGGCCACGGCCCGTCTGCTCGATGCCGTGCGGGCGCTGCCGGAAGATAACTACCGGCGCGATGTGGGCCTGTTCTTCCACAGCATCCACGGCACGCTGAACCACCTGCTGGTGGGCGAGCACCTGCTGTGGTTCGTCCGGTTTGCCGAAGGCCGCTCGCCCACGGTGGCGCTGAACGCCGAGGTGGAGCCCGACCGAGCACGGCTGGATGCTCGGCTGCGGGAAGGGGCGGCCCGCTGGGCGCCGTTGATCGCGTCGTTCTCGCCCGGCCGGTGGGACGGCACGCTCGACTACACCACCATGCGCGGCACGGCCGCATCGCTGCCGTTTGCGGCCACGCTGGCCCATGTGTTCAACCACGGTACACACCACCGGGGGCAGATCACGGCGGCCTTGACGGCCCTGGGCCAGCCCAGCCCCGAGCTGGACCTTGTCTACTTTTTGCAAAACCCATCCCAGCCATGAGCAGCCAGAACCTGACGATCACCCAATCCGGCGCGGTGGCGCGCATTACGCTGACGCAGCCCGAGGTGCGCAACGCCTTCAGCGACGAAGTCATCGCCGAGATCACCGCCGCCTTCACGGACGTGGGCAGCCGCCCCGACGTGCGCGCCGTCGTGCTGGCGGCAGAAGGCCCGGCCTTTTGCGCGGGCGCCAACCTCAACTGGATGCGCCGCATGGCCGACTACACGCGCGACGAAAACTTGGCCGACGCAGGCAAGCTGGCCGAGATGTTGCGCGTGATCTACGAGTGCCCCAAGCCCACCATCGCGCGTGTGCAGGGCGATGTGTATGCCGGCGGCATGGGCCTGGTGGCCGCGTGCGACATGGCGGTTGCCGTGGACACGGCGGGCTTTTGCCTGAGCGAGGTGAAGCTCGGCCTCATCCCCGCCACCATCAGCCCTTATGTGATCCGCGCCATGGGGCCGCGCGCCGCGCACCGCTACTTCCTCACGGCCGAGCGCTTCGGCGCGGCCGAGGCGCTGCGCATCGGCTTCGTGCACGAGGTGGTGGCGGCCGAGCAGCTCGATGCCAAGGTGGACGAATTGCTCAAGGCGCTCACCAGCGCCAGCCCCAACGCCGTGCGCGCCTGCAAGAAGCTGGTGCTGGATGTGGCCGAGCGCGAAATCAACGCCGGTCTGATCGCCGCCACGGTACAGGGCATTGCAGACATCCGCGCCAGCGATGAAGGCAAAGAGGGCGTGCAGTCCTTCCTGAACAAGCGCAAGCCGGCCTGGCTGGCCGGCTGACGGGCTGAGGGCGTACCATCATGGACCAGTTCTGGCTCACCATCGTTCAGTGGCTCCACACCCTGGGGCTGCACGTCGATGCCGGCACCGCACGCGACGTGGCCGCGGGCGCGGCGCGTGCCACGGCGCAGCTCGACATGCCCAGCCTGCTGGCGCTCGCCGCCGCACTGGGCTGGGCCAGCGGCTTTCGGCTGTATGCCGTGGTCTTCATCGTGGGCGGCATGGGTGCGCTCGGCTGGCTCGCGCTGCCGCCCGGCCTGCAGGTGCTGCAAAGCCCCCTGGTGCTGCTGGTGGCCGGCAGCCTGATGCTGGTCGAATTCTTCGCCGACAAGGTGCCGTGGGTGGACAGCGCCTGGGACGCCGTGCACGCGTTCATCCGCGTGCCGGGGGGTGCTCTGCTGGCCGCAGGCGTTTTCGGTGCCGACAACGCCACGATGGGCGTGGTCGCCGGGCTGCTGGGCGGGTCGCTCGCCGCCACATCGCTGGCCACCAAGATGACCACGCGGGCCGCGGCCAACACCTCGCCGGAGCCGTTCTCCAACTGGGGGCTGTCGTTCTTTGAAGATGGCCTGGTGATCGCCGTGGTGTGGCTCGCCACCCAGCACCCGGTGGCCTTCGGCATCGCGCTGGTGCTGATGGTGGCCGTGTCGGTGCTGCTGCTGGTGGTGCTGTTCAAGTTTCTGCGCGCCGTGGTGCGGCGCCTGTCTTCTTTCTTTTCTGGTTCTGCCAAGGTGGCTTAAATGTTCAAAAAGATTCTGATTGCCAATCGTGGAGAGATCGCCTGCCGTGTAGCTGCCACCGCCAAGCGCCTGGGTGTCAAGACTGTTGCCGTGTACTCCGATGCCGACGCCAATGCCAAGCACGTGGCCGTGTGCGACGAGGCCGTGCACATCGGCGGCAGTGCGCCTAAGGACAGCTACCTGCGCTGGGAGCGCATCATCGAGGCCGCCAAAGCCACGGGCGCACAGGCCATCCACCCCGGTTACGGCTTCCTATCGGAAAACGAGGACTTCGCCCAGGCCTGCGCAGCGGCAGGCTTGGTCTTCATCGGCCCGCCCGCCTCAGCCATCAAGGACATGGGCCTGAAGGCCGAGTCCAAGCAGCTCATGGAAAAGGCCGGTGTGCCCCTGGTGCCCGGCTACCATGGCAGCAATCAGGACCCGGCCCTGCTGCAGCGCGAGGCCGACCGCATTGGCTACCCCGTGCTCATCAAGGCCAGCGCGGGTGGTGGCGGCAAGGGCATGCGGGCGGTGGACAAGAGCGAAGACTTCGCCGCCGCGCTCGAGTCGTGCAAGCGCGAGGCCATCAACAGCTTTGGCGACGATGCAGTGCTGGTCGAAAAGTACGTGCAGCGCCCCCGCCACATCGAGATCCAGGTGTTTGGCGACACGCACGGCAACTGCGTCTACCTGTTCGAGCGCGACTGCTCCGTGCAGCGCCGCCACCAGAAGGTGCTGGAAGAGGCCCCGGCCCCCGGCATGACGCCCGCACTGCGCGCGCAGATGGGCGAGGCCGCCGTGGCCGCCGCCAAGGCCGTGAACTACGTGGGCGCGGGCACGGTGGAATTCATCGTGGAGCAGCCGGGCGGCTACGAGCGGCCCGACCAGATGAAGTTCTACTTCATGGAGATGAACACCCGCCTGCAGGTGGAGCACCCCGTGACCGAGGCCATCGCCGGCCTGGACCTGGTGGAGTGGCAGCTGCGTGTGGCCTCGGGCGAACCGCTGCCCCTGCAGCAGCAAGACCTGCGCATCCAAGGCCATGCCATTGAGGCCCGCATCTGTGCCGAGAACCCCGACAACAACTTCCTGCCCGCCACGGGCGCGCTCAATGTGTATGCACTGCCCGAGTGCGTGACGTTTGAAAGAGGTACGGTGCGTGTGGACTCCGGCGTGCGCCAGGGCGATGCGATCAGCCCGTTCTACGACTCCATGGTGGCCAAGCTCATCGTGCACGGCGATACGCGCGAGCAGGCGCTGGCACGGCTGGACGAGGCCCTGGCGCAGACGCACATCGTGGGCCTGGCGACCAACGTGCAGTTCCTGCGCCGCGTGGCGAAGACGGATGCGTTTGCACAAGCCAAGCTCGACACCGCGCTGATCCCGCGCGAGCAGGCCGTGCTGTTCCACCAGGAACCCGTGGGCCTGCCGCTGGCCGCCGCCGCTGCGGTGGCCCAGACCCTGTTGCGCGAGCGCGCCAGCGAAGGCGCAGACCCGTTCAGCCGCCGCGATGGCTTCCATTCGCATGGGGTAAACCGCCGCCGCTTCGAGTTTGAATTTGGCGGCGAGCATGCCAAGGCCTGGCTCACCTATGAGCGCGGTGGCAGCCTGCATCTGGCCGTGGGTGAGGGCGAAACCGCCGTGGCCGGGCCACTGGTGTTTGCCCCGCAGGCCGATGGCATCGAGCTGCAGTTTGCCGGCCAACGCACCCGCGCTGCCGTGTATGCCCAGGGCGAGGTGGACCATGTCTTTACCCCGCTGGGCGCTACGCAGATCACCGCCATCGATCTGCTGGCGCATGCGGGGGAGGTGGCGGCCGAAGGCGGGCGCCTCACGGCCCCCATGCCCGGCAAGGTGGTGTCGTTTGCTGTGAAGGCAGGCGATGCGGTCACCAAGGGCCAGCCGCTGGCGGTGATGGAGGCCATGAAGATGGAGCACACCATCGCCGCGCCGGCCGATGGCGTGGTGCAGGAGCTGCTGTACGCCCCGGGCGACCAGGTGACGGAAGGGGCCGAACTGCTCAAACTGTCCAACGCAACGGTGTGACAGCACGCAGCGGCAGGGCGCGGTACGCTCGGCATCCATGAAAATCACCTTTTGCTGTACCGATACCAAGGCCGAGCCCTGGCTCCAGGGTTTGGCCGCCGCGCTGCCCGGCGCCGACATCGCCGTGTGGCAGCCCGGCGCACCGCAGGCCGACTACGCCGTGGTCTGGGCGCCGCCCCAGCAGTTCATGGACGAGCAGCCGGGCCTGAAAGCCCTGTTCAACATCGGCGCGGGCGTGGACGCGCTGCTCAAGCTGCGCCTGCCGCCCCAGGCGTTAGTGGTGCGCTTGGACGATGCGGGCATGGCCGTGCAGATGGCCGAGTACGTGTGCCACGCGGTCATCCGCCACTTCCGCGAGTTCGATGCTTACGAGGCTGACATGGCAGCGGGACGCTGGGGCTACCGCAAGCCGCGCCTGCGCAGCGACTTCCCCATCGGCGTGATGGGCCTGGGCGTGCTGGGCGAGCGCGTGGCGAAGGCGCTGGCGCAGTTCGACTTCCCCATCAACGGCTGGAGCCGCAGCCCCAAGGCCATCGAGGGCGTGCGGGCCTTCAGCGGCACAGAGCAGTTCAACGACTTCCTGGCGGCCAGCCGTGTGCTGGTGAACCTGCTTCCGCTCACGCCCGAGACGGCCGATGTCATCAACGCGGACACACTGGCGCACCTGCAGCCGGGGGCCTACATCATCAACGTGGCGCGCGGTGCCCACCTGGTGGAAGACGACCTGCTCGCTGCCATTGAGCGCGGCCATGTGGCCGGCGCCACGCTGGACGTGTTCCGCACCGAGCCGCTGCCCGCCGGCCACCCGTTCTGGAACCACCCGCGCATCACCATCACCCCTCACACCTCGGCGCGCACGCTGCGCGATGAAAGCATCGCCCAGATCGCACGCAAGATGGCAGCGCTGCAGCGGGGTGCCACCGTGGCCGGCGTGGTGGACGCCGGGCGCGGCTACTGAATGAATGAAGGCGCGGTCCCCACACGCAGCACGGACAATGGCAGGCTTATGACCACCTCCAGCACCTTTACCGTCCGGCGTTTCTTTGGCCTTTTGGGCTGGATCCTTCTGGTTCCCAGCGCGCTCACGGCGCTGGGCGCGGCGTGGATGCTGGCCTCGGGCCTGGGCATGCTGGGTGGCACGCACACGGCCACGGGCCGCGTGGTGGCGCACCAGGACGTGACCCTCGGCTCGCAGGGGCGCCGCAGCCTGGCCCGGCAAAGCATTGTCGAGTTCGCCACGGGCGACGGGCGCACGCAGCGCTTCACCGACGGCGTGGCACGCCAAGGCCTCGCGATGCACAAGATCGGCGAGACCGTCACGGTGCGCTATGACGCCCAGGATCCCTCGCGGGCCGAGATCGGCAGTTCCACCACGGTCAAGGTGCTGGGCGGCGGCGTGCTGCTGCTGTTCAGCGGCATCGGCGTGCTCGTGGGCTGGCTGCTGCTGCGCTTGCGGCCCAGGTCCATCGCCATCGCGGCCCACGCCACCCTGGATTGACGGGGCGCTGGCCGTCTTCCTTTTTGTTTGATGAAAGCACCCCCCATGAGCAGCAGCATTCCTTCCCGCGTGAACCTCATCGATGTCGGCCCCCGTGACGGCCTGCAGAACGAAAAGACCCCCGTGCCCGCCGCCGTGAAGATCGAGCTGGTGCACCGCCTGCAGCAGGCTGGCCTGCGCGAGATCGAAGTCACCAGCTACGTGAGCCCGAAGTGGGTGCCGCAGATGGCCGACAACCACGAAGTCATGGCTGGCATTGCGCGCGCCAGCGGCGTGGCGTATTCGGTGCTCACGCCCAACCTCAAGGGGTATGAGGCGGCGGTGCTCGACCGGCCCGACGAAATCGTGGTCTTCGGCTCGGCCAGCGAGGCCTTCAGCCAGCGCAACATCAACTGCAGCATTGCAGAGAGCATCGAGCGCTTTGCGCCCGTGGTGGAGGCGGCGCTGGCCGCCGGCATCCGCGTGCGCGGCGCCATGAGCTGCACCGTGGGCTGCCCCTACGAGGGCGACATTGCCCCCGAGCGCGTGGCCTACCTGGCAGGCCTGCTCAAGGGCATTGGCGTGCAACGCGTGGACGTGGCCGACACCATTGGCGTGGGCACGCCGCGCAAGGTGCAGCGCGCCATCGAGGCCACGCTGCAGCACTTCGGCATCGACGAAGTGTCGGGCCACTTCCACGACACCTATGGCCAGGCGCTGTCGAACACGCTGGCGGCGCTGGAGATGGGGGTGTGGAACTACCAGTCGTCTGTCGCCGGGCTGGGCGGCTGCCCCTATGCCAAGGGCGCCACCGGCAATGTGGCCACGGAGGACGTGGTGTACATGCTGCAGGGCATGGGCATCGAGACGGGCATCGACCTCGACAAGCTGATTGACGCGGGCGCGTACATCAGCGACTTTCTAGGCCGCAAACCCAACTCGCGCGCAGCGAACGCCCTGCTCACCAAGCGAATGGGGTGAGGCATCTCGGGAGGCGCGTTCGGCGTCTTCTCCCCGTCTTTCGGCGGGGCTGCGTCCCTTGTGGGGAGCCGTGGGTTCGCAGAGGTTATTGGCGGTGTGGAAAATGGGTGGAACGACTTTGATTCCGGAGTGAGCAACGATGTGTGGAGCTGAAGTGAAAAACCTGCCCGAAGGCGTGCAGCGCGTGGCTGCAGCGCTGGAATCCCTGGGCCACCCCCACCGCCCGCAGATGCTGGACGACGCCGCGCGCACCGCGCAGCAGGCAGCCGATGCGCTGGGCATTGCCGTGGGGCAGATCGCGAAGAGCATCATCTTCCGCCGCAAGAGCGACGACGCGGCGGTGCTGGTGGTCACCTCGGGCGACCGCCGCGTGGACGAGAAGAAGGTGGAGGCCCATGTGGGCAGCAAGATCGGCCGCGCCGATGCGGAGTTTGTGAAGAGCCGGACCGGGTTCTCCATTGGCGGCGTCTCGCCCGTGGCGCATGCCACACCGCCCGTCACGCTGATCGACCAGGACCTGCTGCGCTTTGACGTGGTGTGGGCGGCGGCGGGGCACCCGCACGGCGTGTTTGCGCTGCACCCGAGCGACCTGCAGCGCTTGACCGGCGCGCCGGTGGTGGACGTGGTGCAGGCCATGGCGGCCGAGGCGCCGGGAGCCTCCGCACCATGAATGCTACTGAATCCATAGCTGCTCGCGCTCATCTGATGAGCGATGCGGGCTATTTTGATCAGCAGTCTGACGAGGTGGTGCCCTCGCCCTGCATCTCGGTCTGCCGCCTCTCGGATGATCGCAGCGGCTGCGTGGGCTGCTTTCGCACGCTGGAGGAGATCCGGGCCTGGTCCGGCGCGGACAGCGCGCAGCGGCGTGCCATCTGGGTGCAGCTGCTTGGGCGCGCCGGTGTCCCGCTGCCTGCACCGCTGACCGATATGGCCGCCCATCCGGAGCCCCAGCCATGAAGCACATCACCTTCTACCTGGACTTCGTATCGCCGTATGCCTGGCTGGCTTTCGAGCGCCTGCCGGAGGCCTTGGCGGGTCTGAGCTACAGCGTGGCCTACCGGCCCGTGCTGCTGGGAGCGCTGCTGCAGCAGCACGCCAACCCCGGCCCGGCGGGCATCGCACCCAAGCGCGACTGGACCTACCGCCATGTGACCTGGCTGGGCCATGCGCAGGGCACGCCGCTGCAGATGCCGCTGCGCCACCCGTTCAACCCCTTGCCGCTGCTGCGCCAGGCGCTGGCATGCAGCGACGACGGTTTTGTCAACCGCTTCGTGGCCGGCACGGTGCTGCGCCATGTATGGCAAGGCGGGCGCGATGCGCTGGACCCTGAGCGCCTGGCTGCTCTCGCGGCCGAGCTGGCCGAGCAGATCCGGCCCGGGCAGGACGTGAACAGCGCCGAGCCCAAGGCCCTGCTGCGCGCCAACACCGAGGCGGCGCAGGCCGCGGGCGTGTTTGGCGTGCCCGCCTTTGTGGTGGACCGCAAGGTGTTCTGGGGGCTGGACGCGCTGCCCATGCTGCGCGCCTATCTGGAGGGCGATGCCTGGTTCGACGGGCCGGACTGGGACGCCGCCCCGCGCACGCCGTCGGGGCTGCCGCCCGTGGCTCGTTGATTCGTTCGGTCAGCCCTTCAAAAACCGTTCACTGAGCGCAGTCGAAGTGCCGCGCGAGGCGCAGACAGGCTCAGCCCAACGGTTTTGCAGTGTGGAAAATACCGCTGCCGAAAAAGCCGGCGACCGGACCGCCTGCGCCTTTGTTGCGCTGGCGCAAGGACTCCCGCAGCGCACCCGTAGCAATGCAAGCGCCCCGCAAGGGGCCGGTGGTGCAATGGCCTCGCCGCCACCGAGGTCCGCATGCCCAACGCCTTCTCCTTTGTCCATTCGCCCTTCGACTGTCTGGAGCCCGACGAGCAGCGCATGGTGCGCGACCACGTCGACATCGGCTACTACGCGCCCGGCCAGGTGCTGCTGGAGCGCGGCGCGGCGCCCTCGCACCTGTTCGTGGTCGTCAAGGGCCATGTGGTGCAAGAAGACCAGGGCGACGCGGTCGTCACCTACGGCCCCGACGATTGCTTTGACGGCCGCAGTCTGGTCGCAGGCCGCGCCAGCAGCCGCTTCGTGGCCACCGAGGAGGTCATCACCTACGAGCTGGCCCGCGCCACGGTGCTGGAGCTGATCGCGCGCAACGCCACGTTCGGTGCGCTGCTGTTTTCGGACCTGGGCCACAAGCTCAGCGTGCTGGCCGAGCGCCAGCACCCGCGCGATGTGCCCTCGCTCAGCCTGTCGCGCGTGGCCGATGCCTTCCTGCGGCCAGTGCACGAGGTGCCCGCCACGCTGGACGTGCTCAGCGCCGTGCGCCACATGCACCGCGAGCACACGGCCAGCGTACTGGTGCGCGACGATGCTGCCACCCCGCCGCGCCGCGGCATCTTCAGCCGCACGCTGCTCGAGCGCGCCATCCTGTCGGGCAGGCCCCTGGACCAGATGCCCGTGGGCGACTGGGCGCGCTTCCCGGTGATCGAGGTGCGTGCAGGCGATGCCGTGGGCGATGCCATGGCGCTGATGCTGCGCCACCGCATTCACCGCCTGGTGGTGGTGGATGGCGAGCGCACGCTGGGCATGCTGGAGTCGCTGGACCTGCTGAGCTATGTGTCCAACCCTTCGCACCTGGTGGCGCTGCAGATCGACAACGCCACCTCGCTGGATGCGCTCGCCGATGCTGCGGCGCAGATCGACCGCGTGGTCACCGTGCTGTTCCGCAGCGGCACGCGGGTGGGGCTGGTGGCGCACCTGGTGCAGCAGCTCAATGCGCGCCTGTTCCTGCGCGCCTGGCAGCTGATCGCGCCACCGGACCTGGTGGCGAACAGCTGCCTGTTCGTGATGGGCAGCGAAGGCCGGGGCGAGCAGTTGCTCAAGACCGACCAGGACAACGGCCTGATCCTGCGCGACGGGTACGCGCCGCCGCACGATCTGGCCGAAATCTGCGAACGCTTCTCGCAGGCGCTGGGCCGCTTCGGCTACCCGCCGTGCCCCGGCGGCATCATGCTCAGCCAGCCGCTGTGGCGGCGCACCGGCAGCGAATGGGCGCGCCAGCTTCAGGACTGGGTGTGGCGGCCCGAGGGCGAAGCGCTGATGCACCTCGCGATCTTTCTGGACGCACACGCCGTGGCGGGCGACGCCGCGCTGCTGGACGCGGCGCGGTCCCATCTGCTGTCGCTGGCCACCGACCATGAAGGCCTGCAGAGCCGCTTTGCGGCCGCCATCGACGCATTTGGTCATGTCAGCAGCTCCAGCTGGTGGAGCCGGCTGCTGACCCCCGGCGCCGCGCCCGAGCCCTGGCACATCAAGAAGGAAGGGCTGTTCCCGCTGGTGCACGGCGTGCGCAGCCTGGCACTGGCCCACCGGGTGACCGTCACCGCCACCACCGACCGCATCGAGGCGCTGGTGGCCCTGGGCGCCTTGAGCCCCGGCGAAGGGGAGGACCTGGCCGAGGCTCTGCAAGTGCTGATGGCCCTGCGGCTGAAAGCGGGGCTGGCCGAGCGCGAGCAGCAGCGCCCCGTCACCGGCACGGTGGCGCCCGACCAGCTGGGGAGCCTGGACCGGGATCTGCTCAAGGACGCGCTCGGCGTGGTCAAGCGCTTTCAGCAGATGCTGCGCACGCGCTTTCATCTGGGGATGCTCTAAATGGCGCTGCACAGCCCCTGGTCCGCTGCGCGCCGCCGCTGGCTGCAGCACCGTCTGCGCCGGCCCGAGTACGCGTTTCTTCTGGAGCCGGGGCCGCCCGATGAGTGGGTGGCACTGGACTGCGAGACCACGGGGCTCAACGTGCGCACGGACGAAGTCGTCTCCATTGGCGCCGTGCGTGTGTGCGGCCAGCGCATCGTGGCCAGCGAGCGGCTGGAACTGCTGGTGCGGCCCGCCGGGCCCGTGCCCGCGCAGAGCGTGCGCATCCACCGCCTGCGTGCCCAGGACGTGGCGCAGGCCCTGCCGCTGGAGGCACTGCTGCCCCAGCTGCTGCGCTTCATCGGCGGGTGTCCGCTGGTGGGCTATTACCTGGAGTTCGACGTGGCCATGCTCAACCGAGCCGTGCGTCCCTGGCTGGGCATCGGCCTGCCGCAGCCATGCATCGAGGTGTCGGCGCTGTACTACGACTACCAGTTCCGCCAGCTGCCGCCCTACCAGCAGCATGCCAACGCCGACATCGACCTGCGCTTGGCCACCCTGGTGCGCGAGCTGGGCCTGCCCCCGCGCGAGGCGCACGATGCGGTCAACGACGCGGTGACTGCTGCGCTGGCGTTCATCAAGCTGCGGCGGCTGCTGGGCGGGGCGTGAGGTCACTTCCTGTGTCCTCTTTGCTATCTAATTTATAGCTGTTTGCGCTTATCCATCAAGCGCTAAAGCAGCTTTTGCGGCTTGGCAGTGCTTTGCCTGTCCTTCAACCGTTCGGGCTGAGCCTGTCGAAGCCAGGGCACTGTGCCTGAGCAGCCCTTCGACAAGCTCAGGGCGAACGGCGGGGAGGCCGCACACGCGCCCGGCGCGAGTGGCCTCCAGCCTCGCTCACAGCACCTTCACCGCCAGCTTGAAGTCCGGATCTTCATCAAAGGGCTTGATCTGAAAACCCAGGTGGCGCATGAGTTTGAGCATGTTGCTGTTGTGGGCCAGCACCAGCCCCTCGATCTGCGCCAGGCCCTTGTTGCGCGCGAACTCGGTGATGGCGGCCATGAGCCGCGAGCCCAGGCCCTGGCCCGCGAATTCGTCGGCCACCAGCAGCGAGAACTCGCAAGTTCGGAGGTCCGGGTTGGTCACGTAGCGCGAAACGCCGATGATGCGCTCGGTGTCGATGAACTCGCCATCGGCCCCTAGCTTGCGTTCGCGGTGTACGGCCACCAGGGCCATCTCGCGGTCGTAGTCGATGAGCGTGAAGCGCGCCAGCATGCGCGAGGGCAGCTCGGGCATGGACGAGGCGAACCGGAAGTAGCGGCTTTCGGACGACAGGCCCTTGACCAGCGCCTGCAGCATCGAGGCATCGTCCGGCCTCACCGGGCGCACGGTGTACAGGCCGCCGCCGCGCATGGGCCATTCCTGCTCGAAGTGCGAGGGGTAGGGCAGGATGGCCAGGTGCCCGTAGTGCTGCCCGTGCGCGGAGGTGGGCTGCACCACGATGCGCGCATCCACCGCCAGCGCGCCGGACTCGTCCAGGATGATGGGGTTGATGTCCATCTCGCGCAGCTGGGGCAGTTCGCACACCATTTCGGATACGCGCAGCAGCACGTGTTCGAGCGCCGCCATGTCCACGGGCGGGGCGCCGCGCCACTCGCCCAGCGTGGCAGCCACGCGCGCACGCTGCACCAGCCCGCGCGCCAGGAACTGGTTGAGCGGCGGCAGGTCCATGCTGCGGTCGCCGATCAGCTCGATCATCGTGCCGCCCGCGCCAAACGTGATCACCGGGCCGAACAGGTCGTCCGTCACCAGGCCGATGTACAGCTCGCGCCCGCGCCGCTGGGCAGACATGTTCTGCACCGTGACGCCGTTGATGTGGGCCTCCGGCCGCAGCTGCGCCACGCGCTTGACCATGTCGTTGTAGGTGTCGCGCACCTGCGTGGCGTTGGCGATGTTGAGCGCCACGCCCTGCACGTCGGACTTGTGCGGAATGTCGGGCGAATCGATCTTGAGTGCGGCCGGGTAGCCCAGCTGCGTGGCGATCATCATGGCCTCGTGCGCGTTGCGCGCAAGGATGGTCTTGGTGACGGGGATGTGGAACGCTGCCAGCAGCGCCTTGGATTCCAGCTCGGTGAGCACGTAGCGGCGCTCGGCCAGCACGCTCTCGATGAGCAGGCGTGCGCCCTCCACATCCGGCTTGGCCAGGTCGTGCGCCAGCGGGGGCGGCGTCTGCTGCAGCAGCAGCTGGTTCTCGTGGTGGTTCGCGATGTTGGAGAACGCGTCCACACCCGCTTCGGGCGTGCGGAAGGTGGGGATGGAGGCCGCGTTCAGCACCGCGCGTGCCTCGTTCACCGTGGTGTCGCCCATCCAGCAGGTGAAGAGCGGCTTGCTGACCGACAGGTGCGTCTGCACCAGCGCCTGCGCCACGCGGGTGGGGTCGGCGCCGAGCTTGGGCGAATAGATCACCAGAATGCCGTCGATGCCGGGTGTGCCGCTCGCGGCCTCGATGGCGGCGGTGAAGTGCTCCGGCGTGGCGTCTTCCGACAGGTCGATCAGGTCCTTGAGCGAGGCCTGCGGCGAAAGCTTTGGCGCGAGCGCGGTGGCCGCGGCGTGGTCCAGCTTGCCCAGGTGCAGCCGCAGCTCGTTGGCCCAGTCGGCCGCCAGCACGCCGGGCCCGCCCCCGTTGGTGATGACGGCCAGGTTGCGCCCCGAGGGCTGGTAGCGGGAGGCCAGGCAGCGCACGGCCGAGAACAGCTGCGAGAACGTGCGCACGCGCACCGCGCCAGCGCGGCGCAGTGCGGCGTCGAACACATCGTCGCTGCCCACGATGGCGCCGGAATGCGTGAGCGCCGCCTCGTTGCCTGCGGGCTTTCGGCCGGCCTTGAGCACGATCACCGGCTTGGCACTGGCGGCCGCGCGCAGCGCGCTCATGAAGCGGCGCGCGTTGCGGATGCCTTCCATGTAGATCACGATGCTGTGCGTGTGCGCGTCCGCTGCCAGAAAGTCCAGCGCATCTGCCAGGTCCAGCGCCGTGTTCGGCCCCAGGGACACCACGGCCGAAAACCCCACCCCGCTGCGCTGCGCCCAGTCCAGGGTGGACGCCGTGAGCGCGCCCGACTGCGACAGCAGCCCCAGCGGCCCGGCCTTGGCCAGCGCGCCGATGGTGCTGGCATTGAGGTGGTGGTGGGGCCGCTGGAAGCCGCTGCAGTTGGGACCCAGCAGGTGCAGCTGGTGCCGCTGGGCCGTGGCGTGCAGCCGGCCCGCGTCCTGCGCGTTCAGGCCTGAGGAAACCACCAGCGCCGCCCGGCAGCGGATGCGGCCGGCCACCTCCAGCGCGTTGTCCATCTCGTCCACCGTGGGCAGCGCGATCACGGCCAGCTCGGCGCGCGAGCGGGCCAGGTCGGCCAGCGTGCCGCTCATGCGAATGTCGACAAAGCGCAGCTCACCCCCGTAGCCGCAGCTGCGCAGCTGGTCGGCCAGATTCCGGGCGGGGCCGGGCTCCAGCGCGTCGGGGTCCAGGCCGCCAGCGAACACGACGATGGAGGCCGGGTTGAAAAGGGGCTGCAGGAAGTGCTTGTCCATGGTGGTGGCAATAGGTTTCGGTGTCAGTCCGCGCCGATCAGGACCTTGACGTGCGCGGCGGCGCTGCGCGCCAGGGGGCTCATCACGTAGCCGCCCTCCAGGCACGAGACGACGCGCCCCTGCGCATGCCGGCGGGCCAGGTCGAGCAGGCGCTGCGTGACCCATTCGTAGTCGGCGTCCAGCAGGCCCAGGTTTCCCATGTCGTCCTCGCGGTGGGCGTCAAAGCCGGCGGAGATGTAGATCAGCTGCGGCCGGAAGGCTTCGAGTGCCGGCATCCACGTGGCGTCCACCAGTGCGCGGAACTCGGCGCTGCCGGTGCGGCTGTCCATGCCCACGTGCACCATGTTGCTGCCGCCGGGCTGCTCGCCAGGCCCCAGTGGGTACAGGCCCTTTTCATAAATCGAACACATCAGCACCCGCTCGTCGCCAGCCAGGATGTCGGCGCTGCCGTTGCCGTGGTGCACGTCGAAGTCGACCAGCGCGACGCGTTCCAGGCCGTGTACATCGAGCGCATGGCGAATGCCCACGGCCACGTTGTTGAAAAAGCAAAAGCCCATGCAGGCGCCGCGTTCGGCATGGTGTCCCGGCGGGCGGATGTTGCAGAACGCCGTGGCCACCTCGCCGCGCAGCACCAGATCGGTGGCCAGCACGGCGGCTCCGGCGGCGCGCAGGGCCGCCGGCACGGTGTGGGGGTTCATCAGCGTGTCCGGGTCCAGCCGCTCATAGCCCTCGGTGGGCGCGCGGGCCAGCAGCTCGTTCACGTACAAGGCCGAGTGTGCGCGCGTCAGCTGCTCCACGCTGGCCTGCGGTGCGTCGTACGGCACCATGAAGTCGCTGTAGCCCTTGCTGAGCAGCATGTCGGAGATGGCGTGAAGGCGTTCAGGGCACTCGGGGTGGCCGGGCCCCATGTCGTGCTGGAGGCAGTCCGGATGGGAAATGTAGGCGCAGAGCATGGCGGCTGAAGGGGATAGGGTGGGTTGAACCGCCATGCCTGCGATGGGCTCCACTGTAGGCGCGGACGGTGAAGGCGTCTTGATATGGGTCAACGGAGGCCTGGGAGTCTGCGCGGCAGAAGAAGCATCGGCTGCGCAGACTCCTGGCGAGAAAAAGCCGGGCAAGGGGCCCGGCTCTGAGGAAGTGCGTGCCCCGCAGGGCACGAAGCAGCGGGCGGTCCCTCAGTGTCCCGAGGCCCCGGCGGCGCCCAGGCCGGTTTCCGAACGCACTTGCTGTGCTGGGAACGCGGCGCGTTCGCGCTGCGCGCTGGCGCTGCGGTCCAGCAGCGAGAAGATCCAGATGCCCGCGAAGCCGATGGTCATGGAGAACAGGGCGGGCGAGGTGTAGGGGAACAGCGCGCTGCCCTTGGGGTTGCCCAGCACGGCTTCCCACACCGAGGGCGACACGACCGTAAGGCCCACCGAAGACACCAGGCCCAGGAAGCCGCCGATCACGGCGCCCTTGGTGGTGCAGTCCTTCCACAGCACGCTCATGAACAGCACGGGGAAGTTGGCCGAAGCGGCGATCGCGAAGGCGAGCGACACCATGAACGCGATGTTCTGCTTCTCGAACACGATGCCCAGCACCACGGCGATCACGCCCAGGCTCAAGGTGGTGATGCGCGAGACCTTGAGTTCCGAGGCGCTGTCGGCCTTGCCCTTCTTGAACACCGTGGCGTACAGATCGTGCGATACGGCCGAGGCGCCGGACAGCGTGAGGCCCGCCACGACCGCCAGGATGGTCGCGAACGCCACGGCAGAGATGAAGCCGTAGAACACGTCGCCGCCCACCGACTTGGCCACCAGCACGGCCGCCATGTTGGCGGTGCCCGCGCCGCCCTTGATCACGCCATTGGCGGTGTCGGAGAACTCGGGGTTGGTGAGCACCAGGGTGATGGCGCCAAAGCCGATGATGAAGATCAGCACGTAGAAATAGCCGATCCAGGTCGTGGCCCAGAACACGCTCTTGCGGGCTTCCTTGGCGTCGGGCACCGTGAAGAAGCGCATCAGGATGTGGGGCAGGCCGGCGGTGCCGAACATGAGTGCCATGCCGAAGCTGATGGCCGAGATCGGGTCCTTGATGAAACCGCCCGGCCCCATGATGGCCAGGCCGATGGCGTTGGCCTCTTCGGCCGTCTTGCCCTGGTTGCTGGCGATGGCGCTCTTCACGGCCACGCCCTTGGCAAACAGCGCTTCGGGGCTGAAGCCGAACTGCGCCAGCACCATGAAGGCCATGAAGCTCACGCCCGCGAGCAGCAGCACGGCCTTGATGATCTGCACCCAGGTGGTGGCCGTCATCCCGCCGAACAGCACGTAGATCATCATCAGCGCGCCCACCAGCACCACGGCGATCCAGTAGTCCAGGCCGAACAGCAGCTTGATCAGCTGGCCCGCGCCCACCATCTGCGCGATCAGGTAAAAGGCCACGACCACCAGCGTGCCGCTGGCCGCGAAGGCGCGAATCGGAGTTTGCTGGAAGCGGTAGCCCGCCACGTCGGCGAACGTGAACTTGCCCAGGTTGCGCAGGCGCTCGGCCATCAGGAAGGTGATGACGGGCCAGCCCACCAGAAAGCCGATGGAGTAGATCAGCCCGTCATAGCCCGAGGCCATGACGGCCGCCGAAATGCCCAGGAACGAGGCGGCCGACATGTAGTCGCCCGCGATCGCCAGACCATTCTGGAAGCCCGTGATGCCGCCGCCGGCGGTGTAGAAGTCCGCGGCCGAGCGCGTCTTGGCCGCCGCCCACTTGGTGATCCACAGCGTGCCCGCCACGAAGAGGGCGAACATGACGATGGCCGTCCAGTTGGTGGCCTGCTTGGCGGCTTGGCCTACATCGCCGCCAGCGGCATGGGCCGCGGCCGCGCAGCAGCCGGCTGCCGCGAGACCCCAGCGGGCGCGGCGCGAAAGGTTCGGAGTGTTCATTTTTGGGCGTCCCGAAGGATGTCTTGGGTCAATGCGTCGTAGCGGCTGTTGGCGCGCCGCACGTAGATGCCGGTGATCACGATGGTGAAGACGATCACGAACAGGCCCAGGGGAATGCCCAGGGTGGTGACCCCGCCGCCGATGGGCTGGGCCAGGAACGGCTTGTTGAAAGCGATGAGTGCGATGTAGCCGTAATAGACGAACAACATCAGGGCGGTGAGAGTCCAGCCGAAGCGGTTGCGTTCTTGCCGGAGTTCGCGGTAGCGCGGGTGGCTCTGGATGCGTGTTGCCACGGGATCCGTCATGGTGATCTCCTTGAGTTATCGGAATGCGTCTCTCGCGAGCCCGGCCGGGGTGATGCACGAAACGGAGCGAATTCTGGGAACGGGCCCTGACCCCCTTCTTACGGCAGTGCAACATGAAATTCCTAGGGTTTGTCCTGTGCAGGGTTTCCCTAGCCGCGGCGTTGGTACTAACCCTTGGAAAACGCGGGTTTCGACGCCATGAAGGGGGGCGAAATGCCGGCGTTTCTCACATCGAGAAAAAAAATCCCCGGGTTTGTCCCAGGCAAATTTGCCGAGCAAGTAACCGAGCGAAATAGCTGATTTTTCCTGTCAGTTTTCGGTCAGATGCCAAACGGATATTCCGCTCCAGCACCCCAGCGTGCCCTGCCGGTGGCCCCGTGGCTTCCGGTCTTGATCAACAACACTGGAGACAACCAACATGGCAACCGTTCATCCCGCACCGCGGCCGATGTCGCCCGAAGAGAGGAAAGTCATCTTCGCGTCGTCGCTCGGCACCGTTTTCGAGTGGTACGACTTCTACCTGTATGGTTCGCTCGCAGCCATCATCGCCAAGCAGTTCTTCAGCGGACTGGACGCCGGCTCGGCCTTCATCTTCGCGCTGCTGGCGTTCGCCGCGGGCTTCATCGTGCGGCCCTTCGGCGCCATCTTCTTCGGCCGCCTGGGGGACATGATCGGCCGCAAGTACACCTTCCTGGTCACCATCCTGATCATGGGCTTGTCCACGTTCATCGTGGGTATCCTGCCGACCTATGCCTCCATCGGCGTGGCGGCGCCCGTCATCCTGATCATCCTGCGCCTGCTGCAAGGCCTGGCGCTGGGCGGTGAATACGGCGGTGCTGCCACCTACGTGGCCGAACACGCTCCGCACGGCAAGCGCGGCGCCTACACGGCCTGGATCCAGACCACCGCCACGCTGGGCCTGTTCCTGTCGCTGATGGTGATCCTGGGCACCCGCACGGTGCTGGGCGAGGAAGCCTTTGGCGACTGGGGCTGGCGCATTCCGTTCATCGTGTCGATCCTGCTGCTGGCCATCTCGGTCTGGATCCGCCTGTCGATGAACGAATCGCCCGCGTTCCAGAAGATGAAGGCCGAGGGCAAGACCTCCAAGGCCCCGCTGACCGAGTCCTTCGGCCAGTGGAAGAACCTCAAGATCGTGATCCTGGCCCTGATCGGCCTGACCGCCGGCCAAGCCGTGGTGTGGTACTCCGGCCAGTTCTATGCGCTGTTCTTCCTGACGCAGGCGCTCAAGGTGGACGGCGCGACCGCCAACATCTTCGTGGCCGTTTCCCTGCTGATCGGCACGCCCTTCTTCATCGTGTTCGGCGCCCTGTCCGACAAGATCGGCCGCAAGCCCATCATCCTGGCAGGCTGCCTGCTGGCCGCTCTGACGTACTTCCCGGTGTTCGGTGCGCTCACCAAGGCGGCCAACCCCGCGCTGGCTGAAGCCCAGGCCAAGAACCAGGTGATCATCACGGCCGACCCCAAGGAGTGCTCGTTCCAGTTCAACCCCACCGGCACGACCAAGTTCACCAGCTCTTGCGACATTGCCAAGCAGGTGCTGGCTGGCGCTTCGGTGAGCTACGACAACGCCACGGCCGCTGCCGGAACGCCCGCCACCATCAAGATCGGCGAGACCGTCATCACCTCTTACACCAGCAAGGGCCTGCCCGCTGATGAAGCCAAGAAGAAGGACACCGAGTTCAAGAAGGCCGTGGCCGATGCGCTGAAGGCCGCAGGCTATCCCACCAAGGCAGACCCTGCCCGCATCGACAAGGTCATGGTCACCGTGATCCTGACGTACCTGGTGCTGCTGGTGACCATGGTGTATGGCCCCATCGCCGCCATGCTGGTGGAAATGTTCCCCACCCGCATCCGCTACACGTCCATGTCCCTGCCATACCACATCGGCAACGGCTGGTTCGGAGGCCTGCTGCCCACCACGGCATTCGCCATCGTGGCCCAGACCGGCAACATGTACAACGGCCTGTGGTACCCCATCATCATTGCCGGCGCGACGGTGGTGATCGGTGGCCTGTTCATCAAGGAAACCAAGGACGTGGACATCTACGCCAACGACTGATGACGGATGGATCGATGGATGCACGTATCCATTGATCGCCTTCGACCGGTTTGCAAGGCCCGTTCCGCAAGGGGCGGGCCTTGTGTTCCATCAAGGGGCTTGTCTGCCGATCCAGTAGACATACAACGCCCGGCCCAGGCCCCTTGATTGAACAAACCATCCCAAGGAGATATTGATATGTGGAAGATTGTTGTTGGCTTCGTTCTGTTTGCCGCGCTGTCGATGTACGTGATCATCACGGCGGGTGACAAGGCCGACATGGGCGGTGAAAAGCACGGCGCGGATGCCGTGCACGCACCCGAGCCTGCCGCGAGCGCGCCCGCGGCGCCGGCATCTGCCCCCGCCTCGGCAGCCAGCGCGCAGTGATGCCTTCACACTGTGAGGGCAGGCGGGCCCGCACGGCCCGCACGCACAGCAAAAAGCCCAGGGTTTCTGCCCTGGGCTTTTTTGCTGGGGAACTGCGCAGGGCGCTCAGCGCCGGAACCGTCCGTCCGTGCCGATGATGGACAGGTCGGCAAAGTCGAGGCCGGTGTGGTCCTCGGGCGTGAAGGAGACCTCCAGGCCGCCGATGTCGAACTTGCGGATGGTCTCCAGCGCCGCGTGGATCTTGGCGCGGTCGGGCTTGGGACCGGCGCGCTTGAGGCCTTCCACCAGCACCTTGGCCGCGGCAAAGCCTTCGAGCATGGCGGGGCTCACCTCGGCGCCCTTGGCCTTGGCGAGTTCC
>NZ_JALEGG010000002.1 GCF_022763525.1 Acidovorax sp.
ACCGCACTGCAGAGCATGAACCACGAGCAGCTGGAGGCCGCGCGCATGGACGGCGCCAACTACCTGCAGCAGCTGCGCTACCTGTACGTGCCGCATCTGGCGCGCTCGGTGGCGGTGGTGGTGATGATCGAGCTGATCTTTTTGCTCAGCATCTTTGCCGAGATCTACACCACCACGGCCGGCGGGCCGGGCGATGCCAGCACCAACGTCACCTTTTTGATCTTCAAGCAGGCGCTGCTCAACTTCGACGCCGGCGTCGCTTCGGCCGGGGCGCTGTTTGCGGTGGTGCTGGCCAACGTCGCAGCGGTGTTCCTGATCCGCATGGTCGGCAAGAACCTCGACAAGTAAGGCAAGCAAGCTCATGACCGCACGACGCCGTTCCAAATTTCCGCTGGGCCTGCTGGCCCTGCGCACTGCCGTGGCCTGGGGCGTGGCCCTGCTGCTGGTGTTTCCGCTGGCCTGGCTGTTCCTCACGGCCTTCAAGACTGAGCTGCAGGCCATTGCCGTGCCCCCGCTGTTTGTCTTCACGCCCACGCTGGAGAATTTTCACGAGGTGCAAGAGCGCAGCGATTACCTGCTCTACGCCAAGAACTCGGTCATCACCAGCGTGCTGTCCACCCTGGTGGGCCTGATGCTCGCCGCCCCTGCGGCCTACGCCATGGCTTTCTTCAAGGGCAAGCACACCAAGGACATCCTCATGTGGATGCTCTCCACCAAGATGATGCCGGCCGTAGGCGCGCTGGTGCCCATCTACGTGCTGGCGCAAAAGAGCCACCTGCTGGACACGCAGCTTGCGCTCATCATCGTGTTCGCGCTGTCCAACCTGCCCATCATGGTCTGGATGCTGTATTCGCACTTCAAGGACATCCCGCACGAGATCCTGGAAGCCGCGCGCATGGACGGCGCCACGTTGTGGCAGGAGGTGCGCCTGGTGCTGCTGCCGCTGGGCATGGGGGGCCTCGCATCCACCGGGCTCTTGTGCCTGGTGCTGTCGTGGAACGAAGCCTTCTGGAGCCTGAACCTGAGCGCCGCCAAGGCGGGCACGTTGGCCACGCTCATCGCGTCGTACTCCAGCCCCGAGGGCCTGTTCTGGGCCAAGTTGTCGGCGGCATCGCTCATGGCCATTGCGCCCATCGTCGTGTTCGGCTGGTTCAGCCAGAAGCAGCTCGTCCAAGGTCTCACGTTCGGCGCGGTCAAGTAAAGCGCAGCGTTCATTCTCCAGATTTCAAGCATTCAGGAACCCGATTCCATGGCCTACCTACAACTGCGCGGCATCGAGAAATTCTTCGGCGAGCACCGCGCCATCAAGGGCATCGACCTCACCATCGAGCAGGGCGAGTTCATCGTCTTCGTCGGACCTTCGGGGTGTGGCAAGTCCACCTTGCTGCGGCTGATCGCGGGGCTCGAAAGCATCGACGGCGGCACGCTGATGCTGGATGGCCGCGACATCACTGACCAGCCCTCCAGCAAGCGCGACCTGGCCATGGTGTTCCAGAGCTACGCGCTGTACCCCCATATGAGCGTGTACGAGAACATGAGCTTCGCGCTCAAGCTCGCCAAGGTGGACAAGCAGGTCATCGACGAGAAGGTGCAGAACGCCGCGCGCATCCTCAACCTCACGCAGTACCTGCAGCGCACGCCCAAGGAGCTGTCGGGCGGCCAGCGCCAGCGCGTGGCCATCGGCCGCGCCATCGTGCGCGCGCCCAAGGTGTTCCTGTTTGACGAGCCACTGTCCAACCTCGACGCGGCGCTGCGCGGCCAGACCCGCGTGGAGATTGCCAAGCTGCACCGCGACCTGGGCGCCACCACCATCTACGTGACGCACGACCAGGTGGAGGCCATGACGCTGGCCGACCGCGTGGTGGTGCTGCGCGACGGACAGATCGAGCAGGTGGGCTCGCCCCTGGAGCTGTACGACCGGCCCGCCAACCAGTTCGTGGCCCAGTTCATCGGCACGCCGCAGATGAACGTGGTGCCCTATGCGCAGCTGCCCGCACCTGTGCAGCAGCTCGCGCCCCAGGCCGCCACGGGCGGTGCCGTGGGCCTGCGGCCCGAATGCGTGGCCGTGCGGGCAGGCGCACCGGTGGGGCAGGGCGGGGTGGCCTCTGGCCAGGTCGAGCTGGTCGAGGCGCTGGGCGCGGAAACGCTGATCTATGTGCGCACCACGCAGGGTGCCCAGGTGGTGGCCCGCCAGAGCGAGCGCACGGGCCTGCAGGCAGGCGACGCCGTGGCGCTGGACATCGCGGCCGAGCACGCCCATTGGTTCGACAGCGCCGGCCGCGTGGTGGCACCGGCCGTTGCTGCCGCCGCCTGATCGCACTTGCCCTGCGCCGCTATTTCCGATTGCACCTTTTCCATGACTGCTGAATCCTCTGCATCCCCTCTCACCATCCTGCACCTCGGGCTGGGTTCTTTCCACCGCGCGCACCAGGCGGTCTACCTGCACCAGCTGCACGCGCTGGGCG
The DNA here is from genome assembly GCF_022763525.1 of Acidovorax sp. Taxonomy (GTDB): domain Bacteria; phylum Pseudomonadota; class Gammaproteobacteria; order Burkholderiales; family Burkholderiaceae_C; genus Acidovorax. The sequence goes on from NZ_JALEGG010000002.1 coordinate 2,466, forward strand.
ACACGCGCTGGGTGCTGGCTGGCGGCAACCTGCGCCCCGACATGCAGGACACGATCGCCGCGCTGCAGGCCCAGGGCGGCGCCTACACCCTGGAAACCGTCACCGCCCAGGGCGAGCGCAGCTACACCTGGGTGGAGTCCATCCGCACCGTGGTGCCCTACACGCCGGGTCTGGCGGGGCTGGTGGCCCTGGCGGTGCAGCCCGGCACGCGCATCATTTCCTTTACCGTGACCGAGGCGGGCTACTACCTGGACAGCCGCCACCAGCTGGACTGGGCCAACGCGCCCGACCTGGCAGGCGACCTGGAGGCCTTGCGCGCAGGCCGCGCGGGCAGCACGTTGTACGGTGCGCTCACCACCTTGCTGCGCGCGCGCCAGCAGGCAGGGGCCGGACCGGTGACCCTGCTCAACTGCGACAACCTGCGCCACAACGGCGGCCGCATGCGCAGTGGCTTGCTGCAGTTTGTGCAGGCCCTCGGCGACGCCGAGCTGGGCGCCTGGATCGAAGACCACACCACCAGCCCCAACGCCATGGTGGACCGCATCACCCCCCGCCCCACGCCCGACGTGGTGCAGCGCGTGCAAGCCGCCACGGGCCGCACCGACCCGGCCGCGCTGATGGGCGAGAGCTTCATCCAGTGGGTGATCGAAGACCGCTTTGCCAATGGCCGCCCCGCGTGGGAGCGCGTGGGCGTGGAGCTGGTGGATTCCGTCGCCCCCTACGAGGAAGCCAAGATCCGCCTGCTCAACGCCACCCACAGCTGCATTGCCTGGGCCGGCACGCTGGTGGGCTACCAGTACATCCACGAAGGCACGCATGACCCTGCCATCCGCCAGATGGCGTTTGACTACGTGACCGCCGACACCATCCCCGTGCTGCAGCCGAGCCCTATCGACCTGTCCGCCTACCGTGACGTGGTGCTGGAGCGTTTTGGCAACCCGGCCATCGCCGACACCAACCAGCGCGTGGCCATGGACGGTTTCAGCAAGATCCCGGGTTTCATCGCGCCCACCGTGCGCGAGCGGCTGGCGCGCGGCGAGGGCATCGCCAGCGTGGCTGTGCTGCCTGCGCTGTTCCTGGCCTACTTGCAGCGCTGGCATGCCGGGCAGATCCCCTATACCTACCAGGATCAGGCCATGGATCCCGCCGCCGCCCACGCCATCTGCGAAGCCGCCGACCCCGTGGCTGCGTTCGCGGCCGACCGTGTGCTGTGGGGCGACCTGGCGGGCGATGCGCGCCTGGTGAAGGCACTGCGCGAGGCTGCGGCACAGGTGGCGCAGTTCGTGGCCAGCCACCCCGGCGCATCCGCGCGGCGCGCCTCTGCACAACAATAAGGCCCTGTCCACGACGCGCAGCCAACCATCGCGCAAGGAGCCACTGCCATGTCCTCCGCTCACGCACTGCCGCGCCAGACTAAGCCAGAGCTGGAGCACGCGTTCTCGCGCTCGCCCGAGCTGGGCTACGAGCCGCCGGAGACGGCGGGCTTCATCCGCTGCCTGTCGCACGGCTTTCCCACGCCGCTGGCGCGCTGGCACTACCACGACGAGTACGAGCTGCACCTCATCACCGCCACGTCGGGCAAGGTGTTCGTGGGCGACTGGATCGGCCAGTTCGGCCCCGGCCAGCTGGTGCTGACCGGCCCGCGCCTGCCGCACAACTGGATCAGCATGGACCTGCCCGAAGGCGGCGTGCCGTTGCGCGACCTGGTGATCCAGTTCCCCCACGCACCGCTGGCCGCCAGCAGCGAAGGCATCCCCGAGCTGCGCGAGGTGCTGCCCCTGCTGGAGCGCGCACGCCACGGCATCGAGTTCTTCGGTCTGCATGAAAAGGCGCAAGCGCACTGGTACCGCATCAAGGAGCTGCAGGGCCTGGCGCGCTTTGGCGCCTTCTGCGAGCTGATGGGCGAGCTGGCCCGCTGCACCGACTACCGGCTCCTGTCCAGCACCCAGCTGCAAAGCGAGGACAGCGACGCGCAGCTCGCGCAGATCAACGCCATCGTGAGCCGCATCACCGACCACCTGGCCGAGCCCTTGTCCGCCGCCGACCTGGCGCAGGAGCTGGACATGACCGAGAGCCGCTTCTCGCGCTTCTTCCGCCGCGCCACCGGCAACACCTTCACCGACTTCGTGAACCTGGTGCGCGTGAACCGCGCCTGCCAGCTGCTGATGGAGACCGACCGCTACATCACCGACATTGCCTACGACGTGGGCTTCAACAACATGGCCAACTTCAACCGCCGGTTTCTGGACATCAAGGGCATGACGCCCAGCGAATACCGCAAGCAGGGCGTGGGCCGGTTTGGCAAGCTGTGAGGTGAACTTAATCGCCTGCCCCCATTGCGCAATGGCAGGTGCGTGCAGGTCCGTTCAACCACCCGTTCGGGCCGAGCCCTTCGAAGCCGGGGCGCAGCAAGTCCATCACAGCCCGCAATCCGAACCGGCTTTGGCCCCTCCTCGTCCTCCAACACCATGACCACTACTGTCCCCTCAACCTCTCCCTCCACACTGCAGGCCGCCGTGGCAGGGGAGGCCCTCATCGACCTCATTCGCCGCCCCGACGGCAGCTACCTGCCGTGCCTGGGCGGCGCGCTCTACAACCTGTGCCGCGCGCTGGCCCGGCAGGGCGTGGGCACGCAGTACCTCAACCCCTTGTCGCGCGATCGCTTCGGACGCGAGCTCGCCGCGCAACTCGCGTCCGACGGCGTGCACCTGACCCATCCCGAGCCCGTGCAGCAGGTCACCTCGCTCGCCGTGGTCAACCTGAACGCCCACGGCCACCCCGACTACGCCTTCTACCGCGACGGCGTGGCCGACCGCGCCGTTTCCGCCCAAGGCCTGACAGACGCCTGCGCGGCCCTGCCCGCACTGCAGCTCGTCTGCACCGGCGCCCTGGCACTGGACGAACGCGACACGGCCATCTACCTGCCCTGGCTTGCCGCCCAGCGCTCGGCGGGCCGCTGCGTGGTCGTGGACGCCAATCTGCGCCCCTCCGTCATGCCCGATCTGGCTGCCTACCGCACCACCGTGCACGCCGCGCTGGACCACGCCCACATCATCAAGGCCAGCGACGAAGACCTGGACCACCTGGCTGTGCCTGGCAACGATGCCGTGGCCCGCGCCCGCCACCTGCTGGCCTCCCATCCGCAAGCGCACCTGCTGGCTCTCACGCTCGGCGCCGAAGGGGCTTGGCTGCTGCACCGCAATGGCGCGCAGTGTTTTGCCAAGGAAGCTCAGCCTTTGCCGGTGGTGGATACCGTCGGTGCGGGCGACAGCTTTCTGGCGGGGCTTCTGGCGCACCTGCTGCGGCAAGCGCAAGCTCCCATGCAGGTCGTGTGCGCACATGGTTTTGCGGCGTTCGTTGAAGCATTGCCTGCCCAGGCCTGCGCGCAGGCCCTGGGCCACGCGCTGGCCAGCGCGAG
>NZ_JALEGG010000195.1 GCF_022763525.1 Acidovorax sp.
TGGCCGTGATTGGCATCGGAGGGGTCGGGTCCTGGGCCGCTGAGGCTCTTGCGCGAAGTGGCGTGTCCCAGTTGACACTGATCGACCTGGATCACGTGGCGGAGTCCAACATCAACCGCCAAATTCATGCGCTCACAGACACTGTGGGGCAGGCAAAAGTCCTGGCCATGCGGGATCGCATCGCGCAGATTCATCCCGGGTGCAAGGTCCACTGCATTGAGGAGTTTGTGGAGCCCGGGAACTGGCCTCAACTCCTGAGCATGCCCGTTGATGCGGTGATCGATGCGTGCGACCAAATGCGGGCCAAGGTGGCTGTGGCAGCTTGGGCGCTCTCGGCCAAAGTCCTGCACATTGCGGTGGGTGCTGCTGGTGGAAAAAAACACGCGCACAAGGTCGACGTGGACGATCTCTCGCAAACGACCCACGATCCTCTGCTGGCCCAGTTGCGCTATCAGATGCGCAAACACCACGGTGCACCGCGCGAAGGCAAGCGGATTGGCGTAGCCTGCGTTTTCAGCAGAGAGGCTGTGGCACCACCCGACGCTTCCTGCAATATCGCGGGCGATGGCTCACTCAACTGCCATGGCTATGGGTCTGTCGTTTCGGTGACTGCAACGTTCGGTCAATGCGCCGCCGGCTGGGTGCTCGACAAACTTGCAACCGATTCCAGGTTCGGTCCAAAAAAGACGCTATAATTCAAGGCTTTGCAGCAATCGGTAGATTGATGCATCGGTTGGGACGTTAGCTCAGTTGGTAGAGCAGCGGACTTTTAATCCGTTGGTCACAAGTTCGAATCTTGTACGTCCTACCATCCATTCAAGGCCCTGTAGCAATACAGGGCCTTTTTCTTTGTCCGGATTCAGGGCGGGGATGAGTGGTTGTCCACGCTTGGTGCAAACAGGTCCCAGGTCGCAATGAACAGCGCAGCGATCACCGGGCCGATGACGAAGCCGGTCAAGCCGAACAATGCCATGCCACCCAGGGTCGAGATCAGGACGACGTAGTCCGGCATTTTTGTGTCCTTGCCGACCAGGATAGGGCGCAGAACATTGTCAACGAGGCCGATGACGAAGACGCCATAGGCAATGAGGATCACGCCCTGCCACACACCGCCTGTAGCAATGAAATAGATGGCCACGGGCAGCCAGATAAGCCCTGCGCCCACGGCAGGGAGCAATGACAGGAAAGCCATCAGCACGCCCCATAGCACCGGCCCCTGAATGCCGAGGATCCAGAAGATCAGCCCGCCCAAGGCGCCCTGTGAGGCGGCCACCACGATGTTGCCTTTGACCGTGGCGCGGATGACCGTCGTGAACTTGTCAACGAGTTGACGCTTGTGGGCGTCATCCAGCGGCGTCGCTTGCCCGATGCGCAGGGCCAAGCGGTTTCCGTCGCGCAGCAGGAAGAAAAGCAGGTACAGCATGATGCCGAAGCTGACCACGAACTCCAGGGTGTTCTGCCCAATGCTCAGGGCTTGGGCGGCCACGAACTGGCTGGCCTGCACGGCAACGGACGAAAATTTTTCCTGCAGTTCGGCGACGGAGGTCAAGTTCAGGCGCTCCAGCAGATTCACAGCCCAGGCGGGCAGGGCGGCAATGACTTGTTGCAGGTAAAGGCCGAAGTTGAGTTGTCCGGAGCGCACGCGTTCGTACACCACTGTGGCTTCCTGGATCAGAGAGATCGTGATGGCCGTCATGGGCAAGATCACGATCACCAGACACAGGCCCAGAGTGCTCAGCGCTGCCAGGTTGGTACGCCGCGGCATGCGCCGCAGCAGCTTGCGATGCAGGGGGGCAAACAGGATGGCCAGGATCACGCCCCAAAAGACTGCTCCATGGAATTGCCAGAGGATGGCGCCGAAGGCGATGGTGACCAGGATCAGCAGGAGAAGGAAGGCTTTGGACTGGAGGTGGGCGGGTGTCATGTTGTGCGTAGCGATGGGATACCCGCAATGTAAGGGATGGCCTGCCTAACTCCCTGCAGTCAGTGCTCAAGGTCGGTGATGGCGTGCCTGGGCGGTTCGCTGTGTCAATTTGCTTGTCGGTAGCCGGCCGTTGGTTGCCAAAAGGCGTCTTGCGGCCTACTCTGATCGCACTATCTTCCTCGCGAAGGGATGCAAGCATCCCCTCGGCGTGGCGTGTGCCGTGCTACGGCTGTCGGGTACTTTTGTGAACCCGAAAGAACTGCCAAGTTGGGTGGGCGGCGGATCAGTGGCACAATGGCGCCCGCAACCCAGGCCCTTCCCCAGCCACAGTCGCATCCGCCAACCGGTTCAGCCGTGTCGCGGAAGGTTTTCTCAACCAGCTAATGCTTTCTCAAGGAAAGCGGAGGTCAGCGGAATATGAGCGATACGACATCCGTCTATCAAGCCTACCAAGGCAACACCTACCTCTTCGGCGGCAATGCGCCCTATGTCGAAGAGATGTACGAAAACTACCTTGCCAACCCGGGTAGCGTGCCAGACAACTGGCGCGAGTACTTTGACGCACTTCAAAATGTGCCTGCGGTGGATGGCAGCAATGCCAAGGACGTTCCCCACCTGCCCGTCATCAATGCCTTTGCCGAGCGCGCCAAGCAGGGCGGCACCAAGGTTGTCGTGGCCACCGGCGCAGATTCTGAACTGGGCCGCAAGCGCACCGCCGTTCAGCAACTGATCGCCGCTTACCGCAATGTAGGCCAGCGCTGGGCCGACCTGGACCCGCTCAAGCGCACAGAGCGCCCCGCAATCCCCGAGCTCGAGCCTTCCTTCTACGGCTTCAGCGATGCCGACCAGGAAGTGGTGTTCAACACCAGCAACACCTTCTTCGGCAAAGAGTCCATGACGCTGCGCGAGCTGATCAACGCCCTGCGCGAAACGTACTGCGGCTCCATCGGCGCCGAGTACATGTACGCCACCGAGCAGAACCAGAAGCGCTGGTGGCAGGAAAAGCTCGAAACCATTCGCAGCAAGCCCAATTTCGGCGCTGAAAAGAAGAAGCACATCCTGGACCGCCTCACGGCCGCTGAAGGCCTGGAGCGATTCCTGCACACCAAATACGTCGGCCAGAAGCGTTTCTCCCTCGAAGGGGGCGAGAGCTTCATTGCCGCCATGGACGAGCTGATCCAGTCCGCCGGCGCCAAAGGCGTGCAGGAAATCGTGATCGGCATGGCCCACCGCGGCCGCTTGAACGTGCTGGTGAACTCCCTGGGCAAAATGCCCAAGGACCTGTTTGCCGAGTTCGACCACACGGCCCCTGAAGACCTGCCCTCGGGCGACGTGAAGTACCACCAGGGCTTCAGCTCCGACGTGACGACCCCCGGCGGCCCGGTCCACCTGTCGCTGGCGTTCAACCCGTCCCACCTGGAAATCGTGAACCCCGTGGTCGAGGGCTCGGTGCGCGCCCGCATGGACCGCCGTGCCGACCCCCACGGCAAGCAAGTGCTGCCCGTGCTGGTGCACGGCGACGCTGCCTTTGCCGGCCAGGGCGTGAACCAGGAAACCCTGGCGCTGGCCCAGACGCGTGGCTACTCCACCGGCGGCACGGTGCACATCATCATCAACAACCAGATCGGCTTCACCACGTCCGATCCGCGCGATGCGCGCTCGACGCTGTATTGCACCGACATCGTCAAGATGGTCGAGTCGCCCGTGCTGCACGTGAACGGGGATGATCCCGAAGCCGTGGTCCTGGCCACCCAGCTGGCCCTGGAATTCCGCATGGAGTTCAAAAAGGACGTCGTGGTCGACATCATCTGCTTCCGCAAGCTGGGCCACAACGAGCAGGACACGCCTGCCCTGACCCAGCCGCTGATGTACAAGAAGATCGGTGCTCACCCCGGCACGCGCAAGCTGTACGCTGACAAGCTGGCCACGCAAGGCCTGGGCGAGACGCTGGGCGACGACATGGTTAAGGCCTATCGCGCCGCCATGGACGCTGGCAAGCACACGGTGGACCCTGTGCTGACCAACTTCAAGAGCAAATACGCCGTGGACTGGAGCCCGTTCCTGGGCAAGAAGTGGACGGACGCTGGCGACACGGCGATCCCTCTGGCCGAGTGGAAACGCCTGGCCGAGAAGATCACGACGATCCCCGAAAGCGTGACGCCGCACCAACTGGTCAAGAAGGTGTACGACGACCGCGCTGCCATGGGCCGTGGCGAGATTCCGGTGGACTGGGGCATGGGCGAGCACATGGCGTTCGCGTCGCTGGTGGCCAGCGGCTATCCCGTGCGCCTGTCGGGTGAAGACTGCGGCCGTGGCACGTTCACGCACCGCCACGCCGTCATCCACGACCAGAAGCGCGAAAAGTGGGATACCGGCACCTACGTGCCGCTGCAGAACGTGGCCGACAACCAGGCTCCGTTTGTGGTGATCGACTCCATCCTGTCGGAAGAGGCCGTGCTCGGCTTCGAATACGGCTATGCGTCGAACGATCCCAATACCCTGGTGATCTGGGAAGCTCAGTTCGGCGACTTCGCCAACGGCGCCCAGGTGGTGATCGACCAGTTCATCGCCTCTGGCGAAGTGAAGTGGGGCCGTGTGAACGGCATCACGCTGATGCTGCCCCACGGCTACGAAGGCCAGGGCCCTGAGCACAGCTCGGCCCGCCTGGAGCGCTTCATGCAGCTGGCGGCCGACACCAACATGCAGATCGTGCAGCCGACCACGGCCAGCCAGATCTTCCATGTGCTGCGCCGCCAGATGGTGCGCGACCTGCGCAAGCCGCTGATCATCATGACGCCGAAGTCGCTGCTGCGGAACAAGGACGCCACCTCGCCACTGTCCGAGTTCACCAAGGGCAGCTTCCAGACGGTGATCCCCGAGCAGGACGAGGCCATCGTGAAAAAGGCCGCCAAGGTCAAGCGCGTGATCGCCTGCTCTGGCAAGGTGTACTACGACCTCGTGAAGAAGCGCACAGAGCGTGAAGACGACGACGTGGCAATCATTCGCGTGGAGCAGCTCTACCCGTTCCCGCACAAGGCTTTTGCGGCCGAACTCAAGAAGTTCCCCAATGCCACCGACATCGTGTGGTGCCAGGATGAGCCGCAAAACCAGGGCGCCTGGTTCTTCATCCAGCACAACATCCACGAGAACATGCTCGAAGGGCAGAAGCTGGGCTATGCCGGCCGTGCCGCCTCTGCGTCGCCTGCCGTGGGTTATGCCCATCTGCACCAGGAGCAGCAAAAGGCGCTGGTGGATGCTGCATTCGCCAAGCTCAAGGGTTTTGTCCTGACCAAGTAAGGCCAGCTACCCGAACGAACACAGAACAGAACCCTACTGAAAGAATTCAAAATGGCTATCGTAGAAGTCAAAGTCCCCCAGCTGTCCGAATCCGTGGCCGAAGCCACCATGCTGACCTGGAAGAAGAAGGCCGGTGAAGCCGTGGCCGTGGACGAGATCCTGATCGAAATCGAGACCGACAAGGTCGTGCTGGAAGTGCCCGCGCCCGCCGCTGGCGTGCTGTCCGAAATCGTGCAAGGCGACGGCGCCACCGTGGTGGCGGACCAGCTCATCGCCAAGATCGACACCGAAGGCAAGGCCGGTGCAGCCGCTCCCGCTGCAGCACCTGCTGCTGCACCCGCCACGGCGCCTGCTGCCGCTGCGGCTCCTGCCGCTGCCGGCGGTTCCAAGGGCGATGTGGCCATGCCTGCCGCCGCCAAGCTCCTGGCTGAGAACAACCTGTCCGCATCGGCCGTGGCCGGCACGGGCAAGGACGGCCGGGTGACCAAGGGCGACGTGCTGTCCGCCGTGGCCGGTGGCGCCAAGCCTTCTGCGGCTCCGAGCGTGATCCCCACCGGCGTGCCGACCAAGGCGCTGCCCCAGGTGGCAGCACCGGCTGGCAAGGAAGACCTGAGCGGTCGCCCCGAGCAGCGCGTGCCGATGAGCCGCCTGCGCGCGCGCGTGGCAGAGCGTCTGCTGCAGTCGCAAGCCACCAACGCCATCCTGACCACGTTCAACGAAGTGAACATGGCGCCGGTGATGGACCTGCGCAAGAAGTTCCAGGACAGCTTCACCAAGGAACATGGCACCAAGCTGGGCTTCATGTCCTTCTTTGTGAAGGCTGCCGTGCACGCTCTCAAGAAGTACCCTGTGCTGAACGCTTCGGTGGATGGCAACGACATCGTCTACCACGGCTACTTCGACATCGGTATCGCCGTGGGTTCGCCCCGCGGCCTGGTGGTGCCCATCCTGCGCAATGCAGACCAGATGAGCTTCGCCGACATCGAGAAGAAGATTGCCGAGTTCGGCAAGAAGGCTGCCGAAGGCAAGCTGGGCATTGAAGAAATGACCGGCGGCACGTTCTCGATCTCGAACGGCGGCACGTTCGGCTCCATGCTGTCCACCCCCATCATCAACCCGCCCCAGTCGGCCATCCTGGGCGTGCACGCCACCAAGGACCGTGCCGTGGTGGAGAACGGCCAGATCGTGATCCGCCCGATGAACTACCTGGCCATGTCCTACGACCACCGCATCATCGACGGCCGCGAAGCCGTGCTGGGCCTGGTGGCGATGAAGGACGCGCTGGAAGATCCGTCGCGCCTGCTGTTCGACATCTGATCCCCTGACTGCATCGACCCACCCGCGTGGCCCGGCCTCTGGTCCTGCCCGCCGGTGGGTCTTTCTCCAACAGACTGAACGAGATTTCCCATGAGCAAACAATTTGATGTGATCGTCATCGGTGGCGGCCCCGGCGGCTACATCGCCGCCATCCGCGCAGCCCAGCTGGGCTTCAATGTGGCCTGTATCGACGAGTGGAAGAACGAGAAGGGTGGCCCCGCTCCTGGAGGCACCTGCACGAACGTGGGCTGCATTCCTTCCAAGGCCCTGCTGCAGTCGTCCGAGCATTTCGAGCACGCCAACAAGCACTTCGCCGACCACGGCATCACCGCCAGCGACGTCAAGATCGACGTGGCCAAGATGATCGCCCGCAAGGACACGGTCGTGAAGCAGAACAACGACGGCATCCTTTACCTGTTCAAGAAGAACAAGGTCAGTTTCTTCCACGGCCGCGGTTCTTTCGTGAAGGCCGCTGAAGGCGCGTACGAGATCAAGGTGACCGGCGCCGCCGAAGAAACGCTTTCGGCCAAGCAGATCATCATCGCCACGGGTTCCAACGCCCGTGCGCTGCCTGGCGTGCCCTTCGACGAAGAGAATGTCCTCTCCAATGACGGCGCTCTGCGCGTGGGCGCGGTGCCCAAGAAGCTCGGCCTGATCGGCTCGGGCGTGATCGGCCTGGAAATGGGTTCCGTTTGGCGCCGCCTGGGTGCGGACGTCACCATCCTTGAAGGTCTGCCCACGTTCCTGGGTGCGGTGGACGAGCAGATCGCCAAGGAAGCCAAGAAGGCCTTCGACAAGCAGGGCCTGAAGATCGAGCTGGGCGTGAAGGTCGGCGAGATCAAGACCGGCAAGAAGGGCGTTTCCATCGCCTACACCAATGCCAAGGGCGAAGCCCAGTCGCTGGACGTGGACAAGCTCATCGTCTCCATCGGCCGCGTGCCCAACACCATCGGCCTGAACACTGAAGCCGTGGGCCTGCAGCTCGACGAGCGCGGCGCCATCGTGGTGGACGGCGATTGCAAGACCAACCTGCCTGGCGTGTGGGCCGTTGGCGATGTGGTGCGCGGCCCGATGCTGGCGCACAAGGCCGAGGAAGAGGGCGTTGCCGTGGCCGAGCGCATTGCCGGCCAGCACGGTCACGTGAACTTCAACACCATCCCCTGGGTGATCTACACCAGCCCCGAGATCGCCTGGGTGGGTCGCACCGAGCAGCAACTCAAGGCCGATGGCGTCAAATACAAGGCCGGCAGCTTCCCGTTCCTGGCCAACGGCCGCGCGCGCGCGCTGGGCGACACCACCGGCATGGTCAAGATGCTGGCCGATGCCGAGACCGACGAGATCCTGGGCGTGCACATCGTGGGCCCCATGGCCAGCGAGCTGATCTCCGAAGCCGTGGTGGCCATGGAGTTCAAGGCCAGCAGCGAAGACATCGCGCGCATCTGCCACGCGCACCCCAGCTTGAGCGAAGCCACCAAGGAAGCCGCCCTGGCCGTGGACAAGCGTACGCTGAACTTCTGATAACTTTTGAATAAAAATGGGCTTCAGCGCTTGATGGTCAAGCGCTGATAGCTATTTAATTCATAGCATCAGATGGGCGTCCTTCAGTGACTGTCAAACAGGCTTACCTGGCCGAACTGGCCGCCAAAGGCTTTCAAAGCGATCCCGCCCAACTGCGCGCGGTCGACGCCCTGCAGCGTTGTGCCGATGACTGGGCTGCCTACAAGGCCCAGCGCTCCAACGCGATCAAGAAGCTGATCAACCGGCCAGACGTTCCCCGCGGCGTGTACATGTACGGCGGCGTGGGGCGCGGCAAGAGCTTCCTCATGGAGTGCTTCTTCAACGCCGTGCCCCTGAAGCGCAAGGTGCGGCTGCACTTCCATGAGTTCATGCGCGAGGTGCACCGCGAGCTGGCGTCATTGCAGGGCACGGTGAACCCGCTGGACGTGCTTGGCGCGCGCATTGCCAAGCGCTACAAGCTCATCTGCTTTGATGAGTTCCATGTCGCCGACATCACCGACGCCATGATCCTGCACCGCTTGCTGGCGGCGCTGTTCGACAACGGTGTGGGTTTCGTGACGACTTCGAACTTCAAGCCGGACGAACTGTACCCCGATGGGCTGCACCGCGATCGCATTCTGCCCGCGATTGCACTGCTCAACGAAAAGCTGGAAGTGGTGAACGTGGACAACGGCACGGACTACCGCCGCCGCACGCTGGAGCATGTCAAGCTCTACCACACGCCGCTCGGCCCTGAGGCCGATGCGGAGATGGCCGAGGCCTTTGATCAGTTGGCGGAGGTGCACGACGAAGACCCGGTGCTGCACATTGAGGCGCGCGAAATTCGTGCCCGCCGAAAGGCCGGCGGCGTGGTTTGGTTCGATTTCAAGACGCTGTGCGGCGGTCCGCGCTCGCAGAACGACTACCTTGAAATCGCCACGCAGTTCCACACCGTGCTGCTGTCGGATGTGCCGTACCTGCCCGTGAGCATGGCTTCGCCGGCCCGGCGTTTTACCTGGTTGGTGGATGTATTGTATGACCGCAGGGTCAAGCTGATTCTCTCGGCCGCCGTGCCGCCTGAGCAACTCTACACCGAAGGGCCGCTGGCGCACGAGTTCCCGCGCACAATTTCGCGGCTCAATGAAATGCAGTCCCAGGAGTTCCTGGCACTGGAGCGTCGCACCGTCGACACGGGACTGACATGACCCCCAAGCCCTTCATCGTCCGCGCAGCGGCAGCCCTCTGTACGTGGCTCGTGGCCGCGCCTGCTTTTTCGCAGGCGGCCCCCTCCAGCAAGGAGCCGCACGAGCCGCCAGCCGCCACTGCGGCTGCCGCCGCTGCGCAGCAGCGTACGGCGGAGCATGAACGCATCCGGCGCGAGCGTGAGGCTCTTCGGGTCCAGCGGCAGCAGGACGAGTCGGCTTGTTACCAGCGCTTCGCTGTGGAAGACTGCTTGCGCCGCGTTCGCGCAGGGGTGCGTGATGCCGAGGCGCGGTTGCGGATGCAGGAGATCGAACTCAACGACGCTGAGCGCAAGGAAAAAGCGGCAGAGCGGCTGAAGATCATCGAAGAGAGGCAGCGGGCGGCCCCTGCACCGCTGCCAGCCTCCAGTGACGCTGCAGTCTTGCGCAGCAACCCACGGTCGACAAAGGGCGACATGGGGACGCAGCGAGAGCGGGACGCGGCCCAGCGTGCGCAAGAGCAGCGCAGCCGTGTCCAAAAGCAAACCCAGGAGCAGGCTGCGCACACGACCGAGAATGCGCGGCGTGCGGCCGAGGCGCGCGAGCGGCATGCTCGCACGCTCCAGGCGGCCCAGGAACGCAGGGCGCGTGTAGAGAAGTCTCGGGCGGAAGCGCAAGCGCAGGGCCGGGTGCCCGCCGCACCTCTGCCTTCAGCCTCCGCTACGCGCTGAGTAGCTTGACTTGGTGGGGGGCGCAGCCAGCGCCTTGCCTGCCGTGGGTGCCTCGTAGGCGAGTTGCAGTGGGGTAGGGCGAGGCTCCGCGCTTCCCGTTTCCGGGGCGGATTCATTCGTCCCCTGCTTGCAAGTTCAGGGCCGTCCGGCGTCCTGCCCAATGAGGCTTGCGACCTTTTTTTCTTCGATCAGCGCTTCCATCTTGACGATGACCAGCGACAAGTTATCGCCGCCGCCGCGGGCCCGGGAGCGCGCCTTCTCGATCAGGAATTCCGTAGCCTCCCGGGGGGAAAGGGCGTCCACCACCGACCCCAGTTCGGTGGGGGAGAAGTAATGCCACACGCCGTCGCTGCAGGCCATCAGCACGTCGCCGGGCTGTAGTTGCGGGATCACGTGCGTGGTGACGGGCGGATCGCTTTCGGTGCCCAGGCAACCCACCAGAATGTTGGAATGCGGATGGTTGTTGGCTTCCGCCTCGGTGAGCTCGCCGCGGTCCACCAGCGCTTGAACATACGAGTGGTCGCTGGTGCGGAACACCATCCGGGCACCGTGGAAATGGTAGATGCGCGAGTCGCCCGCGTGCACCCAATGGCAGTCGCCACGCGGATTGATGAGGAACGCCGCAATCGTGCTGTGGGGCTCCTGCTCGGCAGAGATGGCTGTCAAGCGGATCACGATGTGGGCCTCTTCGACCATGCTCTTGAGCATTGCGACCGGGTCGTCGGTGTCGGGGGAGTAGCGCTCGAACAGCTGGCGCGCAGTCATCATGACCTGATCAGAAGCTTTGCGTCCCCCGCTTCGCCCCCCCATGCCATCGGCAATGACGCCCAGCACGCACCCGTTGTGCCGGGGATGCGAGATCAAGGTCACCTGGTCTTGCTGGTACTCCCGGTCACCTTTGTGGATGCCGGTGGACGCGATGAGGCGAAAGGCTTTGGTCATGCTGGTGATTGTGGGGCGCACGCGCACGCGGCTGTCGCGCAATATGGGATGAACGCGTATTATCAGGCCGCCTGTGGCATTTTTGCCATGGCCGCCCCTGCCTTGACCACCCCCAGCCTTCACCATCCGCTCCGGCAACTTATCGCGCTGCGCATCGAGCATGCCGAGCTGGACGCGTTGATCGACCTGCGTGCGCCTGAAGGCGCGGCCCATGACCTTGCCTTGCGCCGACTGAAGAAGCGGCGCCTGGTCCTGCGCGATGCCATGGACCGGCTGGAGCGTGATCTGCAACCTCCCGAGTCCGCCTGATGTCGCTGGTGGAGAGCGTACAGGAGGTGTTCGCGCCGGGCGGGATGCTGGCCCGGGCGGATGCCCGTTTTGTGCCCCGTGAGGGCCAGACGCAAATGGCCATGGCCGTGGCGCAGACCATCGAAGCCGGTGGCGCCCTGGTGGTGGAGGCGGGGACCGGCGTTGGCAAGACCTTTGCCTATCTCGTACCGGCCCTCCTGAGCGGCGAGCGGGTGCTGCTGTCGACAGCCACCAAGGCGCTGCAGGACCAGTTGTTTTCACGGGATCTGCCGCTGCTGGCTGAGGTGCTCGGCCTGCCCGTGCGCATGGCGCTTCTCAAGGGCCGCGCAAGCTATCTTTGTCTGCACCGGATGGAGCTCGCGCGCCAGGACATTTCGGCCCGCGAGCCAGGTGTTGCCCGCGTGCTGTCCAAGGTCGAGGAGTGGTCGCGCCGCACACAAGCGGGCGATCTGGCCGAGCTGACGGGACTGGATGAACGCTCGCCCGTGCTGCCGCTGGTCACTTCCACCCGTGAAAACTGCCTCGGCTCTGCCTGCCCGAAATTCCGTGAATGCCATGTCCACCAGGCGCGGCGGGAAGCCCTGGCGGCGGACATTGTGGTCATCAACCACCATCTTTTTTTTGCCGATGTGGCGGTCCGCGAGTCCGGCATGGCCGAGCTTTTGCCGACCGTGCGGGTGGTGGTGTTCGACGAGGCGCACCAGATCAGCGAAACGGGCGTGCAGTTTCTGGGCCTGTCACTTTCCACGGGCCAACTGATGGACTTCGGCAAGGACATGCTGGCGGCTGGTCTGCAGCGGGCTAGGGGCATGGCGGATTGGGTGGGTCTGGCCAACAACGTGGACCTGGCTGCCCGCGACCTGCGCCTGGTGGTCGGCGAGTTGCGGGCGGGTACCAAGCTGCGCTGGACGGATGAAGCGCCCGAAGGTACCCAGCCCGAAGCGTGGCGGGCTGCTATTCGCCGCTTGGCGCTCGCCTGTGCACAGGGGCAGGCGGCACTCGACGCGGTCAGCGAAACGGCCCCCGAACTGGAGCGCCTGTACGAACGCGGGAGTGAGTTGCTGGCGCGCCTGGCCCATTTTGATGGGGCGGGGAGCCCGGACGCTGTGCGGTGGCTCGACGTGGGCTCGCAATTGCGCCTGGTTGAGTCCCCGCTCGACATCGCCGAGGCCATGCGCACCCGGCTGATGGCCGCGCCACCGCAAGCCGTGGGCGAAGACGGCTGGCCTCAGGCGCCTGCCGCAGGCCCGGGCAGATCCTGGATCTTCACCTCAGCCACCTTGGGCGATGATGAAAAACTGAGCTGGTTCACCGAGCGCGCCGGGTTGCAGGATGCAAAGATATTGCGGGTTGCCAGCCCTTTTGACTATGCGTCCCAGGCGGCCCTGTACGTGCCGCGGCACTTGCCGCCGCCGGTTGACCCTTCGCACAGTGGCGCTCTGGCCCAATGGATTTCCCAAGCCGCGGCGCAACTAGGGGGGCGTACCCTTGTCTTGACGACCACCCTCAAGGCCCTGCGAGGGATTGGCGATGCGCTGCACGCCCAGTTTGCGGCTTCGGGTGAGCTGGAAGTGCTTGTGCAGGGCGAGTGGCCCAAGCGCCGGCTGATGCAACGCTTTCGCGAAGGCAGTGCGCATGGTCAGCCAGGCTGCATCCTGGTGGCGTCGGCGACGTTCTGGGAGGGCTTCGACGTGCCGGGCGACGCCTTGCAATTGGTGATCATCGACAAGCTCCCTTTTCCGCCGCCTGGGGACCCGCTGGTAGAGGCGTACACGCAGCGCATTGAAAAGTCGGGTGGAAAAGCGTTCACTTCTTACGCATTGCCCGAGGCGGCCGTTGCGCTCAAGCAGGGGGCCGGGCGGCTGATACGGCGGGAATCCGATCAGGGGATCCTGGTGGTGGGAGACACCCGCCTGGTCACCATGGGCTATGGCAAGCGCTTGCTCGCGGCGTTACCGCCGATGCGGCGGCTGGAGTCACCACAGGAGTTTGATAGGGCTCTTCAGGCGCTTACCAGAACTTCCACCACGGATCTGCCTTGCCCTTGAAACCTTCGCGCAGGTAGGCGCTTTGGGGGTAGGAGGTATCCATGACGCGACGCGCATCGTCTCGCAGCTGGGTCATGCCGAGGGCGTCGTAGGACTGGATCAGGATGTACAGCGCCTCTTCCAGTGCAGGCACACCCTGGTAGTCGGCCAACGCCACCTGGGCGCGGCTGATGGCGGCGACATAGGCACCCCGCTGGAAGTAGTAGCGGGCCACGTGGACCTCGTACTGGGCCAGCGAGTTCACGATGTAGGTCATGCGCTGGCGCGCATCCTGTGCATAGCGGGACTCGGGGAACCGGGTCGCCAGTTCGCTGAAGGCCTCGAACGAATCCTTGGCGGCTTTCTGGTCGCGCTCGGACAAATCCTGGCGCGAGATGAACGAGAACAGGCCCAGGTTGTCGTTGAAGTTCACCAGGCCCTTCAGATAAAGCGCGTAGTCCAGTGCAGGGCTGGCGGGATGCAGCTTCATGAAACGGTCCAGGGTGGCGACGGCCTGTGCCTTTTCGCCGGCCTTGTAGTGCGCGTAAGCCTTGTCGATCTGCGCTTGCTGGGCCAGGGGGGTGCCGGCGGCGCGGCCTTCCAGCTTCTCCAGCAGGGGGACTGCCTTGTCGTACGCACCGCTGTTGATCTCGTCCTTCGCTTCTGAATGGATGCGGTTGGGGCTCCAATTCGCCGTTTTGTCTTCACTGGTGGTGGAGCAGCCCGCCAGCAGACCGGCAGCCAGCAAGGCAGTAACGAAGGGCAGGGGGGCACGCAGCATCGCAAGCAGCTTTCAGCAAAAGAGGAACAAAGGTGCGGGACATCGGCGGGTCCGAGGCGCCAGGCGCGCCGCCAGGTTCCGGGGCGCAAAGGGCATTGTACTGGCGGCGGTGATGCTCTTCGGAGCCCCTTTAGGGGCGTTGCGAACCCGGCGGAGGTGAGGCTGAGGCGTGCCGGCGGAGCCCCCTCTGCCCCCGCAGCGAAGTGATGGTCGGAGGCAGGGAGGGTGACCCAGGGTTTCTACAATGCCAGCCATGTTTGTTCACTTGCGCCTGCACACCGAATTTTCCGTCGTCGACGGTACCAATCGCATCGATGAGGTGGCCAAGGCGGCCGCCAAGGATGGACAGCCAGCGCTGGCCATCACCGATCTCAACAATCTTTTTGGGGCGATCAAGTTTTACAAGGAAGCGCGGGGCAAAGGGGTCAAGCCTGTCCTGGGGGCGGAGATATTCCTGGAAGGCGAGGGCGGCGCTGCGCCGTCTCGGATGATTCTGCTGGTGCAGAACCGTCAGGGCTACCTTCACCTGTCCGAGCTGCTGGCGCGGGCGTGGACGCGCAATGTGGTCAAGAACCTGGCCCTGTGCAAGTGGGAATGGTTGCAGGAGCTCTCCGATGGGCTGATCGCGCTGGCTGGAGCACAGGTGGGGCCGGTAGGGCAGGCCCTCCTGAAGGGCGACGAGGCGGGCGCCGCCGACGTGGCGCTGCGCTTGGCTGGGCTGTTTCCTCACCGGTTTTACATCGAGTTGCAACGCGCAGGACGCGTGGACGACGAGAGCCATGTGATTGCCGCCGCGCAGCTGGCCGCGCGCTTGAACCTGCCGGTGGTAGCCACCCATCCGGTGCAGTTTGCAACGCCGGATGACTACGAGGCGCACGAGGCGCGCATCTGCATCGCAGAGGGTGAGATCCTGGCCAATCCCCGCCGTGTGCGCAAGTTCACGCGGGACCAGTACTTCAAATCCTCTGCCGAGATGCAGGCACTGTTCGCCGATGTGCCTTCAGCCATCGAGAACACGCTGGAGATTGCGCAGCGCTGCAACCTCACCCTGGTGCTGGGCAAGCCCCAGTTGCCGGATTTCCCCACGCCCAACGGCATGCCCATTGACGAGTATTTCCGGTTTGCGTCGTTCGAGGGGCTGGAGGAGCGCCTGAAGCACCTCTTTCCTGACGAGGCCGAGCGGGAGAAGCAGCGTCCGCGTTACGTGGAGCGGCTGGAGTTCGAACTGGGCACCATCCTGAAGATGGGTTTCCCGGGGTACTTCCTGATCGTGGGCGACTTCATCCAGTGGGCCAAGAACAACGGCTGTCCGGTGGGGCCGGGCCGCGGCTCCGGCGCTGGATCGCTCGTGGCCTATGCACTCAAGATCACTGACCTGGACCCGTTGCAGTACAACCTGCTGTTCGAGCGATTCCTGAACCCCGAGCGGGTGTCGATGCCCGACTTCGACATCGACTTCTGCCAGAGCAACCGCGACCGCGTGATCGACTACGTGAAGGACAAGTACGGCAAGAACGCCGTAAGCCAGATCGCCACCTTCGGCACCATGGCAGCCAAGGCGGCCATCCGCGACGTGGGCCGCGTCATGGATATGAGCTACACCTTCTGCGACGGCATCTCCAAGCTGGTGCCGGGCAAGCCCGGCATGTCGTACACGCTGGCCTACCCGCCGGAGGTGAAGAAAGAGGGCGACAAGAACAACTATGCGCTGGAGCTGGAGCCTCTGCTGTACGAGCGGGTCCAGAAGGAAGAAGACGTCAAGACCATCATCGAGATGGCGCAAAAGCTCGAGGGCATGACGCGCAACATCGGCATGCACGCCGGGGGCGTGCTGATTGCGCCGGGCAAGCTCACCGATTTCTGCCCGCTGTACCAGCAGCCTGGCAGCGAATCGGCCGTGAGCCAGTACGACAAGGACGACGTGGAAGCCATCGGCCTGGTGAAGTTCGACTTTCTGGGCCTGGCCACGCTCACCATCCTGGAGATTGCGCGCGAGTTCATCATGAAGCGCCACAAGGGCCAGGAGAACTTTGCGTTCGAGAACATCCCCCTGGACGACGGTCCCACCTACCGCCTCTTCTCCGAAGGCAAGACCGAGGCCGTGTTCCAGTTTGAAAGCCGCGGCATGCAGGGCATGCTGAAAGAGGCGCGCCCGAGCCGTCTGGAAGACCTGATCGCCCTCAACGCGCTATACCGCCCGGGTCCCATGGACCTGATCCCCAGCTTCGTGAACCGCAAGCACGGCAAGGAGGAGGTGATCTACCCACACCCCTTGGTGGAGCCGGTGCTGGCGGAGACCTACGGGATCATGGTCTATCAGGAGCAGGTGATGCAGACCGCCCAGGTGCTGGGTGGCTACAGCCTGGGCGGCGCCGACATGCTGCGTCGGGCCATGGGCAAGAAGAAGGCCGAGGAAATGGCCGAGCACCGCGCCATCTTCCGCAAGGGGGCTGCCGAGAAGGGCATCAGCCAGGAAAAGGCCGACGAGGTGTTCGACCTGATGGAGAAGTTCGCGGGCTACGGCTTCAACAAGTCGCACGCGGCCGCGTACTCGCTGCTGGCCTACCACACGGGCTGGCTCAAGGTGCACTACACCGCCGAGTTCTACTGCGCGAACATGACGGTGGAAATGGACGACACCGACAAGCTCAAGGTGCTGTACGAAGACGCCGTCAAGCACTTCGGCATGACCTTCGAGCCGCCGGATGTCAACCGCGGCAACTACCGCTTCGAGCCGGTGACAGACAAGGTCATCCGCTATGGCCTGGGCGCCGTGAAGGGCACGGGCCAGCAGGCCATCGAGGCGCTGGTGGCGGCTCGCGAGGGGAGGGGCGAAGGCCCCCAGGGCTCCACCAAAGGGCCGTTCAAGAGTCTTTTTGACTTTTGCGTGCGTGTGGACAAGGCACGCATGAACAAGCGCACCGTCGAGGCCTTGATCAAGGCCGGGGCGTTTGACTCAATCCACCTCAATCGCGCCGCCCTCGTGGCTTCCATCGACCGGGCGTTCGATTTCGCTGCCGCCACCTTGGCCAACGTGAACCAGGGGGGGTTGTTCGACATGATGGGCGACGACGCCCATGGGTCGAGCACCCAGGAGCCCGATCTGGTGGACGCTGTGCCCTGGGGGATCAAGGAGCGGCTGACCCAGGAGAAAACTGCCATCGGGTTTTACTTGTCGGGCCATCTGTTCGATGAAGTGGCGTCCGAGGTGCGCCGTTTTGTGCGCACGCCCATCGACGAGCTTCTCGACAGCCGCGAGCCGCAAGTGCTCGCTGGCATCATCAGCGATTTTCGGGTCATCAATGGCCAGCGCGGCAAGTTGGGGCTGTTCCGGCTGGATGACAAATCGGGCGTCATTGAAGCCTCGGCTGACGAGGCTCTCCTCAATACCTATCGCAACCAGCTCAAGGAAGACGAGTTCGTGGTGATGATGGGGCGGCTGCAACTGGACCATTTCAGCGGCGGCCTGCGCGTCAAGGTTCAGCAGATATGGGACCTTGCCGGTGCTCGATGCCGGTTCGGCAAGTATCTGCATGTCACTGTCGCGGACAAGGGGCCGGACGTGCACCGCCTGGTCAAGGAGTTTCCTGCGCGCCGGGAAGAGGTCCCGGAAGGGGAACTGGTGCATGGCCTGCGGGTGCGCATGGGCGTGCGCTGCACGGCGCCGGATGCCGCGGCGGTTGCGGAGTTGCAACTGGGCGAGAGCGCCCGGTTCTACCCCACCGATGCCGCTTTGGCCGCGTGGATGGCGCAGGCTGGCAGTGGCTCGGCCACGGTGGTTTATGAATGAACCGCTCCGCCCAAAGCGCAGCGCAGTGCGTCGCTTGGGCGATAGCTTGAAAATTACCAGATCAACACCAGATTTCTCAGGCGGCAGCGGCCCGCGGGGATCGCTAGAATGATTTTCATGGCAACAAAACCACCTTCACCCCCCACCGCGCCGCCGGTGACCCGGCCTGCGCGGGATGATGGCGGTTCGGTCGTGCTCGAAAGGCGCACGCAAAAAACCAAGCCGCCGCAGATGTACCAGGTGGTCATGCTCAATGATGACTACACCCCCATGGAGTTTGTCATCGTGGTGCTGCAGGAATTTTTCAGCAAGGACCGCGAACAAGCCACCCAGATCATGTTGAAGATCCATCTCGATGGCAAAGGCGTCTGCGGGGTGTATTCCCGCGACGTGGCGGCCACCAAGGTGGAACAAGTGCTTGACGCCGCCCACAAGGCGGGCCACCCACTGCAATGTGTCAGTGAACCTGTTGAATAACAGGTCTTTGATCCCGATCTAAAGTTATCTTTTCCACGCAAGCACAAAGGAGTTCACATGATTGCCCAGGAACTGGAAGTCAGCTTGCACATGGCCTTTGTTGAGGCCCGTCAGCAGCGCCACGAGTTCATCACCGTGGAGCATCTGTTGCTTGCATTGCTCGATAACCCCAGCGCAGCGGAGGTGCTGCGCGCTTGTTCGGCCAACATCGATGATTTGCGCTCGTCGCTGGCCAATTTCATCAAGGACAACACGCCCCAGGTGGCGGGCACCGACGAGGTGGACACGCAGCCTACGCTGGGTTTCCAGCGCGTGATCCAGCGTGCCATCATGCACGTGCAGTCCACCGGCAACGGCAAGAAGGAAGTCACGGGTGCCAATGTGCTGGTGGCCATCTTTGGCGAAAAGGACTCGCATGCCGTGTACTACCTGCACCAGCAGGGCGTGACCCGCCTGGACGTGGTCAACTTCATCGCCCACGGGATCAAGAAGGGCGAGCCGCCCGAGCCCGCCAAGGCGGACAACCAAGCCGAAGGCGAAGAAGGCGGTGGCGGCGAGCGCAACGAAAAGGCCTCGCCCCTGGAACAGTTCACCCAGAACCTGAACCAGGCCGCCAAGGACGGCAAGATCGACCCGCTGATCGGCCGCAATTACGAGGTGGAGCGCACGATCCAGATTCTGTGCCGCCGCCGCAAGAACAACCCGCTCCTGGTGGGTGAAGCTGGCGTGGGCAAGACGGCGATTGCCGAGGGCCTGGCCTGGCGCATCACGCAGAACGACGTGCCTGAGATCCTGGCAGAGGCCACGGTGTACTCGCTGGACATGGGAGCGCTGCTGGCGGGCACCAAGTACCGCGGTGACTTCGAGCAGCGCCTCAAGGGCGTGCTCAAGTCCCTCAAGGACAAGCCCAATGCCATCCTGTTCATCGATGAGATCCACACCCTGATCGGTGCGGGGGCGGCGTCGGGTGGCACGCTGGATGCCTCTAATCTGCTCAAGCCGGCACTGTCCAGTGGTCAGCTCAAGTGCATTGGCGCGACCACCTTCACGGAATATCGCGGCATCTTCGAAAAGGACGCCGCGCTGTCCCGCCGCTTCCAGAAGGTCGATGTGGTCGAGCCGACCGTGGCCGAAACGGTGGACATCCTCAAGGGCCTGAAGTCGCGTTTCGAGGAGCACCACAGCGTGAAGTACGCGGCAGCTGCCCTGCAGGCTGCGGCCGAGTTGAGCGCCAAGTACATCAATGACCGTCACCTCCCCGACAAGGCGATCGACGTCATCGACGAAGCCGGTGCTGCTCAACGCATCCTGGTGCCCAGCAAGCGCAAGAAGACCATCGGCAAGGCCGAGATCGAGGAGATCGTGGCCAAGATCGCGCGCATTCCGCCCGCGAACGTGTCCAATGACGACCGCAGCAAGCTTCAGACACTAGAGCGCGACCTCAAGAGCGTGGTGTTTGGCCAGGACAAGGCACTCGAAGTGCTGGCCTCCGCCGTGAAGATGGCGCGCTCGGGCCTGGGCAAGGGCGACAAGCCGATTGGCTCCTTCCTGTTCAGTGGCCCCACGGGCGTGGGCAAGACCGAGGCAGCCAAGCAATTGGCCTTCATCCTGGGTATCGAGCTGATCCGCTTCGACATGTCGGAGTACATGGAGCGCCATGCCGTGAGCCGCCTGATTGGTGCGCCTCCGGGCTACGTCGGGTTCGACCAGGGTGGCCTGCTGACCGAGGCCATCACCAAGAAGCCGCACGCCGTGTTGCTGCTGGATGAAATCGAAAAGGCGCACCCGGACATCTTCAACGTGCTGCTGCAGGTGATGGACCACGGCACGCTGACAGACAACAACGGGCGCAAGGCCGACTTCCGCAATGTCATCATCATCATGACGACGAATGCGGGCGCCGAGACCATGAACAAGGCCACGATCGGTTTCACCAATCCGCGGCAGGCGGGCGACGAGATGGGCGACATCAAGCGCCTGTTCACGCCCGAGTTCCGCAACCGGTTGGATGCCATCGTCAACTTCAAGGCGCTGGACGAGCAGATCATCCTGCGCGTGGTCGACAAGTTCCTGCTGCAGCTCGAAACGCAACTGGCCGAGAAGAAGGTCGAAGTCACCTTCACCGACACGCTGCGCAAGCATCTGGCCAAGAAGGGCTTCGATCCGCTGATGGGCGCACGCCCGATGCAGCGCCTGATCCAGGACACTATCCGCCGGGCACTGGCCGACGAGCTGTTGTTCGGCCGCCTGACGGAAGGCGGCCGCCTGACGGTGGACATCGAAGTCAAGACCGACGACAAAGGCGTGGAAACGCCCGAGGTGCTGCTGGACATCCAGCCGCTGCCGAAGAAGGATCGTTCGGCCAAGTCGGAACCAGCGGAGCCTGAAGAGGCAACTACCGATTGATCAGGTACACCTGCCTGAGCGTCTGAGCCGGCCCATGGGGCCGGCTTTTTTTTGCCCGCCTGTGGGCGGCCGCATTGTTCGGCCT
This sequence comes from Acidovorax sp., assembly GCF_022763525.1. Taxonomy (GTDB): domain Bacteria; phylum Pseudomonadota; class Gammaproteobacteria; order Burkholderiales; family Burkholderiaceae_C; genus Acidovorax. Next base: position 20,765 of record NZ_JALEGG010000195.1, read on the forward strand.
GCCGGACGGGTGGTGCATTCGGTGGTCGAAAAACCGAACGGCGCGGTAGGGTGTGAGCGTCGGAGTTCCATAAAAATCAACCACTTACAGGGCAGGAGAGGCTGGCATGCCCTGTGCTGTGCAAAGCCCAGGCCGCGCCTGACAGGCACGGCTGATGGGGAGACAAGCCATGCCAGAAAACGCCACATTCCTTGCACCCGGCAGGCCGGATTGCCTATGCCCGGCGCATGCCAGGCCTCGCCCGCCTGCGCGGGGATATGGCGCGGTCCCGCCTGCCTGACCGTTCGGCGCAAGGGGCTGTCGCCAAAGATGGTCAGCCTTCTCGCGTTTTCATTCTTCAACTTCACACACATCGCATGAAACTCAATCGTCTGACCACCATGGTCATCCTGGCCATGGTCCTGGGTGTTCTGGTCGGGTACGCCTGCCACGCCGCGGCTCCCACGCCCGAAGCCGCCAAGGAGATCGCTGGCTACTTCGGTTTGCTCACGGACATCTTCCTGCGCATGATCAAGATGATCATCGCGCCCCTGGTGTTTGCGACGCTCGCCGCTGGCATGGCCAGCATGGGGGATTCGCGCACCGTGGGACGCATTGGCACGCGGGCGGTCGGCTGGTTCCTGGGCGCTTCGCTGGTGTCGCTGGCCCTGGGACTAGTGATCGCCAATCTCACGCAGCCGGGCAACGGGCTCGCCATTCCCCTGCCCGAGGCGGGCGCCTCGACCCAGCTCAAGACCGGTGCACTGAATCTGCGGGACTTCATCGCACAGGTCTTTCCGCGCAGCATCGTTGAATCGATGGCCAACAACGCCATCCTTCAGATCCTGGTGTTCTCGCTGTTCTTTGGATTGGCGCTGGGGCATTTGCACAATCAGGCGGCGCGCACGCTGGTGGCCACGCTCGATGAGGTGGTCCACGTGATGCTCAAGGTCACCGACTACGTGATGCGATTTGCTCCGGTGGGCGTGTTTGGTGCCGTGGCTGGCGCCATCACCACGCAGGGCCTGGGCATGCTCGGGGTGTTCGGCAAACTCATGCTGAGCTTCTACCTGGCGCTGGCGGCCTTGTGGTTGGTGCTGGTGGTGGCGGGTTATGCCGTGCTGGGGCGCGATGTGTTTCGCCTGCTCAAGCTGATTCGTACCCCGATGCTTATCGGCTTCTCGACGGCGAGCAGTGAATCGGTGTACCCCAAACTGGTGGAGCAGCTCGAAAAATTTGGCGTCAAGCCGAAGGTGACGGGGTTTGTGCTGCCGCTCGGATATTCGTTCAACCTGGACGGATCCATGATCTACACCACCTTTGCAGCGATTTTCATTGCGCAAGCCTACGGGATCGACATGCCGTTGTCTGCGCAGATCACCATGTTGCTGGTGCTCATGGTGTCGAGCAAAGGAATTGCGGGCGTGCCTCGCGCCTCGCTGGTGGTCGTGGCTGCCGTGCTTCCCATGTTCAAACTGCCGGAAGCCGGCGTGCTGCTGATTCTCGGTATCGACCACTTCCTGGACATGGGGCGGACGGTGACCAATGTGCTGGGCAACGCCATTGCCACGGCAGTGGTGGCCAAATGGGAAAACGCCATCGATCCGGTGCCAGAGGCGCTCGCCGAGCGTGAGGAAATGCTGCCCGCCGCGGGCGACGACGAGGTTTTGCCGCGCGTGGCGTAAGCCTTTCCATGCCGTCGCCAGGCCACAGAACGCCTGTTTTCGAACGTTGCAGGCGCGTGCGGCGGCCGTCGCGAGAAGGCGGCATGGCGATCAAGCCACGGCCCCGCGGTTGCCTACACGCGCTGCTAACATCGGCCGCCCCATGCCTTTGCCCAGATCTTTGCGCCGCTTCACCGTCCTGCTCCTCCTTGCTGGGGTCGGGCTGAGCGGGGCGCTGGCCTATGTGTGGGTCCAGCGCATGGAGCAGGCTCAGATCCAGGCCACAGGCTTGCACCGGCTGGAGCTGTACACCGCTAGCTTGCAGCGTGAGATCAGCAAGTACGCCTTTCTTCCGGGTACGCTGGAGCTCAGCCCCGAAGTGCTGGCTTTGCTCAGGGCTGCGCCGGGTGTCTCCGCCCCAACGACCCTCGCGGCCAGGCGAGCCAGTTCTTCCGGTTCATTGGATTCGCCACTGCGCAGCGCAGACGGCGTCAATGCCTACCTGGAGCAGCTCAACGAGCGCGCGGGCACGCTGTCCATCTACGTGATCGACTTGCAGGGGCGCGTGGTGGCCACCAGCAACTGGCGCCGCCCTGACAGCTTCATGGGCGAGGATCTCAGCTTTCGGCCCTACTTTCGCGATGCGCTGAGCAAAAACAGCGGGCGGTTCTTTGGCATTGGCACCACGCGCGGAGAGCCGGGGTATTACCTGGCCTCGGCATTGCTCGACGGCAACCGCACCGTAGGCGTCGCCGTCACCAAGGTGAGCCTGGACCAGCTGGAGCAATCCTGGTCCACCGTCGAAGCGCCGGTGATCGTGACCGATGAAAACGGCGTGGTGATCCTGGGTTCGGTACCCGACTGGAAATTCACCGTGCTGCGTCCGCTGGACGACAGCACTCGCAAAGCCTTTGACCAGACCCTGCAATACAACCGCCGCGCCCTCACCCCCTTGGGGATGACGGTCCTCAGCGACCTGGATCAGGGAGCGCGCGTGGTGCGTGTGGCGCGGGCGGGCACGGAGATGGCGTCGGTGTACCCGGTGACGGGCCGCTTCCTGGCCCAATCGCGAGCGCTGCCGGGAACGCCGTGGACGCTGACTGTTTTCTCGCACCTGGCCCGCGCGGATGAGGCTGCGCAGAGTGATGCCCTGGTCGTCACCATCGGTGCTGCATTTGTCGCGCTGCTCGGCTTCATGGTCAACCAGCGCCGCCGCCACGAACGCGACCGTTTGCGCGACCGACTGGCCGCACGCGAAGCGTTGCAGGCTGCACACGACGAGCTGGAGCGCAAGGTGCAGCAGCGCACGGCCGATTTGTCGCGTACCAACGAACGTCTCCAGTCTGAAGTACAGGAGCGGATCCGCGCCGAAGGCACGCTTCGCGCAGCCCAGAATGAGCTGGTGCAGGCCGGCAAGCTGGCGGTGATTGGGCAGCTTTCCACGGGCGTTGCGCACGAGCTGAACCAGCCGCTGACCGCGCTGCGCACCCTGTCGGGTAACAGCGTGCGATTTCTGGAGCGAGGTGATTTGCCCACGGTGCGTGTCAATCTGGAGCGCATTGCCCAGTTGGCCGACCGCATGGGCCGCATCACGGGCGAGCTTCGGGCCTTTGCCCGCAAATCGACGGGCGAGCCGCAAGCGGTGGGGTTGCGTGCCGCGCTGACCAACGCGCTGGCCCTGCTGGAGCCGCGCATCCTGCAAGTCGGGGCCCAATGGGTGCTCGACGTGGCCGAGCCAGAGCCCGTGGCCTGGTGCGATGGCAACCGCCTGGAGCAGGTCCTGGTCAACCTGATCAACAACGCGCTGGATGCGATGGCGGGCAGCAGCGCCATGCGCGTCGAGATTCGGTGCGACCAGTTGGACGGCCAAGTGCATGTGCAGGTGCGTGACCGAGGACCGGGCCTCACCGATGAAGCCCTGGCCCATCTGTTCGAGCCGTTTTTCACCACCAAGGGCTCGGGCGATGGCCTGGGCCTGGGGCTGGCCTTGTCGGCCGGAATCGTGCGTGAATCGGGCGGAACGCTCACCGGCGCCAACCACCCCGAGGGCGGTGCCGTGTTCCACTTGATCTTGCCCGCTGCAGTCCGCCAAGAATCGGAACCCGCCCTGGAACGCCCATGACCCACGACCTCAAGGTCCTTATCGTTGAAGACGATCCCGACATCGTTCTGGGCTGTGAACAGGCCCTGCAGCTGGAAGGCATTGCGACGGAAAGTGCCCCCAGCGCAGAGCTGGCGCGCCTGCGCCTGGGGCGCGACTTCCGGGGCGTGGTGGTGAGCGATATTCGCCTACCGAAAATGGACGGCATGGCCTTCTTGCAGGAACTCATGGGCCTGGACCCGGAGTTGCCCGTGGTGCTGATCACCGGCCATGGCGACATCTCGATGGCTGTACAGGCCATGAAGGATGGCGCGCACGATTTCATCCAGAAGCCCTTTGCCCCTGAGCAACTGGTCAGCGCAGTTCGCCGTGCGCTGGACAAGCGCCGGCTGGTGCTCGAGGTGCGCCGGCTGCGAAGCCAACTGGCGCACCGCGATGCGATCGAGCGCCTGGTGATGGGCCGCGCACCCAACATGCTTCGCTTGCGCGAGGTGTTGGCTGGCTTGGCGGCCAGCACGGTGGATGTGCTCATCCATGGCGAAACCGGCACGGGCAAAGAGCTGGCCGCGCGGTGCCTGCACGATGCCAGCCCGCGCGGCAAAGGCCATTTTGTGGCCATCAACTGCGGCGGCTTGCCCGACACCTTGTTTGACAGCGAGATGTTCGGCAATGAGGCCGGGGCCTTCACGGGAGCGGGCAAGCGCCGCATTGGCAAGATCGAGCATGCGAGCGGGGGCACGCTGTTCCTCGACGAAATCGAAAGCATGCCCATGGCCATGCAGATCAAGCTCTTGCGCGTGCTGCAAGAGCGGGTGCTGGAGCGACTGGGCTCCAACACACTCATTCCCATCGACTGCCGCGTGGTGGCTGCCACCAAGGTGGATTTGCTGGCGCTGTGCCGACAGGGCCGGTTCCGCGAAGACCTCTACTACCGCCTGAGCGTGGCCACCGTGGATCTGCCCCCGCTGCGCGACCGGCGTGAAGACGTACCGCTGTTGTTCGAGCATTTCGTCATGGACGCCGCCGCCCGGCACCAGCGTGCGGTGCCCGAGCTGTCGTCCGCCCAGACGCAGCGGCTGCTGGGCTACCACTGGCCCGGCAATGTGCGCGAGTTGCGCAACGTGGCTGAGCGCGTGGTGCTGGGCATTGCGGCAGGGGCTGCGCCGTTTGCCGACGGCGCGGGTGGTGCGGAAGCGGGGGCGCAGCCCCTCGCGCTGGCGGCCGCTGTCGAGGCGTTCGAGCGCAGCCTGATTGCCGAGTCCTTGCGCCAGCAAGGCGGCAACCTGTCCCGCACGGCCGAGGCGCTGCGCGTGGCCAAGACCACGCTGCACGACAAGATCCGCAAGTACGGGCTTGGAGGCTAAGGGCGGGGCCAACGGCCCGCGTGTCTCGCAGGCGGTGGGGACCTCTGTGCGCAACGAGCGGGAAGCGTGTGGCGCGCACTGGACGGGTGGCAACGCGCAGACTTCCGAGGGATTCTTTGTCCACCACGGCCCCGCGGTTGCGGGACGAAGCGCGGGAGACGACCATTGCCGAAACGGTCGCGCCGGACCCGCATCGCGCTTGTCACGTTTGCGTACATTTCAGCGGCAAGAGGCAGAATTCGCCGCTGCATACTGCGCAGATTTTGGTGCCGCACATGATCCATCCTCCGCCATCCCCCCTCGCAGACCGTTCTGACGATTCATTGCATGTGCAGCGTTGGGCCTCCACCAGCCGGCTCATGGCCGTTGCGGGCCTGGCTGCGGCGGTTGCCGCCTGCGGGGGCGGCGGTGGTGACGAGGCGGCGCCTCCCCCAGCGCCACCCCCGGTCTCGCCGGCACCGCTCCCGCCTGCACCGGCACCAGCGCCTGGGGCGCAGGTCTACGGTGACTTGCGCAACGCCACGCTGGGCGTGGGCGCGCCGCTCAATGGGGCCATACCGTTCCCTGCGGGCAACGCCTGGAACGCGGACATCAGCACCCTGCCTGTGGACCCGAATTCCGACAACCTCATCGCCAGCATTGGCCTGACCCGCGGCCTCTTTCCGGACTTTGGTGCGGGCTTGTGGGAGGGGGCGCCCATCGGCATCCCGTATGTGGTGGTCGCAGGCACCCAGCCGCGGGTGGCTGTGCAGTTCACTGACTACGGAGACGAGAGCGATCCGGGTCCGTACCCGATCCCGCCGAATGCGCCCATCGAAGGCGGCCCCGGCAGTGCAGGGGACCGGCACGTGATCGTGATCGACCGCGACAACAACCGTTTGTATGAAACCGGCAACAGCTATCCGCAGGCCGATGGCAGCTGGCGGGCGTCGGGCGGTGCGGTCTTTCACCTCAACAGCAATAACGTGCGTCCCACCGCGCAGCCGCGCTGGACCAGTGCCGACGCGGCGGGCCTGCCCATCTTCCCGGGCTTGGTCCGTTATGACGAGGCCTCGCAGGGGCCCGGCGGCATCCGGCACGCGCTGCGCTTTACCGTCAGCCAGACTCGACGCGCCTATGTGCCGCCAGCGACCCACTGGGCTTCCAGCAACACCAGCCCGAACCTGCCGCCCATGGGCATGCGGGTCCGGCTCAAGGCCAGTTACGTGATCCCGGCGGGTTTCTCGGCCGAAACACGGGCCATTCTCACGGCCCTCAAGACCCACGGGATGATGGTGGCCGACAACGGATCCAACTGGTACCTGAGCGGCGCGCCGGACGAGCGCTGGAACAACGATCGCCTCAAATCCGAGCTCCGGCAAGTGCTGGGCCGGGATTTCGAAGTCGTCCGCATGGACGGGTTGGTGACGCCGTAGGCCTGCGAGCGGCGTGGATCCGGGGCGGCCAGCATGCCCGCTACTGGGATGCCATCAGCCGCTCCAGCAGCTCCGCGGTGGGGTAGCCATCTGCCACCACTCCGATGCTACGCTGATAGCCCCGCAAGCCCGCGCGGGTGGCGGGACCCATCACGCCGTCCGGGGCGCCCGCGGAAAAACCCCGTCGATTGAGCGCTTCCTGCAGCGCTTGCAGCTGCGAGCGCGACAGGGGTGCAAGGTCGCGTGGCCACGCGGCAACCACCGGGCTGCCGCCGCCGATCTGCCGCGCCAGCAAGGCCACGCCCAGCGCGTAGTTGGCCGAATTGTTGTAGCGCAGGATGGTGCGGAAATTGGCGCCCACCAGGAACGCCGGCCCTCGTGCGCCGGCGGGCGTGATGATGGAAGCGCTGGCCAGTACGGGCAGCGCCTGCCCATCCATGCTGCGCACGCCCTCGGCTTCCCATTGGGTAGCGGCTTGGCGCACCGAGAGATCGGCACGGGCATGGTCGAAGGACGCGGGCAATTGCACCTCCACCCCCCATGGCTCGCCAGCCTGCCAGCCGGAGCGCGCCAGGAAATGCGCGGTGGATGCGGTCACGTCCGGGATGCTGCCCCAGATGTCGCGGTGGCCATCGCCGTCGGCATCCACGGCGTGGGCCAGAAAGACCGAGGGCAGGAACTGCGTGTGTCCCATGGCGCCCGCCCAGGAGCCGAGCATGCGGTCCGCTGCGATGTCGCCCTGGTCGACGATGCGCAGCGCCGCCAGCAGCTCGGATTGCGCCCAGGCGCGGCGCCGACCTTCGTAAGCCAGGGTGGCCAGGGCATCCACGGTGCGAAAGGTGCCGAAGTTGCTGCCGTAGTTGCTTTCCATCCCCCAGATGGCGGTGATCACCGTGGCGGGCACGCCGTAGCGGGTGGCTGCGGCTTCGAGCGCCGCCTGGTGTTCTGCCAGCTTGGCCCGGCCCTGGTCAATGCGCTGCGGCGAAACAGCGCTGTCGAGATAGGCCCAGGGCGTGCGGGTGAATTCGGGCTGGGCGCCGTCGAGCTCCACCACACGGGGCAGCCATTGGGCGCGGCCCAGCACGTTCTGCACCGTGTCCGCGCGGATGCCTGCCTGCAGCGCTTGTGCGGAAAATGCCGTCAGCCAGTTGGCAAAGCCCGCGGCATGGTCCTGCGCATCCGGAGAGGGGGAAGGAGTCGGCGCGGCAGGCGCCGGTCCTGCGGACACCGCGGAGGCAGTTGCGCTGGCGGCTGCAGGGAGTTGGGCAGCCGGTGCACGAGCCTTGGGCGGCTGCGAAGTGGCGCAGCCGCCGAGCGCCAGGGCCGCAGCCAGCACGCTCAACTGCCCGCCAAGGGCGCGAAGGCGTCGAGTGGCAGGCGAGTGTGGCGTGGTGGGATGGTCGAGGTTTCTGTGCATGTGTCCATTGTCCCGCGCGATGCCGGGGTGACCAGGGCGGCAGGTGTATCAGGCGGTGACCTTCGCTAAGAGCCACACAGCAGGGCCGCAGGCTGCAACCAGGATTACTATATTTTTGATAGCTGCTCGCGCTTTGTTTGTAAGCGCTGGGTGCCAAAAATGCACCAAATACCGGTTACAGTCGCCGGGAGCGGCCCCGGAGCCCGTCCGCCCGCCCGACCGCCTGTCTTTGTTTGCACCCATGACCATGGCCCCCCACACCTTTCTCTGGCACGACTACGAAACCTTTGGCGCCAACACCCGTCGCGACCGGCCCGCGCAGTTCGCGGCCATTCGCACCGACTCCGAGCTCAACGAGATCGGCGAGCCGCTGATGTTCTATTGCCAGCCGGCCAATGACTACCTGCCGGATCCGGTGTCCTGCCTCATCACGGGCATCACGCCCCAGCTGTGCCTGGAAAAGGGCGTGCCCGAACATGCATTCGCTGCCCGCATTGAGGCCGAATTCGCACAGCCCGGCACCATTGGGGTGGGCTACAACACCATCCGTTTTGACGACGAGATCACGCGCTTCATGTTCTGGCGCAACCTGATCGACCCGTATGCCCGAGAGTGGCAGAACCAGTGCGGCCGCTGGGATTTGCTGGATGTGGTTCGCATGACCTATGCGTTGCGGCCCGGCGGCATCCAGTGGCCCAAAAAGGAAGACGGGACGCCCAGTTTCAAGCTGGAGCATTTGTCCAAGGCGAACGGCCTGCTGCACGAAGCCGCGCACGATGCGCTCTCGGACGTGCGCGCCACCATTGCGCTGGCGCGCCTCATCCGCCAGCACAACACCAAGCTGTTCGACTTTGCGCTCTCGCTGCACAAGAAGGATCGCGTAGCCGCCGAATTGCGCTTGCCCGCCACGGCCGCCACGGCGCGGCCCTTTCTGCATGTTTCGGGCATGTTCCCGGTGGAGCGGGGATGCCTGGCCGTCATGTGGCCGCTGGCCAGCCACCCCACCAACAAGAACGAACTCATCGCGTGGGACCTTTCGCAAGACCCCGCGCCCCTGGCGACGATGGGGGTTGACGAAATCCGCTTGCGGATGTTCAGCAAGGCCGACGCGCTGCCCGAGGGCACCACGCGCTTGCCGATCAAGACGATTCACCTCAACAAGTCACCCATGGTGGTGGGCAATGTGAATACGCTCACCCCTGTGCTCGCGCAGCGCTGGGGCATCGACCTGGCCCAGGCGGCGCTACATGCCGAGACGGCGCGGTTGCTACCCGACATGAGCGGCATCTGGCCTGCCGTGTTCGCGCGCCCGCAAGAGCCCGCGCCCGACGTGGACCAGGACCTGTATGGCGGTTTTGTCGGCAACAACGATCGCCGCCGCCTGAATGAATTGCGCACCTTGAGCGCTGAGAAACTGGCCCAGGCGCGGGCCAGCTTTGATGACCCGCGCCTGGAAGAGCTGCTTTGGCGTTACCGGGCACGCAACTTCCCGGCATCGCTGTCGGCCGATGAGACCGAACGCTGGGAGGCGCACCGCGTGGCGTGCCTCTTCGAAGGGCAGGGGGGCGCACGCACGGTCGAGCAGCTGTTTACCGAAATCGACGAAATGTCCGAAACGGCCGACGATCGAGCGCAGGAGATTCTGGGCGCCCTGTACGATTACGCGGAGCACATCGCACCTGAACGGTGATTCCCCCTGGGGCGCAAGGCGCCCGGCGTTGCCGTCGGAGCCGGCAACTCTTCGGAGCCGTCCAAGCCTGCACTCGCAGGCTCGGAGCCGCGGCACCTTAGCCCCTAGGGGAACGCACCCTGTGGCCTGGCGGAGTCAGTTCCACGGGTGCACTGATGTTGGTGCGTGCCCGTTTTTATCGCCGTGCCATGCAAGCACCCCGGAAGAGCAGCCGAAGAATCATATGACGACACCGCAGAGCAACCATTTCACTACCGAGATCCTGCATGCCGACCGCCTGGGCGGCGCGGAGCATGGGGCCATCCACAAGGCCATCCACACCTCGGTGCAGTACGGCTATGACAAGGTCGAGGACCTGATCGCCGTGTTCCAGGGCACGAGCAAGGGCGGCTTCAACTACGCGCGCCAGGGCACGCCGACCACCGCCGCGCTGGAAGCCAAGATCACGCTCATGGAAAAGGGGCAGGGCACCATCGCGTTTGCCACCGGCATGGCGGGCATTTGCGCCATTTTCCTCACGCTGCTCAAGGCGGGTGACCACTTGGTGGCCAGCCAGTTTGTGTTTGGCAACACCAACAGCGTGTTCGGCACGCTGGCGGATCTGGGGATCGAGGTCACCCTGGTGGACGTGACCGATGCCGCCAACGTAGCCGCCGCACTGCGCCCCAACACCCGCATGGTGTTCGTGGAGACCATTGCCAACCCCGGCACGCAGATTCCGGACCTGGGAGGCATCGGCGCGGTGTGCCGGCAGCACGGCGTGCTTTACGTGGTGGACAACACGGTGGCATCGCCCTACCTGTTTCGTGCGGGAACCGTGGGCGCGGGGCTGGTGCTCAACTCGCTGACCAAGAGCATTGGAGGGCAGGGGGCCGCGCTGGGGGGCGCGGTGACGGACACCGGCCTGTATGACTGGAGCGGCTATCCGAACATCTTTGCGGCCTACCGCAAGGGCGACCCCAAGGGCTGGGGGCTGCAGCAGCTGCGCAAGAAGGGCCTGCGCGACATGGGCGGCACGCTCTCGTCCCATGCCGCACATCAGCTGGCGCTGGGGGCCGAGACCCTGTCGCTGCGCATGGACCGTACCAGCGCCACCGCACTCGCGCTGGCGCAGTTTCTGGAGAAGCATCCGGCGGTCTCGCGCGTGCTCTACCCGATGCTGCCCTCGCACCCGCAGCATGCCTTTGCCCAACGGCACCTCAAGGCCGGCTCATGGCTGCTGTCGTTCGAGATGCGCAACCCAGACCAATGCCTGCCTGTGTGCAATCGATTGCAGCTTCCCATCAAGGCCACGGGGCTGGCCGACACGCGCACGCTCATCATCCCTGTGGCGCACACGATCTTCTGGGAAGCCGGTGCCGAGGTGCGAGCTGCCATGGGCATTGCCGACGGCATGATCCGTGTTTCGGTGGGCCTGGAAGAGCCCGACGATCTGCTGGCCGACTTTGAGCAGGCCCTCGCTGGCGCCTGACCTGCGAAAGACCTGCGAGGAGCCCGCCATGGCCACTGGAACCTCGGCACCCCCTGCCAGCATCGGCAAGTACCGCATCGAGCGGGAGCTGGGCCGGGGCGCCAGCGGCATCGTGTACCTGGGCCTGGACGGGTTCCGGGGACGCAAGGTGGCCATCAAGCAGACGCACGCGCATTTGCTCAAAGAGCCGGCCCAGGCAGAGCGCTATCGCAAGCTGCTGCGCAACGAGGCTGCATTGTCGGGCCGTCTGCGGCACCCCCACATCGTGCGCCTGCTCGACGCCGACGAGGATGCCCTGCCTCCGTACCTCGTGCTCGAGTATGTGGATGGCCAGCCGCTGTCGGCTTTCGCCGCACCGGACACGCTGCTGCCCGTGCCGCAGGTGCTGGACATCGCCTTCAAGTGCTGCAATGCGCTGGACTACGCGTGCCGCGAAGGGCTGGTGCACCGCGACATCAAACCCGCCAACCTCATGCTGGCGAAAGACGGCAACATCAAGCTGACGGATTTTGGCGCGGCGTTATCGCTGCGCAGCGATGCCACGCAGCTGTCGGGGCTGGTGGGGTCGCCCTCGTACATGTCGCCCGAACAGGTGCGCGAGCACGACCTCACTCACCATAGCGACATGTTCTCACTGGCGGTGGTCGTTTATGAGCTGCTCACCGGCCGCCGCCCCTTTGACGGCGATACCGATTTCGCCACGCTCTACAAGATCAGCAACGAGGTGCCCACACCGCCCAGCCTGCTGCGTGCATCGCTGCCGCCGCATGTGGACGAAGTGCTGCTGCGCGCCCTGGCCAAGCAGCCGGCAGACCGCTTCGCCACCTGGGACGACTTTGCACAGGCCCTCCTGGCGGCCCACCGGGAGCTGCCCCGCCAGCGTTCGCAAGACACCGAGGCCGAACGTTTTGCGCGTCTGCGCGCACTGCCTTTTTTTGCCGACTTTCATGATGTTGCGCTGTGGGAGCTGATGCGCCTGGGCAACTGGCGCCGCCTGCCGCAGGGCACGGTCCTGATGCGAGAGAACACACCCGGCGATTCGTTCTGCATCCTCATCGAAGGCCAGGTGGCGGTCAGCCGCCAGGGCTGGAACCTCAGCACGCTGGGTCCGGGCGTCACCTTGGGCGAGATGACTTACCTGCGTCCTGACAACCGCATCCGCACCGCCAGCGCCGTGGCCGAAACCGAGGTGCTGGTCCTCAAGGTGCGCAACCCCGCGCTGCGCGAAGCCTCGGAAGACCTTCAATCACGGTTTGACAAGGCCTTCATCAAGCTGCTGGTGGGGCGGCTGATTGCCACCAACGAACAGCTGGCCGAGTGGGAGCTGGTGGCGGCGCCTGCATTGCCCTCTACGCCGCCTGGTTGAACACTCCCCGGCCTGGCCTCGCGGGCCTGCCGGCGGCGCGTGCGTGAGGAAGCGTTTTCATTGCACCACGGATTCCTGCAGCAACTCGTCCAGTGGCGCGGGGCGGGCCAGCGCGTAGCCCTGGGCAAAGTGCACGCCCAGCCCGGTCAGCAGGTCCACGACGGCCTGGCTTTCAGCAAACTCCGCCACGGTCTTCTTGCCCATCAGGCAGCCGATTTCGTGGATGGACCTCACCATGGCGAAGCTCACGGGGTCGTCGGCCATGTTTTTCACAAACTGCCCGTCGATCTTCAGCATGTCCACCGCCAGCTCGCGCAGGTATGCATACGACGACAGTCCGCTGCCGAAGTCGTCCAGCGCGAACCGGCAGCCCCGAGCGCGCATGGCCTGGAAGAAGCGGTTGGCCGCGGCCAGGTCGCCCATGGCGGCGGTTTCGGTGATCTCGAAGCACAGGCGGTCGCAGCGCACCGGGGCCTGGTCCATGGCCTGCAGCACCTGGCTCAAAAAAGTGGCGTCGCCCACGGACTGTCCCGAGAGGTTGATGCAGCACAGCTCCACGCGCTCCTGGTGTTCGGCCATCCAGGCCAGGGCCTTCTTGATGACCCAGCGGTCCACCCGGGCGGCCAGTTGGTAGCGTTCCACGGCGGACATGAATTCACCGGGCGAAACCAGGCGGCCGTCGGGCGTGCGCATGCGCAGCAGGACTTCGCAATGCAGGCCGTGGGCCGTACCGGCCGGCGGCGCGCCCAGCCGGGCGATGGGCTGGCCAAACAGCTCGAACCGGTCGTGCTGCAACGCATCCTCGATGCGGCTGACCCATTCCATGACGCCGTAGCGCTGTGCCAGGGCGGGGTCGTTCTCGGCATAGACATGAATGCGGTTGCGGCCCCCATCCTTGGCCACGTAACAGGCACTGTCGGCCGCCTGTAGCAGGGCGCCCACACTCTCGGTGGCTGCGTCCAGCACCACGGCACCGATGCTGACGCTCACGCTGAACACGTGGTCGCGCCACGCAAAGCGGAATGCGGCCAGTTCCTGCTGCATGCGCTCCGCCACCTGCAATGCCTGCTGAAGATCCTGTTGCCAAAGCAGGATGCCGAACTCGTCGCCGCCCAGGCGGCACAGCAGGTCCTGGGGCTGCAGGTGGGCGAGGAACAGGCGCGCCACCTGTCTCAGCAGTTCGTCGCCTGCGGCGTGGCCGCAGGTGTCATTGATCACCTTGAAATTGTCGAGATCGAGATAGCACACGCAATGGCGGGCCGTGTTGGCGTCGCGCGTGGCAGTGAAAGCCTGGGCCAGGAGGTTCTCGAATGCTCGGCGGTTGCCCAGGCTGGTGAGCGTGTCATGCAGGGCCTGGAACTCCATTTCACGGCTCAGCCGGCTGGCTTCGGTCACATCGCGAAACACCAGCACCACTCCGTCAGCATCGCCACCGGGCCGCAGCAGGGGCGAAGCCGACAGGTCCATGAGCAGCGGAGTGCCCGCCAGTGGCGTGGACCGGAGCTTCGAATGAAACTGGGTGCTGCCTTGCGCCAATGCGCGGCCAACGAGGTCGGGGACGGTGTCCGTCCCGGGCTCGGCGCCCAGGCCCAGCACATCCTGGTGCTGGCGTCCGCAGGCAGCAGCCAGCGACCAACCCGTCAGCACCTGCGCGGCGGGATTGAGGTACTGCACCAGCCCCGCGGCATCGGTGGTGACCACGGCATCGCTGATCGACTGCAGGGTCACCTGCAGGTGCTCTTTCTGCTGCACCAGCGCTTCTTCGGCCTCGCGCCGCGCGGTCATGAAGCGCACCCGGTCCAGTGCAACGGCCAAGTGCCCTGCGGTGGCTTGCATCAGCGCAATCTGCCAAAGCTTGGGCGGCCGCACGCCTTCCTCATCGCCGTAGGTGCCCATGCCCAGGGCGCCCAGGCGCTGGTCGGCCATGACGAGCGGCACGTTGACGATGGTGCGGTTGTGCAATGCCGCCACCACGGCCTTGTTGGTGCGGGGGTCGGTGCGCGCGTCTTCCACCACCACGACATGGGTGGCCTGCAGGATTTCTTCGAGCAGCGCGTCTCCCTTCACCGGGATTTTCATGGTCTGCAGCTGGCGGCTCACGGCGCTCTCCTCGCCGCTGGTGGTGTGGGTGAGGAAGTCCAGCATGCCCGAGGCTTCGTCGAACAGTGCCAGCCAGACATGGCGATAGTCGAAAACGCTCTCCCCCATGGGTTTGACGGCCTCCAGCACGTCGGGCAAGGTCCAGGCGCGCTCCAGCCGTTTGCACAGCTGGAGCAGGGCCTCGGCGTGCTCGCGCTCTTCGGCGTCGTGGGACACGGTGGGGTGAGGGGCCAATGTCATGGAGTGGGTGGGGAAACTCTTCCCAGGGGGCTACCGGCGCACCGCTGGCGGGCCTACGGGCACAGCATAGGTAGGACCTCTATGGTCCGCATGATGGAAAGCCCCAATGGGTGCGCACGGGAATGGGGGAGTCGCCCCTCAAGTGAAGAGAAACGGACAAGCGGAAAAAGACAACCGAATGCTATATAAATGATAGCTTGTGGCGCTGAATGGCAGCGCGGTAGGGGCAGATTTGATCATTTCTACCCAAAGAACCGATAGCACACGGCAATGGCTGCCACCACCCCCGCCAGTTCAGCCAGCAAGGCGCAACCCACCGCGTGCCGTGCACGCTGGATGCCCACGGCTCCGAAATACACGGCCAGCACGTAGAACGTGGTCTCGGTGCTGCCCTGGATGGTGGCGGCGGCCAGGGCGGCAAAGCTGTCGACGCCCTGCGTCTGCATGGTTTCGATCAGCATGGCGCGCGCCGCACTGCCGGAAAACGGCTTGACCAGTGCGGTGGGCAGGGCATCTACAAAGCGGGCATCAGCCCCCAGGGTGGTTACGCACCAACGGATGCCATCGAGCGCATAGCCTAAAGCGCCTGAGGCGCGGAACACGCCCACCGCGCACAGCATGGCCACCAGGTAGGGCAGCAGGCCCTTGGCCACGTCAAAGCCCTCGCGGGCGCCGTCGATGAAGGCTTCGTACACCGGCACCTTGCGCCATGCGCCGATGCCCACGAACAACACGACCAGCGCGAACAGCGTGAGGTTGCCCAGCAGGGACGACAGTGAGGCCAGGGCCGCCGCGCTGAGCGTGGTGAGCAGCGCCATGAAACCGGCCAGCGCCAGGGCCGCCGGCATCAGATAGGCCAGTACGACGGGGCTCCACAACGGCAGGCGCTGCGCCACCGCAACGCTCAGCAGACCCACCAGCGTGGATGCCGACGTGGCCAGCAGGATGGGCAGGAAGACCAGCGTCGGGTCGGGCGCACCCTGCTGCAGGCGGTACATGAAAATGGTCACCGGCAGCAGCGTGAGCGAGGAAGCGTTGAGCACCAGAAACAGGATTTGCGCGTTGGTGGCGGTGCCGGGCTGTGGGTTCAGTTCTTGCAGCGATGTCATGGCCTTCAGGCCCATGGGTGTGGCCGCGTTGTCCAGCCCCAGCGCATTCGCGGCAAAGTTCATCGTGATCAGGCCCAGCGATGGGTGACCGCGCGGCACCTCGGGCATGAGTTTGGCAAACAGCGGCGCCAGCCAGCGCGCCAGGGCGTCCACAATGCCTGCCTTTTCGGCGATGCGCAAAAAACCCAGCCACAGCGTGAGCGTGCCAAACAGCAGCACCATCACCTCGACCGAGAGCTTGGCCATCTGGAACAGCGCCTGCACCATGGCCGAGAAGATGTCGGCGTTGCCACCCACCAGCCACTGGGCCATGGCGGCGACTGCCGCCGTGACGAAAAAACCGAGCCACAGGGTGTTGAGCATGGGATCTAGGCGCTGGGGTAGGCGAGGGCGAGGATGATGCCGAGGTTACACGCTGGTCGCCGAAGGAGGGGATGAGTTACCGCCGTTTGGCGCCGCGACGATGGCGCCAGGGTTGTTCGCAGGGGGGTGATTGCAGGTCAGCGGGTAGACTACAGGGTTTTGCCGCGCGGGGCGACCTGCAGCAAAACCCCCTCTCAATTCCCACATCAAAAGGTAACTCCATGGGCGCGCAGTGGAAAGCAAAAGGCAAGGCACAGGTGGCCGATGCCAAGGGCAAGCTGTTTGGCAAGCTGGTCAAGGAAATCACCGTGGCCGCGCGCGGCGGTGCCGACCCGGCCACCAATGCCCGCCTGCGCCTGGTGGTGGAGCAGGCCCGCAAGGCCTCCATGCCCAAGGACACCCTGGAGCGCGCCATCAAGAAGGGCTCGGGCACGGGCGCCGACGCCGTGAACTACGAGCGCGTGATCTACGAAGGCTTTGCGCCGCACCAGGTGGCGGTGATGGTCGAATGCCTGACCGACAACGTGAACCGCACGGCCCCCGAGATGCGGGTGCTGTTCCGCAAGGGCCAGCTGGGCACTTCGGGCTCGGTGGCGTGGGACTTCAACCACGTGGGCATGATCGAAGCCGAGCCGGCCACGCCGGGTGCCGACCCGGAGCTGGCCGCCATCGAAGCCGGCGCGCAGGACTTCGAGGCGGGCGACGAGGAAGGCACCACCACCTTCTGGACCGACCCCACCGACCTGGACCTCGTCAGCCGTGCCCTGCCGGTCCACGGCTTTACGGTGCTGTCGGCCAAGCTGGGTTACAAGCCCAAGAACCCGGTCAACCCCGCCAATCTCACGGCCGAGCAGCTCGAAGAGGTGGAGAACTTCCTCGCCGCCATCGATTCCAACGACGACGTCCAGAACGTGTTTGTGAGCCTGGGTGGCTGACACCAAGACCAAGCGCTGCCGCAGTGCCTGTCAGGTGGGGTGTGGCCCTGCCACCCGTTCCATCGTTCATCCATGACCGCCGCCATCGACCACTACACCGCCCTCGGCCTGACTGCCAACGCATCGCTGGCCGATATCAAGAAGGCCTTCCGCCAGAAGGCATCGTTCTACCACCCGGACCGCAACGACGCTCCCGACGCAGCGCGGCGCTTCCAGGCCGTGCAAAAGGCGTACGAAGTGCTGTCCGATGAGAGCGCCCGCCAGGCCTACGACGACAACCGGCGCCGCAACCTGCTCGACGACCCGCTGCAGACGGCGAACGAGATCTGGCAAGCCTATTCCAAGAGCATTCTTTCTTCCTCCTTGTGAAACTCTCTCCTTACTTTTACGACCTCCGCGCGGCCTATCGCGCCGAGCTGGATGACTTGGTCAGCGACTCCGAGGGCAACGATGTCCTGCGCAAACGCCTGGCCGAGAAACGCAACGAAATCGCCTTCCTGGCACAGATGATCGAACTGGCGCCCGAGATGGTGGCCGTGGTGTTTCACCAGGGCTTTCGCTTCGTTCAGCCAGCAGCGCTGGAACACCTGGTGGGCCTGCCGGTGGACGAGTTGCCCGACTGGCATGCCCTGGGCTCGTCCGTAGCCTTGGAACCCTGGGCAGTCAGCCTGGCGCAGACTGTGCTGCGGGAGCCGCAAGGCCCGCGATTCATGGCCGTGGCCGCGGGCCTGGAATACCTCCACCTGCATGCGCGCATGGCGTCGGCAGCCGCTGCCGATCTTGGCGATGGCGATGGGGCGCAGGAAGACGAGGACGCAGCCGAACATGAAGACGACTTCAGCGCGCTGAGTGCCGACGACGCGGTGGAGCCCCAGAACAGCCGCACCCGCGAGGAGGCCAGTGCCAATTGGCTGGCGGATGTGGGTTTCGACAGGAAAGACTGAAGCGTGGCGGAGGGACGACCCTTGCGCGGCGGCCCACTGGCCGCGTGCGCGCCAGGAATCATCGGCCTGTATGCGAACAACCATTGCGCAAACGCCAAACAGCCGCCCACAAGGCATAAGGAACACGCATGAGCAACGACAGCAGCAGCAACACCCACCTGGCCCTCATCACCAAGACCACCAGCCTTATCGCGGCCGGTGACATCGTGGGGGCTGAGTCCGCGCTGGCCGAGCTGGCGGACACCGATGGCGACAAGGCTTTGATGGTGGTGCTGGACCAGCTCGCACCCAAGGACATCCTGGCCGTGATGCGCGAGTACGACGATTCCAAGGCGTCGGTGGTGAACATGCTGGTCACCCCCGAGCAGTTTGCACGCGCGATGGTGCTGGAAAAGCAGTACAAGGACCTTACCCACACGCATCTGCGCAACATGGTGAACGCCGTCGTGTTCCGCGAAGATGCCGACCCGGTGGAGTTTCTGACCGCCATTGGTGACCTCGAAGGCGGCGCCGAGGCCCTGGCGAACTATTTTGCCGAGAAGTGGAGCCGCATCGAGGCATTTGCCCGCACGGGCACGTTCGACGCCACAGAGGACTACGGTCCCACGCTGACGGACGACGAACTGCTCGCCTCGGGCTACGTGCAGCCGCGCATCGACCTCGACGAGGTCGCCGACCGTGACTGGATGCAAATGGCCTGGCTGCTGCGCTACGAGTGCCGTGACCTCTTCATCGAAACCTTGCTGGTGCTGCGCGCCAAGGCCCGCGCGTTCGACCTGGGGCTGGAAGAGACCGATGAATCGCCCGCGGAGGAAGACGACGGCAAGTTCGAGACCAGCGAGACCGACCGCGGCAAGGCCACTCCGGCGGCCCGCAACTCGGATGAAGAATCGGCTATTTAGAGAACCTCACCCTGAGGCGCTGCGCGCCTTGGTGCCGCCACCAGAGGCTGTGGCTCTTCGGGCACGTCCAAGCCTGCGCAGGCAGGCTTGGAGACGGGGCCCTCAGCCCCTTCTCTCGGGTTCGCCAGGAAGGGGGACACCACCCTCGCTGCAGGGCAGCCCTTGCCCCGGGGCCTCGCTTGGGCCGCGCCAGTTTCGCGACGCCGCGATGACGCGCAGCGTGATGGAAAGCCAATGACATTGCCTGATACACCCAACACCGATATTCCTGCTGAAACCAACGCCCTGCAGCTTCACGACGCCCGCCCGTTCTTCGAGAAGGCGTTGGCCTACGGCGTTCAACAGGGGTTGATCGGCGCCGACAAGCTTGCGGCCATCAACACGGATGCCCCCAAGGGCATGGTGCAGATTGCCCGCTACTTTGGTACGGAGTTTCTGCGGCCCGAGCTGGAGAAGGCGCGCGACCGCATGGTCAACCTCATCAGCCTCTACCTGCTGGAGTCCACCGGCGGTGACCTGCACCAGGCGGCCGTTTCGCTGCGCGACCATTCGTTCTTGTCGCGCTCCAAAGGCGGCTCGGACAATCTCAAGCGCCTGATTGCCATGCCAGAAAGCAGCAACATAGGCATGGCGGGCTACGCCGACGCCGAGACTAAAGCCACTATGGCCGATCTTGATTTTTTGATTTTAGTTTTCATATGGTTTTTATTTAAAAATGAAGAATTCATGCACTGATTTTTTTGACGACCA
>NZ_JALEGG010000196.1 GCF_022763525.1 Acidovorax sp.
CCTGGACGAGTTGGAAGGCGAGTTCGCCGAACAGAGCGGCCAGCCCAGCGGCTGGGTGCGCGTGGCCTCGAGTTCGGTGGTGGCCGAGCACCTGCTGATCCCCAGCTTTGAAAGCCTGCAGCAAAAGCACCCCCTGCTGCGCGTCGAACTGGTGGTGGACGACCGCATGGCCGACATGGCGCGCGATGGCATTGACATCGCCCTGCGCACCGGCCCGCCGCTGACCGACACCGTGGTGGCGCGCCCGCTGGGTACACTGGCCCGCGCGCTGTATGCCACGCCCGGCTACCTGCAGGTCCACGGCGTGCCGCAGCGGCCTGACGACCTGCACCGCCACAGGCTCATCACCAACAGCGCGGTGGCATTCCTGAACCACTGGCCTTTCCGCATTGACGGGGAGCCGTGCGTGTGCGTGGCCGAAGGCCACTGGCGTTCCAGCAGCACGGCCATCACGGCGCGCATGGCGCTGCAGGGGCTGGGGATCGCGCGCCTGGCCACGGTGGTGGCCGAGCCGCTGGTGCGCCAGGGCCTGCTCGCACCGGTGCTGGCCGACTGCGTGGACCTGCAGCCCAGCCCCATCCAGGCCATCACGCTCACGCGCCGCCACCGGCTACCCAAGATCCAGGCTTGCATCGACCACTGGGCGCAATGGTTTGCTGCTGCTGCGCCCGGCGCCTGAGCGGATTGGCCGGCGTTTTCTTTTTTCCGTTTTGAGGACAGCACTGTGGGTGAATTCGACCTGATTGCACACTACTTCACGCGGCCCGTTCGCCCCGGCGGCGCGGCCGTGCTGGGGGTGGGCGACGATTGCGCGCTGCTGGCACCGTCGCCGGGCATGCAGCTGGCCATCTCCAGCGACATGCTGGTCGAGGGCCGCCACTTCTTCGCCGACGTGGACCCCGAGGCGCTGGGCCACAAGGCGCTGGCAGTCAACCTCTCGGACCTGGCCGCGTGCGGTGCACGGCCCCTGGCCTTCACGCTGGCCCTGTCCCTGCCCCGCGTTCATGAACCGTGGCTTGCTGGCTTTGCGCGCGGGATGTGGCAGCTGGCCGATGCGCACGGCTGCGAGCTGGTGGGCGGCGACACCACGCAGGGCCCGCTCAACATTTGCATCACCGTGTTCGGCGAGGTGCCCTCCGGCGAGGCCCTGCTGCGCAGCGGCGCGCGGCCCGGTGACGATCTGTACGTGAGCGGCACGCTGGGCGACGCCCGCCTGGCGCTGGAAGCCCTGCTGGGCCACACTCCCCTGCCCGCCGATGTGCTGGCCCGCGCGCGCCAGCGGCTGGAGCGGCCCACGCCGCGGGTGGCCCTGGGCCTGCAGTTGCGCGGCATCGCCAGCAGCGCCATGGACCTGAGCGACGGGCTGGTGGGCGATGTGTCGCACATCCTCACGGCGTCGCGCGTGGGCGTAGCGATCAATGTGGATTTAGCTACCAATTTGATAGCTTCCAGCGCTCATCCATCAATCGGCAGCAGCCAATTTGATACTGAACTGAGCCGCCGTTGCGTGCTGTCGGGCGGCGACGACTACGAGTTGGCATTCACCGCCCCCACTGCGCAGCGCAGCGCTGTGGCCGCGGCGGCGGCGGCCAGCGGAACGGCGGTGACGCGCATCGGCACCGTGTTGGCCGAGCCGGGCCTGCGCCTGGTGGACGGCCAGGGGCGGCCGGTGGAGAACCGGTATGCGTCGTTCGACCACTTCCGGTGAGGCGTGCGGCAAGTGCTGCCGCCATCCGGCATGGCAACGCGGCACTCAAAAAATATTTGGCTGCGCATGAATCCTTTGGCGATTCCCCAGGCTCTTGGTGGTGGGGGGCGCAGTGAGCGCTCCCCACTGTCCATCCACCAATTCCAAGGAGCTTCACACCATGCTGTACCGCAAGAACATCACCCGCCCTGAAAGCCTGCTGCGCATCGTCGGGGGCGTCGCGCTCGCCGCGGCCGGCCTGTGGTGGCAGGGTGCCTCGCCCCTGGGCCTGGTGCTGGCCGCATCGGGCGTGGGAAGCGTGCTGAGCGGCGCATTCGGCTACTGCCCCGCCTGTGCGCTGGTCGGCCGCAAACCGGTGGAATGATGCGGCAACACATCACGCGCCGCAGCCTGCCATGAGCACCGCTACCCCACCTCGCATCGCCCAGCTGCTGCCCGCCGCCCGGGCGGGCGACGCCCGGGCCATGGAACAGCTCCTGGCCCTGGCCCGGCCCGACATCCGCCGCTACGCGCTGCGCCACTGCGCGGCCACCACCGCCACCGACGACGTGGTGCAGGAGGCACTCATCATCGTCTACCGCCGCGTAGGCGCGCTGCGCGAGGTGGCGGCGTTCGGCGGCTGGGTGATACGCATCGTGCAGCGGCTGTGCATGCGGCCCATGCTGGCCTGGCTCAAGGCAGAGCCGCTGGCGCAGGTCGAAGACGACCTCGCCTGGTCGCACAAGCCCGACCACGAGCTGCGCCACGACTTGGCCCTGGCCATCGACTCGCTGCCGTCCAAGTACCGCGAAGCCCTGCTGCTGCGCGACTTCGAGGAGCTCACCATTGAGGAAATGAGCGAGCGCCTGGGGGTGACGCGCGAGGCGGCCAAAAGCCGCCTGCACCGCGCGCGAGCGCTGGTGCGGGAGTACCTGGTGCCCACGGACCGCACCGGCATCAAATAGCGCTGCGGCGCGGAGAACCCGGCTCAGCGCATCTGGAACAGCTCCTGGTGAAAGCGCGCAGCCGGGCGCCCCAGCCGCTGCATGCCTTGGCGCACCGCCTCGGCAAACCCCTGCGGCCCGCAGAACCACACACTCGCCGTGTTGCTGGTGCCTGCAAGCAGCGCGGCCGGTGTCACGGGCCCGGCGTCATCGCTGTAGTGGATCTCCAGCGTCACGCTGGGCAGACGCGCGCACAGCGCGGCCATGCGCTCGGCAAACACCGCCTCGCCCGCATGGCGTATGCAGTAGTGCAGGTGCACCCGGGGTGCCAGCGCGGGGGTGGACTGCAGGGATTCGAGCCAGGCCACGAACGGCGTGGCGCCAATGCCGGCAGCCACCCATACCTGCTCCGGCGCGCTGTCGCTGCGGAAGTCGAAGCAGCCATACGGCCCCTCGATGTCCACCGGTTGCCCCGGGTGCACCTGCAAAGGCAGCTGCGCCGTGTGGTCGCCCAGTGCCTTGATCGCGAAGCGCAGCATGCCGTCGCCCTGGTCGGCGTTGAGCAGGGTGAAAGGGTGCGCGCCTTCGGCCTTGGCAAACCTGACAAACGCAAACTGCCCCGCCGTGTGCCGCCACGCGCTGGCGGGGCTGATCTGGCAGGTCACCTCCAGCACGCCGGCCCCTTGTGGCGACACGCTGACCACGCGGGCCGCATGGCGGCGGCTGCGCCCGATGGCCCCGACCAGCGAGCGCACGGCGCACAACACTCCCACCAGCGTGCACAGGCCCACCAGCACACCCGCAGGCTGCGCCCACCAGGCGGGTGGTGTCAGCACCACGGCATGAAACGCCAGCACCAGGTACACCCCGGCCAGCAGCTTGTGCAGGTAGCGCCAGACGTGGTACGGAAACCGCTGCCAGAGCGTGAGGACCAGCATGGCCGCGAGAAACCACACGGCCCATTCCCCCATCTCCTCGGCCAGGTGGCGGAAGGTGTTGAGCCACCAATCCGCGCGCGGCGTGCGCACCGGGCGGCCTACCCAGGCGGCCAGCAGGCTGCGTGACAGCTGCAGCCCGTAGTGCAGCAGCGCCAGCACGATCGCGCCGATGCCCGCCCACTTGTGCAGGCGGTAGCTCTTGTCCAGGCCGCCCAACGGCTTTTCCAGCCATGCGGGGCGCACGGCCAGCACCATGATCAGCGACATCAGGCCCCAGGCCGCCACCCCGGTGAGCAGGATCAGCTGGTTACGCCACCACCAGACATCGCCCCACGCAGGAGGCGCTGGCCGGGGCACCCACAGAGCCATCAGCCACACCCCACAGGCCAGCGCCAGGGAGCCCCCCAAGACCTTTTTCCACATCGCCAGTCCACCATTTGTTGCAATGCAGCAACTGTAGAAATCGGCGATGAACGCCACCTGAACGGCGTGTGAAGCAGCGGCAAAGCGCGACGGCTTGTGACTGAAGTTTGATCTGCATCAGCCCTCTGCACCGAGGATGACCGGGTTCGAACTCACGTCCGCACAAAGCGCGCCAGCGGCCGGCGTGGCGTGGCGGGCACCTCGCCCGACACATGGCCGATGCGGCAGAACATCTGCACGGTGGCGTCCTGTGCCGTGCGCGGCGCGGGGCGCCCCAACACCAGCTGGTGCACACGCTCGAAGTGCGGCGCCATCTCGGGAAATTCCTGCACGGCCTGGCTCATGGGGTGCATGCCCACGCCCAGCGCGGTAGCCTGCAACTGCTGACGCACATACAGGCGACCGGTCTGGATCTGGTCGGTACGCGTATTGGGACCGGTGATCCAGACGAACCCCATTGCCGTGCGGCTGTGGCCCTCGAAGCGGCCCATGGCGTTCCTGTAGGCGGCACTGCCTTCGGCCGGGGGCGCTGATCGATCGAACATTCCCAGCGCCGACACAGCGCGCACGAAGGGCGAATTGATGGAGATGCCGTCGCGGTGCTGCAGGATCTCGGCTGGCCCCACGCGGGTGAGTTGGATGCTTTCCATCATGGTCCGGGGCGTCAGCAGCTCGACACGGGCGGACTCCCAGCACAGTGTGCGCAAGGCGGGCAGCGGGCCCGCCTCCACGGTGCCGCCCACCTGCAGCGGTGCCGCCGCCGGTGTGCGGCCCAGCAACTGGGCCAGCAGCGCGGGCGCCACGGGGCGGTTGGTGTCGAAATCCGTCTTGGGCGTGTGGCGCAGCAGCACCTGGGCAAACAGTGGATCGGGCACGCCGCCGGGCCTGAGCGTGATGCGCGCCACGGGGCGGTCGTCCCACTCCTTCAGCGCGCCGGGCAGTTCGCCCTGCGGCCACAGGTGCACATCGCTGGCCACGCCCTGCTGGGCCAACGCCATCACCAGCAATTCGATGAACGCCCCATGGCCGATCAGGATCTGCCGGCCCCACGGATCGGTCTGGGGCAGCACCCGCGCGGGGTCGGTGCGCAGCGTGATGACGCCCTCCTCGCGCAAGTCCGCCAGCCAGGGCTGCAGGTTGTGCGAGTTGGGCGCGGTGATGGCATAAGCGACGGCGCGGCGGCGCACGTCGGTCTCACCCACCGGGCCTTTCCATGCCTCCAGCGCTTCGGCCGGAAAGCGCGGGTCCACCACGCCGCACGCCGCCAGCGTGCCCGCGGTGGCTGCGGCGAGGGTTCCGCCACCGGCGAGCCGGATGAATTTGCGACGTTGCATGGCAGGCTCCTGGGGTGATGAATCGGTGATGGGTCTCAGGCCAAAGCAGCGCGAGGCATCGACGATGCCAGCAGGTCCGCCAGCGCCTGGCGCACTGCCTGGTCGAACGGGGTATGGGGCTCCTCGCCGATGACGGCGCGCAGGCGGGTGTTGTCCAGCCGGTGGGGCGTGCTCCAGAGGTAACGCATGGCCGCCAGCGCGGCCACCGTGGGCACGGCCAGGCCCACCGCGCGCAGCAGCGGCCAGGGCAGGCGGCCCACGCGCAGCGCGCCGGAGCCGGGCAGCCAGCCTTGCTCGGCCGCGATGGCGGCAAAGCTGTGCAGCCACTGCTGCGCGCTGACGTGGTGCCCCGCGAAGTGCAGGCACTCGAACGGCGCCAGGCGCTCGCGCTCCTGCGCCACACGCACGAATGCGCGGGCCAGGTCGGGAAGGTAGGCCCAGGGCGTTCCCACATCCAGCGGGCCGGGCCACGTGACGCGGCCGCGGGGCAGATCCTTGGCGATGGCCTGGTCCAGCCAGCTGCCGGTGCCGCTGCCAAAGAAGTCACCCGCGCGCAGCACGATGGCGCGCAGGTCGCCTGGCTGCGTGGCGGCCTGCAAGCGCTGCTCCAGCTGCACGCGCATACGGCCCATGAAACCGGTGGCGGCCTGGGGCGTGTCTTCGCGCAGCACGGGCGGCATGCCCTCGCCAAAGTTGTACACGTTGCCTGGCAGCATCAGCGTGGCCCCCAGTTGGCGCGCGATGGCGATGGCGGCCTCCATCAGCGCAGGCGCCTGTTCGCGCCAGGCTGCGTGGGTGTAGGCCGGGTTGAGCGCATGCACCACCACCTGCGCGCCGTGTGCCTGCGCGGCCAGCGCGGCGGTGTCGTGCACCGCCACCGGCATCCACCACACACCCGGGATGGCGGGCAGCGCGCCGCGTGCACCGCCGGGCCGCACCTGGGCCAGCACCTGCCAGCCCGCCTGGGCAAAGGCCCGCGCGGCCGCCAGGCCGAGCCGGCCGCGGGCACCCAGGATCAGGACGGTGCCCGGATGATCCGTATCTGGGCGGCGTGGGGGGTACGAGGGGGTCATGTGAGGCTCCGTTCGGTGGCAATGAGCGGGATTGTGGAAGCGCCGCCGCCGCAACACAATTGCCTAACCCTTCATACCTGTCATGCAAAATTGAATACCCAAAACACACCGGATGCTGCCCTTTTGCGGGCACGCTATCGCCATGAAGCAGCACTTTGACTGGAGCCTGGTGCAGTCCTTTCTGGCCGCGCTCGACCACGGCAGCCTGCTGGGCGCGGCGCGCAGCCTGGGCGCCAGCCAGCCCACGCTGGGCCGCCACATTGCCGAGCTGGAATCGCAGCTGGGCGTGGTGTTGTTCGAGCGCACAGGGCGCGGCCTGCTGCCCACCGCCACCGCGCTGCGGCTGGCCGAATCGGCGCGCGCCATGGAGGCGGGCGCCCACCAGCTGGCCCGCAGTGTCTCGGGCGCCGACGCGGCCGTGAGCGGCACGGTGCGCATCACCGCCAGCCAGCCCGTGGCCTGCGCACTGCTGCCGCCCGTGCTGGCGCGCATGCGCCAGGCGCTGCCCGAGGTGCAGGTGGAGCTGGTGGCCAGCAATGAGGTGACCAACCTGCTGCGCCGCGAGGCGGACATTGCCCTGCGCATGGTGCGCCCCGACCAGGCCAGCCTGGTGGCCAAGCGCATCGGCCGGGTGACCCTGAGCGCGTGCGCGCACCGCGACTACCTGCGCCGCAAGGGCACGCCCCGCCAGCCCCCAGAACTGCTGCAGCACGAGCTGGTGGGCAACGACCGCAACGAGGACATCCTGCGCGGCTTTTCCGCCATGGGCTACCCGGTGGATCGCCAGCACTTCGCGCTGCGCACCGACGATCTGATGGCCTATTGGGCGGCCGTGCGCGCGGGTCTGGGCATCGGCTTTGTAGCCGACTACCTGCTGCGCGCGGAAGCCGACGTGGTGGCCGTGCTGCCCGAGCTGCCCTTGCCCGAGCTGCCCATCTGGCTCACGGTGCACCGCGAGATCCGCACCAGCCGCAAAATCCGTGCGGTGTATGACTTTTTAGCCGCAGAGGTGCCTTTGGCGCTGTAATCCCATCCCGCCAAGGCACTTGTGCGAGCCGAAAAAATCTTGAACAGGTTCTAACGCCGGCGGCGCGGCTGCTAGCATCCCCTGACCTTCTTCCACTGCGCCTCTGGAGTTCCGTGATCCACGCCACCACCCTCTTGCGCCTTCCCCGGCGCGTGCGGACCCTTGGAGTCTGCGCCGCCCTGCTGTGCCACGCGGCCTGGCCCGCCCTCGCACAGGATGCATCCCGCATCGCCCGCGTCACCGTCTACCCGGGCAGCGCCACGGTGGAACGCGTGGCCAAGGTGAACGCTGGCGCGCGCAGCCTCACGTTTGCGTGCCTGCCTGCGTCACTGGATGCCCAGAGCCTGCAGATCAACGCCGACGCCAGCGTGCGCGTGGGCGAGTTCAATGTGCTCACCGAGGACCGCGATGTGGTGAGCGCCTGTGCCAGCCCGCTCGATGGCCGCATCCGGGAGTTGGAAGACCAGATCGCCGGGGTGAAGGCCGAAGCTTCGGCGCTGCAGCTGGTGGATGGCTACCTGCGCAGCGTGGCGAACGCCGGCGCCGCCCCCGCGGAGGCCCCGGCAGGCGGCGCCCGCGGCACGGGCCCCACCCCCACCCCGGCGCAGATTGCCGCCACGGCCGACGTGCTGCGCAAATCCGGGCAGGACGCTTTCGCCCGCACGCACCAGTTGCAGCGCAAGCAGCAGGCGCTGGAGCTGGCGCTCAAGCCCCTGGTGGCGGAGCGCGACCGCATTGCCAGCCAGCGCGCACGCGTGGTGTCGGTCACCGTGAACCTGGCCACGGAGCGGGACGCCGAGTTGCGCCTGTCCTACCAGGTGCGCGGCCCCGGCTGGCAGCCCACGTACCGCGCCACGCTGGACCCCGCCAAGTCCACCGTCCTGCTGGAGCGGCAGGCGCTCGTGGCGCAAAACAGCGGCGAGGACTGGACGGGCGTGCAGCTCATGCTCTCCACCGGGCAACCCGGCCGCGCCACCCAGGGCCGCCTGCCGCGCGCCTGGACGCTGGATGTTGCGCCGCCGCCCCAGCCCCAGGCCGCACCCGTCATGGCCCTGGCAGCGCCCGCGCCTGCCGCAGCCCCCGCGCTGGCCGCGCGCTCGCGCGTGGCCGAAGAAGCCATGCCCAGCTTCGACGTGAGCACCCTCGACAAGGGCTTTGCCACCGAGTTCGCCGTGCCGCAGCGCATCACCGTGCCCTCCAGCGGCCAACGCGTGACGCTGGCACTGGGCCAGCACACGGCGACGGCCACGCTCATCACCCGCACCGCCCCGGCGGTGGAAGAAGCCGCTTACCTGGTGGCCCACATCGCCCAGCCACCGGGCGTGTGGCCCGCGGGCGCGGCCAGCCTGTACCGCGACGGCGCCTTTGTGGGTACGGGCCGCATCGACTTCGGCACGCCCAGCGCAGGCGCACCGGCGGGTAGCAGCAGCCTGTCTTTCGGCCGCGACGACCTGGTCACCGTGCGAGCCGAGCCCGTACAGGACCTGACGGGCAGCACGGGCTTCACCGGCTCGCGCATCCAGCGCACCACGCGCCGCGCCTACAGCGTGGAAAACCGCCACCAGACGGCCATCACGCTGCAAGTGCTGCACGCCGCCCCGGTGTCGCGCAACGAGAAGATCGAGGTCGAATCGCGCTACCAGCCCCAGCCCGCCGACACGGCCTGGAACCGCACCCCCGGCACGGTGGCCTGGCAACAGCCGCTGGCCGCCGGGGCCACGGCGCAGTTCAGCGCCGAGCACACCATCCGGCACCCCAAGGACGTAGAGGTGCAGGAGCGCCAGTGAGCTGCGCGCGCTTTCGAACCGTCACCCGCCCCTTTCGTCACTGCCCTCCCCCACTGCCATGAGCTACCACCACATCCTCGTCGCCGTTGACGGCAGCCCGACCTCCGACCATGCCGTGGCCCATGCCGCCGACCTGGCACAAGCCACGGGCGGACGTGTGCGGCTGCTGAACGTGATGGACCCGATCGCGCACATCAGCGGCTTCGAACAACCCGAGATCTACAGCCAGGAGATCCTGCCGCGCCTGCGCAAGGCTGGCGAGGCCCTGCTGAACCAGGCCCGCGACCGCGTGGCACAACGCGGCGTGCCCGTGGACACGGCGCTCATCGAGAACCTGGACGCCCGCGTCGCGCAGCTGGTGGTGGAGCACGCGCTGGCATGGGGCGCCGACCTGATTGTGCTGGGCACCCACGGGCGCCGCGGCCTGGCGCGCGTGCTCATGGGCAGCGATGCCGAGCAGGTCGCACGCACCTCGCCCGTGCCTGTGCTGCTGGTGCGCCTGCCTGCCGCTGCAAGCGCGACGGCCGGTGCCTGACCGGCATCCCCGTCCCCCATGTCCATGTCCCCCCCCGTCTCGCCTTCTCCTTCCGTCGCGCGCCCGAACGTGCGGTTTCTGCTCGCCCATCCGGCGCACTTCATCGCGCTTGGTTTCGGCGCAGGTCTCTCGCGCGTGGCGCCGGGCACCGTGGGCACGGCGTGGGCTTGGCTGGCCTACTTGGTACTGCAACATTGGCTGCCATCGCCCCTGCACATGGGCCTGCTGATTGCCGCGAGCACCGTGGTGGGCTGGTGGGCCTGCACCACCACGGCCCGCGACATGGCGGTGGCCGACCCTGGCAGCATCGTGTGGGACGAGGTGGTGGCCTTCTGGCTGGTGCTGTGGCTGGCCATGCCCATGGGCTGGTGGGGCCAGTTGGCGGCGTTTGCGCTGTTCCGTTTTTTTGACGCGGTCAAGCCCGGCCCGGTCGCCTGGGCCGACAGCCAGTTCAAGGGCTTGGGCTGGCGTGGTGGCTGGGGTATCTTGTGGGACGACTTTGTGGCAGCCTTCTGTACCCTGCTCGTCATTGCAGTGTGGAGGTTCGTATGACAACCGCATCGCTATCAAATCAAGAGCTTCCAGCGCTGGATCCATCAGCGCTGGATGCCGATTTGACACAAATCTCACTGCTGCTGCTGAAAAAGGGCCACCTGCTGGCCACCGCCGAGAGCTGCTCGGGCGGCCTGATCGCCGCGGCCTGCACCGACCTGGCGGGCTCTAGCCAGTGGTTCGAGCGCGGCTTCGTCACCTACTCCAACGCCGCCAAGGTCGAGATGCTGGGCGTGCCCGCAGCGATGATCGACCAGGAAGGCGCCGTGAGCGAGGCCGTGGCCCGCGCCATGGCCGATGGGGCACTGAGGCACTCCCAGGCGCATGCCAGCCTGGCCGTGACCGGCGTGGCCGGCCCCACCGGCGGCAGCGACGCCAAGCCCGTGGGCACCGTGTGGTTCGCCTGGTGCGTGGATGGCGAAACGCACAGCGAAAAGCAGCGCTTTGCAGGCGACCGCGCCGCCGTCCGTGCGGCCACGGTGCGCTATGCGCTGCAGCGGCTGCTGGGTTTTTTGCTCGCATAGGGCGCTGCCGGGGCCGATCCGAGGCTGCGAGCCTGCGGCGCCGGTGCATGCAGCGACCGCACCTGTTCATTCCAAACACCCGCTCCCATGACCACCACCTCCCCTTGGTTCGACGGCTTCACCACCCAACGCATCGGCACATCGGGGGCGGAAATATTTGTGC
>NZ_JALEGG010000197.1 GCF_022763525.1 Acidovorax sp.
AACTTTGTCGACTACCTGGGCGGCGGGCTGCAGGCGGTGGCCGTCAACACGGCCACCGCCGGGCTGCACCTGGCGCGGGCGGCGCTGGGCATTGGCCCCGGCGACGAGGTGATCGCCCCCACGCTGACCTTCACCGCCACAGTGGAGGTGGCGCGCTACCTCGGCGCCGATGCCGTGCTGGTGGATGTGGACCCGGTGACACTGAACATCGACCCCGCCAAAATCCGCGCCGCCATTACGCCCCGCACCAAGGCCATCCTGCCCGTGCACTACGGCGGGCTGGCGTGCGACATGGACGCGATCCTGGCCATTGCCAAAGAGCATGGCCTCAAGGTGGTGGAAGACGCCGCCCATGCGCTGCCCACCACCTGGCGCGGCACGCTGGTGGGGCAGCTGCAGTCCGATGTGACGGTGTTCAGCTTCTACGCCAACAAGACCATCACCACCGGCGAAGGCGGCATGGCCGTGACGCGCGATGCCGCCCTGGCCCAGCGCATGCGCGTGATGCGCCTGCACGGCATGAACCGCGATGCGTTCGACCGCTTCACGTCCAAGACCCCGGCGTGGTACTACGAGGTCGTCGCGCCTGGCTTCAAATACAACATGACCGACGTGGCCGCCGCCATGGGCGTGCAGCAGCTGGCGCGCCTGCCGCAGTTCGTGCAGCGACGCGAGCAACTGGCCCGGCGCTACCACGCCGCGCTGGCCGACCTGCCCTTGGTGCTGCCCGCCATCGCACCAGCTGGCGACGTGCATGCCTGGCACCTGTACGTGGTGCGCCTGGCACCCCAGGCCCGCATCGGCCGCGATGCGCTGATCCAGGGCCTGTCAGACCGCGGCATTGGCACCAGCGTGCACTACGTGCCCCTGCACCGGCACCCCTACTGGCGGGACCGCTACCAGCTCACGCCCGAGCAGTTTCCGCACGCCGATGCCGCTTACCAGGCCATGGTGAGCCTGCCGCTCTTCACCGCCATGAGCGACGCGGACCAGGGCCGCGTAATCGCCGCATTGCACGAGTTGCTGGGCTGAGTGCGAAGGCCCCAACCGACCATGTGGATCAAGCGCGCCTTTGACATCGCCTTCTCGGGCACCGTGCTGCTGCTGCTGGCACCGGCGCTGGCCATGATCGCGCTGTGGGTACGCCGTGATTCGCCCGGCCCAGCAATCTTCCAGCAAGAACGTGTGGGCCGCCACGGACGGCTGTTTCGCATCTACAAGTTCCGCACCATGCGCGCAGGGGCCGATGCGGCGGGGCCGCAGATCACCATCGGAGCGGATGCGCGCATCACCCGCGCGGGCCGGTTCCTGCGCCGCACCAAGCTCGACGAGCTCCCGCAGTTTGCCAATGTGCTGTGCGGTGACATGAGCGTGGTGGGTCCCCGGCCCGAGGTGCCGAAATACGTGGCGCTGTATCCCGCCGACGTCGCCGCCCAGGTGCTCAGCGTGCGCCCCGGCATCACCGACCTGGCCTCGCTGGCATTTCGCGACGAGAGCGCACTGCTGGCCCAAAGCGCCGACCCCGAGGCCACGTATGTGAACGAGGTTCTTCCGTCCAAGCTGCGCTATGCGTGCCAGTACGTGCAGTCGCGCAGCCTCTGGCTGGACCTGTTGATCATCGCGCGCACGGCCGCCACGGTGGTTGCCAGCCCCCGCAGGGCGCGGAACCCATAAAATCAGCGGTTTGGCTGCGCACGCGCAGCCATCTGCCCCAGCCCCGAGCGCCAGCGGCGCCCCACATTTCAGTACCGTACCGACGGCACCCCTTATGTCCGACCACCAACCCGCCCCCGCCCCCCAGGACGACAACCAGCTCATCGCCGAGCGCCGCGAGAAGCTCCGTGCGCTGCGCGAGGCCCAAGCCACGGGCGGCGGCGTCGCCTTCCCGAATAACTTCAAGCCCGTCCACAAGGCGGCGCAGCTGCACCTGGACCACAGCGAAGCCACCAATGAAGCGCTGGAGGCCGCGCCAATCACCGTATCGGTGGCCGGCCGCATGATGCTCAAGCGCGTGATGGGCAAGGCCAGCTTCGCCACGATCCAGGACGGCTCGCTGGGCGAGGTGGGCGGCCGCATCCAGCTTTACGTGACCCGCGACGCCGTGGGCGAAGACCTGTATGCCGCGTTCAAGCACTGGGACCTGGGCGACATCCTGGGCGCCGAAGGCACGCTGATGAAGACCAAGACGGGCGAGCTGTCGGTCAAGGTGACCAGCCTGCGCCTGCTCACCAAGAGCCTGCGCCCGCTGCCCGACAAGTTCCACGGCATGGCCGACCAGGAGCAGAAGTACCGCCAGCGCTATGTGGACCTGATCACCGACGAGCACGCCCGCAAGCGCTTCGTAGCCCGCAGCAAGGCCGTGAGCGGCCTGCGCGAGTTCATGGTGAGCCACGGCTTCCTCGAAGTCGAGACGCCCATGCTGCACCCCATCCCGGGCGGCGCCAATGCCAAGCCGTTTGTCACGCACCACAACGCGCTGGAGCAGGAGATGTACCTGCGCATCGCGCCCGAGCTGTACTTGAAGCGCCTGATCGTGGGCGGCTTCGAGCGGGTGTTCGAAATCAACCGCAGCTACCGCAACGAAGGCATCTCGGTGCGCCACAACCCCGAGTTCACCATGATGGAGTTCTACGCGGCGTACTGGAACTACCTGGACCTGATGGACTTCACCGAGACGCTGATCCGCGAGGTGGCCATGAAGGCCACCGGCGGGCTGCAGATGACCTACCAGGGCCGCCCGGTGGACCTGTCGCAACCCTTCGCGCGGCTGACCATCCGCGAAGCGATCTTCCAGTACACCGAGGCCGGCGCCCATGTGGACGACGCAGCGTGGCTGATCAGCGCGCTCAAGAAACTGGGCATGACGGAGGAAAAGGACAAGCTTTCGGCCCGCTCGCTGGCCAGCCTGCAGGTGCTGTACTTCGAAGAAACGGTGGAAGACAAGCTCTGGCAGCCCACCTTCATCATGGAGCATCCCACCGAGATCAGCCCCCTGGCCCGTGCCAACGACTTGCGCCCTGAGGTGACCGAGCGCTTCGAGCTGTACATCACCGGCCGCGAGTTCGGCAACGGCTTTTCCGAGCTGAACGATGCCGAGGACCAGGCTGCGCGCTTCCATGCGCAGGTGGCGGCCAAGGACAGCGGCGACGACGAGGCCATGTTCTTCGATCACGACTTCGTGCGTGCCCTGGAGTACGGCATGCCCCCCACCGGCGGCTGCGGCATCGGTATCGACCGGCTGATGATGCTGCTGACTGACAGCCCGAGCATCCGGGACGTGATCCTGTTCCCCGCGCTGCGCCGGGAGGCCTGAGAGACCTCTTCCACATTGCAGGAGCACACGCCCCAGCGCCACAGGTCTGGGGCGCCCAACCCGCTACACCCGAAACTACCGCACCCTTGAGTTTCCTTTCCGCCATTTCGTTCGACGCCGCCGAGCCCGCCACCCGCACTGCCCTCACGCGCATGCAACTGCTGAAGAACCGCCTGCCCGAATGGGTCCACGACTGGCTGGAAATCATCATTCCAGGCGTGCAGATCCTGCTGATCGTGCTGGCGGCGTGGCTGCTGCAGCGCGTGCTGCGCCGCCTGGTGCGCCGGGCCAGCCTGCACTACCAGGTGCCCGACGAGCTGGTGGTACCCATGAACGGACTCATCCGCTGGACCATCGTGGCCGGTGCCGGGCTGCTGGTGCTGGAGCGCATGGGCGTTTCCGCCACCGTGCTCTGGACGGCTTTCACCGGGTTTGCCACGGTGGGGGCCGTGGCCTTCTTTGCCGCGTGGAGCGTGCTGTCCAACCTGTTCTGCGCGCTGCTGATCTTTACCGTGCGGCCATTTCGCGTGGGCGACTACATCGAGGTGCTGGACACTGCCGAGAAGCCAGGCGCCAAGGGGCGCGTGGTGGACATCAACCTGCTCTACACCACGCTGGAGGACCACGGCGCAACGGAAGACCACGCGGCCTGGTTGCAGATTCCGAATGCGCTGGTGTTCCAACGCGTAGTGCGGCGCTTTCGGGGCGTGCCGCCCCCGCCCGCGCAGCCGATGGCGGCGGCGCCTGCGGAATCTGCCGCGGCGGTACCGGCACCCGCCACGCCGAGTCCTTTCAGTACGCCTTAGAACCCGTTCTAAGGCAGCAGGTCCAGCGCCTGCATGTAGGCCGGCTGCAGCATGAGCTCATCCCAGGGCTGGGGCAAGGTCTCGGGCAGCAGCGCGAGGCGGCGCGACTCGCTGTCCGGGCTGGGTTGCCAGCGGCCTTGCGCCTGCGCTTTTTCCAGGCCCTCGATCAACTCGTCCACGGCGCGGCCGTCACCCAGGCTCTGGTTGCACAGCAACACCAGGTCGCAGCCTGCCTGCAGTGCGGCCATCGCGGCATCGGTGTAGCTGATCAACTGACCGTCCAGGCGCCGGGCGCCCTCCATGCTCAGGTCGTCGCTGAAGATGGCGCCGTCAAAGCGCATCTGCCGGCGAAGGATGTCCTGTAGCCAGCGCCTGGAGAAGCCCGCAGGTCGGCTGTCCACCTTGGGGTAGATCACGTGGGCCGGCATCACGCTGGTGAGGGTGGTACTGAGCCAGGGGTACGGCGCTGCGTCGTCCTCCAGGATGGCCTTCAGGCTGCGCTTGTCCACCGGCACGTCGGTGTGCGAGTCGGCCTTCACGAAACCGTGGCCGGGAAAGTGCTTGCCGCAGTTGGCCATGCCGGCCTGCAGCAGGCCATGCATGAGGCTCTTGGCGAGCAAGGCCACCACGCGCGGGTCGCGGTGGAAGGCGCGGTCGCCAATCACGCCGCTCTCGCCCCAATCGAGGTCCAGCACGGGCGCGAAGCTGAAATCCACGCCGCAGGCGCGCAGCTCGCTGCCCAACACATAGCCGGCCGCCGTGGCGGCGTTGGTGGCCCGCAGGGCACCGCTACCAGGTACGGCCTTGGCGCCCCGGCCATCCTGCATCCACAGCTCGCCAAAAGCACGCATGGGCGGCAGGTGGGTGAAACCGTCGGTGCGAAAGCGCTGCACGCGGCCGCCTTCGTGGTCCACGCAGATGAGCAGGTCATCGCGCACGGCCTTGATGCTGCTGGTGAGCGCGAGCAGCTGCGCCCGGCTCTCCCAGTTGCGGGCAAACAGGATCACGCCGCCGGTGAGCGGGTGGGCCAGGCGGCGGCGGTCCACGTCGGTGAGCGTGGTACCCGCCACGTCCAGGATCAGGGGTGCGTGTTCGGTCATGCGTTTTCTTCTGCAAGCTGCAGATTGCTATATAAAAAGTAGCTACTCGCGCTTTTCCATCAAGCGCTAGGGGCCGATTTTTCTTCCATTTTCTCTACCACGCAAAAGCTGGCGGCATAGTCCGTCTCATCGGTCACGCTCAGGTGCGCGGTCAGGCGCCGGGCCTCAAACCATTCCTTGAGCGCGCCGTGCAGCACGATCACGGGCTGGCCCGACGGCAGCTTGGCCACCTCGCAGTGGCGCCACGTCATGGGCATGCGCATGCCCAGGCCTATGGCCTTGCTGAACGCTTCCTTGGCCGAAAAGCGGGTGGCCAGGTAGCGCAGGCCGCGGTCGGGCCAGCGGGCGCTGCGCTCGCGCCAGGTGCGCAATTCGCCCTCGGCAAGCACCTTTTGTGCAAAGCGGTCGCCATGGCGGGCCAGACTGGCCTGGATGCGCCGCACGTCGCAGATGTCGGTGCCAATGCCGTAGATCATGTTTTGAATCAAAAATGGGCGCTACCGCTTCTCTGCCAAGCGCGACCAGCTATCAAATCAGGAGTATCAACGCGCGGCGGCCGAGCCCGCCTGGATGCATGCGAGATACGACCGCACCGTGGCGGCGTAGCCCAGTTCCAGCGCGTCAGCGATCAGGGCGTGGCCGATGGAGACCTCCAGCACGCCGGGCACCTCGCGCACGAAGGCGGCTAGGTTGTCCCGGTTCAGATCGTGGCCGGCATTGACGCCCAGTCCGGCATCGAGCGCCGCCTGTGCGGCATCGCGGTAGCGCGCCAGCTGCTCTGCCTGCTGCGGCGTACCCCAGGCGGCGGCGTAAGGTTCGGTGTAAAGCTCCACGCGGTCGGCACCCACCGCTCTGGCAGCAGCCATTTGCGCGGGCACAGGGTCCATGAACAGGCTCACGCGCACGCCCAGGGCCTTGCATTCGGCCACTAGGGGCGCCAGGCGCTCGGCATCCTGCGGAAAGCTCCAGCCGTGGTCGCTGGTGAACTGGTCTTCGC
>NZ_JALEGG010000198.1 GCF_022763525.1 Acidovorax sp.
GGGGACGTTCTTGCCAGGAGGGACGTTGTTCAGGGACATGTCTTGTATCTTTGTATAGCAGTTGGTAACAGCAACCCGCGAGGCCGGCCTCTGACGAAGCACAAGGAAGCGTCGGGATTAACCCTGATTTTAGGCGCATGCCCCTTTCTGCCCGCTTGCACGCAGCTGTTTCGCTGTAAATTGGGCCTGTTGGCCAATCGACTCCAGCCGCCCCATGCGGGCGCAGGGAGCACGAGGAAGCAACGCAGCGGGGATGCCACCGATGCGTTGGACCCCCTCCGTGCAACACACCCAAGGAGAATTGAATGGCTGCAAGCTCAGCACTGACTTCCCCTCTCATCCTCGCCCTGGTCTGCGGACTTGTCGCCGTGGCCTATGGCTTCTGGGCCCGTGGCTGGATCCTGGCCAAGGACCCCGGCAACCCCCGCATGCAAGAGATCGCCGCGGCCATCCAGGCCGGCGCGGCGGCCTACCTGGCGCGCCAATACAAGACGATCGCCATCGTGGGCGTGGTGCTGGCCGTGCTCATCGGTGTCTTCCTCGATGGAACCACGGCCATCGGCTTTGTGGTCGGGGCGGTGCTTTCGGGCGCCTGCGGCTTCATCGGCATGAATGTCTCGGTGCGCGCCAATGTGCGTACGGCACAGGCTGCCACGCACGGCATCGGCCCTGCGCTGGACGTGGCGTTCCGCGGTGGCGCCATCACCGGCATGCTCGTGGTGGGGCTGGGCCTCCTGGGCGTCACGGGGTTTTACTGGTTCCTGGCAGGCAACGGCAATCTCACCCCCACGGCCAACCTCGCCACGCTGCTCAACCCGCTGATCGGCTTTGCGTTTGGCTCTTCGCTGATCTCCATCTTTGCGCGGCTGGGCGGCGGTATCTTCACCAAAGGCGCTGACGTTGGCGCTGATCTGGTGGGCAAGGTCGAGGCGGGCATCCCTGAAGACGACCCACGCAACCCCGCCGTGATCGCTGACAACGTGGGCGACAACGTGGGCGACTGCGCCGGCATGGCGGCCGACCTGTTCGAGACGTACGCGGTGACGCTGATCGCCACCATGGTGCTGGGCGCCCTGATGGTGGCCACCGCACCGGTCAATGCGGTGGTTTATCCGCTGGCGCTGGGGGCCGTGTCCATCATCGCGTCCATCGTGGGCTGCTTCTTCGTGAAAGCCTCGCCAGGCATGAAGAACGTGATGCCCGCCCTCTACAAGGGTCTGGCGATCGCGGGCGTGCTCTCACTCATCGCCTTCTACTTCGTCACGCTGTGGATCATGCCGGACAACGCGATCACCGCCACGGGCAGCCAGCTGAAACTGTTCGGTGCCTGCGCCACTGGCCTGGTGCTCACGGCCGCACTAGTGTGGATCACCGAGTTCTACACCGGCACCCAGTACTCGCCCGTGCGGCACATCGCGCAGGCCTCTACCACCGGGCATGGCACCAACATCATCGCGGGCCTGGGGGTGTCGATGCGGTCCACGGCCTGGCCCGTGATCTTCGTGTGCATCGCCATCATCGCGGCCTACTGGCTGGCCGGGCTGTACGGGATTGCGGTGGCTGCCATGTCCATGCTGTCAATGGCGGGCATCGTGGTGGCGCTGGACGCTTACGGTCCCATCACGGACAACGCCGGCGGCATTGCCGAGATGGCCGAGCTGCCCAGCAGCGTGCGCGACATCACCGACCCGTTGGACGCGGTGGGCAACACCACCAAGGCCGTGACGAAGGGCTACGCCATCGGTTCCGCGGGCCTGGCCGCACTGGTGCTGTTTGCCGACTACACGCACAAGCTCGAAACCTACGGCCGCGCCGTGAGCTTCGACCTGTCGGACCCGATGGTCATCGTGGGCCTGTTCATCGGCGGCCTCATCCCCTACCTGTTTGGCGCCATGGCCATGGAAGCCGTGGGCCGCGCCGCCGGTGCCGTGGTGGTGGAAGTGCGCCGCCAGTTCAGCACCATCAAAGGCATCATGGACGGCACCGGCAAGCCCGAGTACGGCAAGGCCGTGGACATGCTGACCACCGCCGCCATCAAGGAGATGGTCATCCCCAGCCTGCTGCCCGTGGTCGTGCCCATCGTCGTGGGCCTGGCCCTGGGGCCCAAGGCGCTGGGCGGTCTGCTGATGGGCACCATCGTCACCGGCCTGTTCGTTGCCATCAGCATGTGCACCGGCGGCGGGGCGTGGGACAACGCCAAGAAGTACATCGAAGACGGCCACCACGGCGGCAAGGGCAGCGAAGCGCACAAGGCCGCCGTGACGGGCGACACCGTGGGCGACCCCTACAAGGACACCGCCGGCCCCGCCATCAACCCGCTGATCAAGATCATCAACATCGTGGCGCTGCTGATCGTGCCGCTGGTGGTCAAGTTCCACGGCGGCTGAAGCGCGAGCCATGAGGCGCATTCTGGCGGCTGGCGCGAATCGGGGCCACCCGAGGCCGCCCAGCTTCCAGCGCGCTGGTACCGCCAGCACCCTCTTGATGACCACACGACCGGTTTGAGCTAGACCGCCTGTGGGAGGGCGAGCACAGCGCGCAAGCCGCCCAGCTCGGCAGCCTCCAGGCTCAACTGGCCACCATACATCAGTGCCAGGTCTTGCACGATGGCAAGGCCCAGCCCCGTTCCCGGCACTGTCTCGTCCAGCCGCACACCACGCTGCAACGCCCCAGCACGCCGGACCACCTCAATGCCGGGGCCGTCATCCTCCACCCACAGCAAGATTTGGCGCGGCGACCCGGAGTGACCGTCCGCTCGCGCCTGCAACCGCACGGTGGAACGCGCCCACTTGCAAGCATTGTCCAGCAGGTTGCCCAGCATTTCCTGCAGATCCTGCGCCTCGCCAGCAAAGAACAATGGAGCATCGGGCAGCACAACCTCAATGCCTACGTCCCGCCCGGCATGTACCTTGTTCATCACCCGCACCAGCCCATCCGCCACCGGGGCCACCGCCGTGCGCTGCCCCGGCAGGTGCGCCGATGCAGCCACGCGGGCGCGCGCCAGGTGCCAGTCCATGTGCCGCCGAGCCACCTGCACCTGGTCGCGCACCAGCGCCGCCAACGTGGTGCCATCTCCGGGTGCCGGCGCGCGGGCCGCGTTCTCCAGCACCGAAAGCGGGGTTTTCAGGGCATGCGCCAGATTGCCCGCCTGGGTGCGGGCGCGCTCCACCACCTCGGCATTGCGGGCCAGCACGGCATTGAAGTCATCCACGAGCGGTTGCACCTCGGCCGGAAATGCGCCCTGCAGCTGGGTGGCTCGCGCCTGCTGCACATCCTGCAAGCCACGCTGCAGCGCCTGCAAGGGCTTGAGCCCCACCGCGACCTGAGCCCAGGCCGCCACTGCCAACAGCAACAGCAGTACCGCCAGCGACAGCGCCAGCACGCGCGTGAAACGCGCGGTCGCCGCTTGCGTGGCCTGCAAGTCTGCCGCCACGATCAGTCGCCAGCGTGCCGCGTTCATGCCCTCGGAACGCACCGTGCGTTCCAGCACCAGCAAGGGCGCGCCTTGCGGGCCTGCCACCTCGTGCACATGAACGGCGCCATCAGCCAGGACATCCGCCTGCAAGATCAGGCGGGTGTCCCACAACGAGCGCGAGCGCAGCACGCCTTCCCGATCGCGCCCGTCGGCTGCGACGGCATCGACCTGCCAGTACAGACCTGAGTAGGGCTTGAGCCAGCGCGGGTCTGACAGCGCCTGGGTCGCAATCACCGGCTGGCCCTGCTCATCAAACTCCAGCCGCGCCGTGACCTGGTCCAGCTGCAGCAGTAGCGCTGCCTCAAACTGGCGCTGCACATGCTCGCGGAACAGCCCACTCAGCACCAAGCCCGCCAGCACCACCGCCACCGTCAGCCCCGCCACCGTCACGGCCAGCAGCCGAAACCGCAGGGAACGTGACCAGTGCAAGCCGCCCCGGTTCACGGCGGCACCAGGCGGTAGCCCATGCCACGCACCGTCTCGATACGGGCCGCGCTGGCCGACGGCGACTGCAGCTTTTTGCGCAGGCGCCCCACAAACACTTCGATGGTGTTGGAGTCCCGGTCAAAGTCCTGCGCGTAGATGTGTTCGGTCAGTTCGGCACGAGACACCAACACACCAGGCCGGTGCATGAGGTAGTCGAGCACCTTGTACTCGTGCGCCGTGAGCGCCACGGGCTGGCCCGCGCAGGTCATGCGGCCGCTGCGGGTGTCCAGCGACCAGTCGCCACACTGCAGCACCGCAGACGCCTGCCCGCTGGCGCGGCGGATCAGCGCGCGCAGGCGTGCCAGCAGCTCTTCGAGGTGAAAGGGCTTGGTCAGGTAGTCGTCGGCACCCGCATCAATGCCCGCCACCTTCTCGTGCCAGTTGTCCCGCGCGGTGAGGATCAGCACCGGCATGTTGCGCCCCTCAGCCCGCCAGCGCTTGAGCACCGTGAGCCCGTCTACCACTGGCAGGCCCAGGTCCAGCACCACGGCGTCCACGGCCTCGGTATCGCCCAGGAACTGCGCATCGCGCCCGTTGTCAGCTTCGTCCACGGTGTATCCCGCGCCATGCAATGCGGTGCGCAACTGGGTGCGCAGCTGCGTGTCGTCTTCTACGAGGAGGATGCGCATGAGCGTTGGTTGCGGGGCAGTTCTTAGCGGTGTTCTCGGCCAGTACGTTGATCGTCGCGCGATTTGACGCGCAGCACCTCGGCCGTGCGTGCATCGAGCTTGACCTTGGTCAACTGCCCCGCAGGTGTGAGCAGCTTGATCTCGTAAATCCAGCGATCCCGCTCCTGCTCCAGCTCCACTTCGAGTACCTGGCCGGGCACTTCGCGCTGCAGGCGCTCCAGCACTGCAGGCAGCGGCAGCACCTGGCCCGCCTGCACGGCCTGCCGGGCGCGGTCGTGGTCGTCCTTGCCGCTGGCCAAGGCGTTTGGTGCGATTACCGCTGCCGCCCACAGCAGACAAGCTGCCGCGCCCCAGCGCATGGCGTGGCAGCGCTCTGAAGCACGGTGGGGGGAAAAAAGCATGGGTGCATTGTCCCGCGCAGTGTCTGAACGGCCGATGAACAGCCCTTTCACGCGCCGTTCAGGCTGGGGTTTCAACAATGGCTGCATAGGACAACCAACACCTGCAAGGACACCACGATGACAACCGTTCGCACTCTGGCCCTGGCTGCACTGTGCCTCTGGGCCGCAGCCAGCCCCAGCCACGCCGCCGAGACCACCGCCGCCCTGCAGCTCGCGCAATGGAGCGCGCAGGCAGGCAGCCCCGGCAACGCCGACAAGGGCAAGGTGTTCTTCACAACCCGGCACGGCGGCGAGTGGTCTTGCGCATCCTGCCACGGCACGCCGCCCACCGCGCAGGGCAAACACGCCAGCACCGGCAAGTCGATAGCGCCCCTGGCCCCTGCCTTCAACCCCAAGGCATTCACCGACACCGCCAAGGTGGACAAATGGTTTCGCCGCAACTGCAACGACGTGCTGAGCCGCGAATGCACGGCTGTGGAGAAGGCCGATGTGCTGGCGTACCTTAACGCCCTCAAGCCCTGAGACCGACACCATGAAAAAATCTGCCCCCCTACGCCCTGCGGCCCTGGCCACCGCTGTGTGCGCACTGACCCTGCTGTCAATCTCCAGCGCCCATGCGGACAGCGGGCGCGCCATCCCCCGCAACGTGCCCAGTGCTTTCACGCAGGAATGCGCCGCCTGCCACACCGCCTACCCGCCCGGGCTGCTGCCCTCTGCGTCGTGGAACCGCGTGATGACGGGGCTCGACAAGCACTATGGCACCGACGCATCGCTGGACGCGGCCACCGTGCGCCAGCTCAACCAGTGGCTGCAGGCCCACGCCGGCACCTACAAGCGCGTGAGCGAAGAGCCTCCCGAGGACCGCATCACCCGCTCGGCCTGGTTTGAGCGCAAACACCGAAAGATCGAGCCCGCCGCCTGGAAGCTTGCCAGCGTGAAAAGCGCCGCCAACTGCGCGGCCTGCCACACGGGTGCCGACCAAGGGCAATTTGACGACCACGACCTGCGCATGCCGGCGGGGCTGGATGCCCGATCACGCCGCGCCTGGAACGACTGAGAGCGGTGAACAGGACTCTTCTGGCGTCGTTGCTGTGTCTTGTCGTACTGGCCGTACTGCCTGCGACACAGCGCCTAGCCAGAACCGCTTCGCTGAGCCCTGTTCGCCGCTCTCGCTCTGCGTTGAATCTGAGATGCATCCCATCAAGGAAAACACTATGAACAACACCCCTTCCCTCCAACCCGCCAGCGCCGCAGCGCAGCCAGCCGCTGCCAAGGGCCCCAGCCGCCGGGTCACCGACGCGCCCACGCGGATGTTCCACTGGCTGTTTGCGCTCTGCTTTGTGGGTGCCTACGCCACCGCCGATGGCGAGCACTGGCGGCTGCTGCACGTCACGCTGGGCTACACCATGGCGGGCCTGCTGGGTTTTCGCGTGCTGTACGGAATCTTTGGTCCGCGCACTTCGGGCCTGGGCCTGCTGTGGCGCAAGCTGGCCGGTGCTCCCGCATGGCTGGGCACCCTGTCCCAAGCACGCTCTGCCAGCCAGGTGAGCCAGGTGAACTGGCGCCAGGGGCAAAACCTGCTGATGGCACTGGCGGTGGTGCTGCTGCTGGTCCTGGTCGTTCCTATCACCTTGAGCGGCTATGCCACCTACAACGATTGGGGCGAAGTGTTGGGTGGCGACTGGATCGAAGAAGTGCACGAGTTCTTCGGAGAAGCCATGCTGTTTGTCGTGCTGGCCCACCTCGCATTGATTGCCGGCCTGAGCATGCTGCGGCGCAAGAATCAGGCGCTGCCCATGCTGACCGGGCGCGTGGAAGGCCCTGGGCCCAACCTGGTGCAGAAAAACCGCACCTGGCTGGCGGCCGCGCTGCTGCTGGCAGTGCTGGCCTTTGGCGCATGGGAGTGGCAGCAATCGCCCAATGGTTTGATTGCCAGCGACACGACGAACGAGCGCAGCAGACACCACGATGACGACTGAAGACCGTCAA
The DNA here is from genome assembly GCF_022763525.1 of Acidovorax sp. GTDB lineage: Bacteria > Pseudomonadota > Gammaproteobacteria > Burkholderiales > Burkholderiaceae_C > Acidovorax. The sequence continues at coordinate 6,981 of NZ_JALEGG010000198.1, forward strand.
GACAACTTTCAGGATCAGCCCATGAAAATCTATATGTGTGTGGTCTGCGGCTGGATCTATGACGAAGCTGCGGGCTTGCCCGATGACGGCATTGCGCCAGGCACCCTGTGGGCCGATGTGCCCGACGATTGGCGGTGCCCTGAGTGCAATGTGGGCAAGGCGGACTTTGTGCTGTGCGAGGTGTGAGGCGCAGGGTGTGATCTGGGAAACAGCAGCACCAGCACACTGACACATTCACCGATCAAAGGTATAAGAAAGATCGCCTCAAGACTCCCCACGCCCCCAGATGCCCGCACAACCCCCACCGACTGGCATTGACCCGGCCGTTGCCGCTCAGCGCCTGCGTGAAGAAGGCCCCAACGAACTGGGCATCAGCCAGCGTCGCACGCTGCGCGACATGGCCTGGGACGTGGTGCGCGAGCCCATGTTCTTGCTGCTGCTGGGTGCAGGCGGCATCTACCTGGCGATGGGCGACGCGCACGAGGCCCTGATCCTGCTGGGCTTTGTGGTGATCATCATGACCATCACGGTGCTGCAGGAGCGCCGCACCGACAACACCCTCAATGCCCTGCGCGACCTCTCCAGCCCCCGCGCGCTGGCGCTGCGAGGCGGCACCATGGTGCGCATCGCAGGCCGCGATGTGGTGCGCGAGGACCTCTTGATGATTGCCGAGGGCGACCGCATCCCGGCTGACGGAACCCTGCTGCAGGCGCACGAGCTGGCCACCAACGAATCGATGCTGACCGGTGAATCCGAGCCCGTGGCCAAGCAGATTGCCGACAAGGTATTTGCAGGCACGCTGGTGGTCAGCGGGCAGGGTCTGCTGCAGGTGACGGCCGTGGGGCGCCATACCGAGCTGGGCCGCATCGGCCAGTCGCTCGACACCATTGCGCTGCAGGCCTCGCCCTTGCGTGAAGAAATGGCACGGCTCACCCACAAGCTCGTGCTGATCGGCCTGTCGCTGTGTGTGCTGCTGGTGGCCCTGTTCTGGGCAATGCGTGGCGACGCGTTGCAGGCCGTGCTGGCAGGCATCACGCTGGCCATGGGCATCCTGCCGCAAGAGCTGCCGGTGATCATGATCGTCTTCCTGGCCCTGGCTGCACGGCGGCTAGCGGCGCAGCAGGTATTGACGCGGCGGCTCAACGCCATCGAGACACTCGGGCAGACCACCGTGCTGTGCGTGGACAAGACCGGCACCCTCACGCAAAACCGCATGGCCGTCGCCGCACTGTGCATTGCGGGCGAGGAGCTGGATGTGCAGAAGCTGCCCAAAAAAGCAGCCGAGGCAGATGGCACGGCGCTGCCAGAGGCCTTTCACGAACTGCTCGAATACGCCGTGCTCGCCAGCGAGATCGAACCGCACGACCCCATGGAGCAGGCCTTTCACCGCATGGCGGGGAATCATCTGGCAGGCACCGAGCACCTGCACCCCGCCTGGTCGCTGGCGCGCGAATATGAGCTCTCGCCCCAGCTGCTGGCCATGAGCCACTTGTGGCGCGACGGCACATCCGCGCACGACACCGTGGCCACCAAGGGTGCGCCCGAAGCCGTGGCCGACCTGTGCCATCTGCCTGACGCCGAGCGCGCCACGGTCAACGCCCAGGCCGCTCGGCTGGCCGATCGGGGCCTTCGGGTGCTGGGCGTGGCCAAGGCCCGGCACCGGGTGCAAGACGACTGGCCCGGCATTCAGCACGACTTTGACTTTGAATGGCTGGGCCTCGTGGCCCTGGCCGACCCCTTGCGACCCGAGGTCCCCCAGGCGATTGCAGAGTGTCACCAGGCGGGTATCCGCGTGGTGATGATCACAGGCGACCACCCCCGCACCGCACGCGCGATCGCAGCCCAGGCGGGCATCGCCCACGACCAGGTCGTCACCGGCGATGAAATGGCCTTGATGTCCCCCGACATGCTCACCAGCAAAGTCCGGCAAGTCAGCGTGTTTGCACGCATCAAGCCGCACCAGAAACTGGCGCTGGTCGAAGCCCTCAAGGCCCAGGGCGAGGTGGTGGCCATGACGGGCGATGGCGTGAACGACGCCCCCGCCCTCAAGGCCGCCCACATCGGCATCGCCATGGGCCAGCGCGGCACCGACGTGGCGCGCGAGGCCGCAGCGCTGGTGCTTCTGCACGACGACTTCGCGGCCATTGTTCAGGCCATCCACCGGGGGCGCCAGACCTTTGCCAACCTGCGCCAAGCCATGGTCTACACGCTGGCCGTGCATGTGCCCATCATCGGTCTGGCGCTGCTGCCGGTACTGTTCGGGCTGCCGCTGGTGCTGGCGCCGCTGCACATCGCTTTTCTTGAGCTGGTCATCGACCCGGCCTGCTCCATCGTGTTCGAGGCAGAGGAAGGCGCAGCCAGCCTCATGCACCGCCCCCCGCGCCGTGCCGACGAGCCCCTGCTGCGCGGCCGCCACATTCTGCTGAGCCTGGTGCAAGGCAGCGTGGTGACGGCCGCCGTGGTGGGTTTGTATGCCTGGTTACTGAGCGAGGCTGCGCACACCCCCATCGCCAGCACGGCCGCATTCGTCTTGCTGGTAACCGCCAACGCCGCGCTGATCCTGCCCAGCCGAAGCCTGCAAGGCGGATGGCGTAACCTGTGGGCGGGCTTCACACCCGTCAGCCTGTGGGTGCTGTGCGGCACGCTGGTTGCACTGGCCAGCATCACGACCATGCCCTGGCTCGCCAAGGCCTTCAGGTTCTCGCCGCTGTCTCCGTGGCAGTGGATCCTGGCAGCGGGCGCGGGGGCGGCGCTGGTGCTGGTGTTCGAGGCGATCCAGCGCGCTCTGTTGCGGGGCGACTCGGAGCATCTCCAGGAATCCACTGCACGAATCCCCGCTGGGCAAGGGCGCGCTACGGGCCGGGATGGGGTGTAAGGCGCAAGATGCATCAATAGCTGCACCTATTGCGAGGATTGGCAACGCAGCAGATCGCCCAAGTCCGCAGATCCCCGCGGCGCAGCGACTTGTGCAAGGATCTCGCCCCCTCCCGTAGGGTAAAAAGGGGGCTTCCCCCCGCCTTTTGGCGCGTACGATGGCGGCCTGCGCTCACCTTTTCCGCAATAAGAAGTGGCTTCACAACACACTCCACCATTGGCGCCCGTCCCTCACGGTGTGGATGGCACGGCTCACCAGCGCATCGTGCAGGCCATGCTGGCACAGGCGCGGCCTCTGCTGGAGCACGTGGTCGAAGCCACTCGCATATCGCTGCAATCGCGCCAGGACACCGCCCGTACGCCGGGCGAGCACCACGCGATGCTGGAAGCGCGGCAGCAACTGATCCGGCTGGCGCCCGTGATGGGAGAGCGCTACCCTGACGCGCTGCGCAAAGCCCTGGCCGACACCGCCCCGCAGGGCGATGACAAGCCCACGCGCTCGCTCTTCACCATCCATTTCGACGAACTCGAACTGATGGATGACGCTCAGATCAACGAAAGCGTGGAGCGCGCCCGGGCACGACAGATGCTGATGTCCTCCGTCGAAGGGCCGCTGGCGGACCTCGATGCGCTCGTCTGCGGTGCACTGGGCGCACAGCGCGTTCAGACTGAATGCAACCCGATGCGCCCGGATGTCTTCCTGCAGGCGTTGCAGGCCGTGGTATCGCAGATGCAGGTGACCGAACAGGTTCGGCACGACTGGATGGGTCCCATGGCCCAGGCGCTGGGCACCGAGCTGCGCAAACTCTACCTGTCGCAGATTGACCAGCTCAAGGACAGTGGCGTCCAGCCGGCGGGCTACGCCATGCGCCAAGCCAGTGGCGAGGTGGTCTACGCAGCCCCTGCCGGCGGTGGCGCAGCGCCAGGCTTTGCATCCGATTCGGATCTTTCCGCCGCGGCAGGATCCGGCGATTCGTCGTTGCTTACGCTGGAGCGGCTGCGCCGACTGCTGCAAGGCGAATTCAGTGAGGTTGGCGCGCCAAGGCAAGCTCCGACAACATCACTCCCCCCGGCTTCGTCCGAGGTTGCGGAGCCCTTCGCCGAACGGTTCGAACGCGAGTTCGAAGACCCCGACGCCCTGCCCCGCATTGATGCACCGCCCACCGACTTTGCGGCCACCGTGCCCGCGGCCTTCGAGGCGCTGCAGGAGATGAAACAGGTGGGCCGGATGATGGAGCGGCTAGGCAGCCAGCGCGCGCAAGCCGCCGGCGCGGCCCAGGCCGGAGGCACTTCGCCACAGCGCAGACCCGCGAACGGACTGGGCCAAGCGCTGAGCATGGAAGTGGTTTCGCTCATGGTGGACAACATCGCCCGCGACACGCGGCTGCTGTGGCCTGTGCAGCAGTTCATCCGGGCCCTGGAGCCCGCATTGATGCAACTGGCGCTGGTCGACCCACGGTTTTTCAGCCACAAGGAACACGCCGCGCGGCGGCTGCTTCAGGACATCACCGATCGCAGCCTCGCCTTTGCCAGCACGGAGGAGGCGGGGTTCCAGAGCTTCATGCGGTCCCTCATGAACTTCGCAGGCCCCTTGGCCACGGCCACCATCGAAGGCCCCGAGGACTTTGAGCAGGCGCTTGAACAGCTGCACGCGAAGTGGGCCGAGAAAGAGCAGGCACGCAAGCAGGAACGCCTGCGCGCCATCGAAGCGCTGCAACATGCCGAACAGCGCCACCTGCTAGCCGCCCAGATTTCGCGCGAGATCTGGCTTCTGCCAGATATTGGCAAAGTACCCGACGAGGTGTCGCGCTTCCTGCTCGGCCCCTGGGCGCAAGTGATGGCCGAGGCACGGCTGGCCGACGCCGGCGCCAGCGCCGACCCCGGTCGTTACCAGGAGGTGCTGGACGCCTTGATCTGGAGTGCCCAGCCCGAGCAGACCCGCGCCAACACGAGCCGGCTCGCACGGCTGCTCCCCAAGCTGCTGGCCAAGCTGCGCGAGGGCCTGGCCACCATCGACTATCCCGCTGCGCGCACGGAAGCAGTTTTTGAGCTGCTGATGCAGTTGCACCAGCAAGCCTTCAAACCCGGGCCCCGCGTCGCCACTCCGGCGGCCCCCGCGCCCGCCACCCCGGCCACCACGCAGGGCGCGCTGCTGGAGAACGACGATCCGTGGGTGGCCCCGGCCGAAGCCAAGGAGTCCGGCTTCATGGACGCGCTGCCGGACGACAGCCGGAGCGCAGCCCCGGCCATGGCGCCTTCGCCTGCGACTGGCCCCGCCTCCGAAGCCGCCCCCGAGTCCGCAGCGGCGGGCCCGGACCCGTCGGCGCTGTCAGGTCTGGTCGTCGGCACTTGGGTCAACCTGCTGGTGGGCGGAAAGTGGGAGCGCACGCAGCTGTCCTGGATCGGCTCGCACGGCAACCTCTTCCTCTTCACCAGTGCCTCCGGCCGCACGCAGTCGATGACCCTGCGGCTCATCGAACGGCTGGTCCAGCAAGGAGCCATGCACCTGCTCACCCAGCACCCCGTCGTGGACGGTGCCCTGGACGCCGTGGCGCAGGTGGCCATGCGCAACAGCGTGGAGAGCCGGCTCTAGCGCGCCTGCCCCGAGCCCGCGATGGGAGTCATTGACGGGGTGCCGTTGAGCGCCCCAGCCGCTGATTCAGTTCGCCGACGCCCGCTGGGGATGGGGTGGCCGCAGCCGCACGGGCCCACTGCGCCGCTCGATGGCCGCCTGCACCTCCTTGCGCAGGCCCAGCGCAAAGGCCCATTCGGCCACCACGAACAGGGGTCCGACGATGAGCCCGACCAGGTCGTCCACAAACGCGGGCTTGCGGCCTTCGTAGTAATGGCCCACGAACTGGATCACCCAGCCCACGACAAACAGACCAATGCCGGTAGCGAGCCAGGCTACCGTCGACTGCAACGCAACCCAGTGCCCGGCCGCCAGCATGGCCGCCAGCAGGGTTGCCATGGCGAGGCCAAAACGGGTGTCCAGCCGGAAGTAGAAGATGCTGGCCGCCAGCGCGGCCAACAGCGCCGGGGTCAGCGGAAGCTGGCCAGCCATCCATGCCGGGCGCGACAGCAGTACGACCACTGCGAACATGATCATGGGCACCCCCACAAAATGCGTGTGGATGTTGCGCGGGTCGCGGTGGTAGTCGGCGTACTGCGAGAGGTGATCAATCAGGGTTTTCATGCGTGTCTCCGGATGTTGTTTTGCGCAGCATCAATACTCATCCCGGCGCCGCGCCAACGTCTGTCGTGCACACGACAAAACGGCTCGCTACCCTGACCTCGCCGACCTTCCCGCCGCTTGCCCGGCGCCTTGTCCAGACCGCATGACCGACCCTGCCGCCTTCCTTCCCATCCTTGAATCTGGCCGCTGGTTTGCCCACCTGCCGAGGGGATTTGCGCAGCCGCTGATCGGCATGGCGCATGTTCGCCAGTTGCAGGCGGGGGAAGTTCTCTTCCTGCGCGGCGATGCGCCCTGCGGCCTGTACGCCGTGGTGCGCGGGGCCATCAGCATCTCGGGCACCGGCGGGCGGGCCCAGGAGGCTCGCTCAGCCTTGCTGACGCGGCTGGAGCCTCCCCACTGGTTCGGTGAAATCTCGGTGTTCGACGGATCGGCACGCACCCACGACGCCCATGCAGCCGAACCCAGCACCCTGCTGCAGGTGCCGCACGAGCGGCTGCAAACATGGCTTCAGGCACACCCCGAGCACTGGCACGCCCTGGCCCTGCTGCTTACCGACAAGCTGCGCACGGCCTTCGTGGCGATGGAGGAACTGGCCCTGCTGCCCGCGCCGCTGCGCCTGGCGCGCCGCCTGGTGATGATGGCCGAGGGCTATGGCCAATGGAACGCGGAAGGGCAATCGCGCCGGGTGCTGTCCATTTCGCAGGAGCAGCTGTCACAAATGCTGGCCATCTCGCGCCAGACCACCAACCAGATCCTCAAGGACCTGGAGTCGCGCCAGCTGGTACGCGTGCACCGCGGCGAGGTGGAAATCCTGGACCTGGCAGCCCTGCGCGCTTCATGCTATTGAATTCATAGCTTTTCACGCCGAATGGATGAGCGCTAGCGGCATTTTCGATACAAATACTAAGCACACATTCCATTTCCAGGCAAAATCACTCCCCATGCAACTGAACTACATCGCCAACGCTTCGGTGCCGTCCTCTTCTGGCCGCACGATCCCCGTGATCGACCCTTCCGACGGGCAGCCCTTCGATGAGATCCAGCGCAGCAATGCCGACGACATCGACGCGGCGGTGCACTCGGCCCGACAGTGCTACCACGCGGTGTGGCAAAAGCTGGCCCCGGTGGAGCGCGGCCGCCTGCTGCAAAAGCTCTCGGCCAAGATCCTGGAGCATGCCGATGAGCTCACGGCGCTGGAGCAGCGCGACTGCGGCAAGCCCACCAAGCAGGCGCGTGCCGATGCGATCGCGCTGGCGCGCTACTTCGAGTTTTACGCCGGTGCGTGCGACAAGTTCCACGGCGAGACGATTCCCTACCCCGACGGCTACAGCGTGCTCACCTGGCGCGAGCCGCATGGCGTCACGGGCCACGTGATCCCCTGGAATTACCCCATGCAGATCTTTGGGCGCAGCGTGGGCGGCGCGTTGGCCGCAGGCAATGTGTGCGTCGTGAAGCCGGCAGAGGACGCCTGCCTGTCGCTGATCCGCGTGGCGCAACTGGCGGCCGAAGTGGGCTTCCCCTCCGGCGCGCTCAACATCGTCACCGGCTATGGTCACGAGGTGGGCGACGCGCTGGCGCGCCACCCCGGCATCGACCACATCAGCTTCACGGGCAGCCCCAAGATCGGCACGCTGATCCAGCAGGTGGCCGCCGAGCGCCACTGCCCCGTGACACTGGAGCTGGGCGGCAAGAGCCCGCAGATCATCTTTGCCGACGCCGACCTCGACGCCGCCATCCCCGTGGTCATCAACGCCATCGTGCAGAACGCCGGGCAGACCTGCTCGGCCGGCTCGCGCGTGCTGATCGACTCGCTCATCTACGAGCCCCTGCTGGAGCGCCTGGGCAAGGCCTTCGAGGCACTGCGCGTGGGCCCCGCCGCGATGGACCTGGACGTGGGCCCACTGATCCGCCAGACGCAGCAACAGCGCGTGTGGGACTTCCTCTCCGACGCGCAGGTGGCCGGCATCCCCATGGTGGCCCAGGGCGTGGTGGTGGACGAAGCCCCCGAGACCGGCTACTACCAGGCCCCCACCCTGCTGCGCGATGTACCGGTGGGCCACCGGCTGGCGCAGGAGGAAGTCTTCGGCCCCGTGCTGTCGGCTATGGCCTTCCAGGACGAAGACCACGCGGTGGAGCTGGCCAACGCCACGCAGTTCGGCCTGGTGGCGGGCATCTGGACGCGCGACGGCAGCCGCCAGTTCCGCATGGCCAAGCGCGTGCAGAGCGGCCAGGTGTTCATCAACAACTACGGTGCGGCGGGCGGTGTGGAGCTGCCCTTTGGCGGCGTCAAATCCAGCGGCTACGGGCGCGAGAAGGGCTTTGAGGCGCTCTACGGCTTCACCACGCTCAAGACCGTGGCCATCCGGCACGGCTGACAAATTTTTTACAAACGAACGCCAGCGCTCTATTTTCAAGCGCTGGAAGCTATTAAATAGATAGCAAAAGAACCGTATCCCAGGAGACCGATTCCATGCGCGTGCAGAACAAATCCATCATCGTCACCGGCGCCGGCAACGGCATTGGCGAGGGCATCGCCAAGCGCCTGGCGGCCGAGGGTGGCAAGGTCATCGTCAACGACATCAACGAAGCCGGCGGCCTGCGCGTGGTGGACGAGATCACGGCGGCAGGCGGCACCGCCGCCTTCGTGAAGGCCGACGTGACGAAGTCTGCCGAGGTCAAGGCCATGGTCGACGAGGCCGTGCGCCGCCATGGCGGCCTGGACGTGGTGGTCAACAACGCCGGCTGGACGCACCGCAACCGCCCCATGCTGGAGGTGAGCGAGGAGGAGTTCGACAAGGTCTATGCCATCAACATGAAAAGCATCTACCTGTCGGCCATCCACGCGGTCCCCGAACTGCGCCGCGCGGGGGGCGGCAGCATCATCAACATCGCCTCCACCGCCGGGCTGCGGCCCCGCCCGGGCCTGACCTGGTACAACGGATCCAAGGGCGCGGTCATCATCACCAGCAAGTCCATGGCCGCCGAACTGGGGCCGGACAACATCCGCGTGAATTGCATCAACCCCGTGTTCAACCCCGACACCGGGCTGGCCGCCGATTTCGCGGGTGGCCCCGTGGACGAGGCGCGCCGCGCCAAGTTCCTGGCCACCATTCCGCTGGGCCGCTTCTCCACGGCACTGGACGTGGCCAACGCCGCGCTCTACCTGGCTAGCGACGAGGCCGCGTTCATCAGCGGCGTGTGCATCGAGGTGGACGGCGGGCGCTGCGTCTGAGCGGGCGGCGCGGCGCTGGCCATGCCGCTGCATGCCAATCCGCACCATGGCAGTGCGGATTGATTGACGCAGGCACGGCGCCTGCCTATATTCCCGCCGATGTTTGCGAGCCCCTTGACAGCCACGAACGCCAGCGTCGCCGCGCCGCTGCGGCGTGCTGCGCGCTCGCAAGCCACGCTCCAGGCCGGTGACCGACTCATCTGCAACCTCGCTGCAGATTCCTGAGCCCGGCGACACCCACTCCCCCACTTTCTTTCGCGCA
>NZ_JALEGG010000019.1 GCF_022763525.1 Acidovorax sp.
CGGTCCTGCGCAGCCGCCAGCGCTGCCGCGATGGTGGCGGCGCCCGGGTGGTACATCGCGTCGCGGAAGCTGTCGTCCACCTCCGCCGCGTGGGCGGCCGTGCCGTTGATGAGCGCCGCCGTACGCGCGGTACTGCTGCGCCCGTTGCCCAGCCGCGCGCGGCCCCGGTCCAGGTCCTCCACCAGGGCCTGCTCCAGGATGGCGACGGGCGCCGCAGCCAGGCCGGGGAAAAGGGAGGCGTACCAGTCGATCACGGCCCGCTTGGCATGGTGGATGACGGCCTCGGGCAGCGGCTGGCGATGGAATTCGGTGGCGTAGTGGCCCAGTACTTCGGTGGCGTGCATCTCAGGTCTCTTCGGGGAGGGGGAAAGGGTTGAGCCACTGCAGCAGCAGGGCGTTGATGTCGGCGGCGGCTTCGTACTGCACCCAGTGTCCTGCGCCGGGCACCACCACGAAGCGGCTGGAATCCGTGCGCTGGGCCAGCAGCGGCCTGGTGGTTTCGGGGACGGCGGTCACGTCATGTTCTCCCCAGGCCAGCAAGATGGGCCCAGCGTACCGGGCGAGTAAGGCGGGTAGCGCGCCTGCGCGGGACAGGGATTTGCTGCGAAAGCGCGTGCGCAGGCAGGCCTCGCGGTGGATGTGCAGCGCCGCGGCATCCACGCTGTGCGCGCCCTGCAGCATCTGAACGCCCAGGTTGTGCCGCAGGGCGTCGTCCAGGGCCTGTGCATTGCCCCGGACATGGGCTGGCTGCCAGGGGCGCAGCTCGCCCTGGGGGCGGCGTGGTCCGCCATGTCCTGCGGGGCCCAGCAGCGCCAGACTGCAGACGGCGCCGTGCTCCATGGCCAGGGCCGCCGCCACCAGGCCGCCAAAGGAAAAGCCCACGACTTGCACGCGGGCGTTGGCGCCGATCAGGCAGTCGAGCGAGGTCTTGAGAAGCGCGACGATGGATTCGAGCGTGAGGTCCGCACCGCCGGTGGAGTTGCCATAGCCCGGCAGGTCAGGCACCCACACCGTGTGGAAAGCCGCCAGCGCCTGCACATTACGCGCCCAGTGCAGCCAGCTGCCATGGCCGCCATGCAGAAGCACCACGGGCGGGCCGCCCGATCCAAAGCGGCGCCAGGCGATGCGGGCATCCGTGCCGGGCACCGCGATGTCGTGGCGCTCGGCCAGCCGCTCCAGCTCGGCGATGAAGCGCAAGGGTTCGTTGTCCACTGTGCCAGTCCCGAGGCTTCGCTCACACCCGCTCCAACACCACCGCAATGCCCTGGCCCACCCCGATGCACATCGTGCACAGCGCGTAGCGACCACCCGTGGCATGCAGCTGGTTGATGGCGGTGGTGGCCAGCCGGGCACCCGAGGCGCCCAGCGGGTGGCCCAGCGCAATGGCGCCGCCGTTGGGGTTCACCCGCTCGTCGTCGTCGGGCAGGCCCAGGTCGCGCAGCACGGCCAGGCCCTGTGCGGCAAAGGCTTCGTTGAGCTCGATCACGTCCATCTGCGCCAGTGTGAGGCCGGCCAGTGCCAGTACCTTGCGGGTGGCGGGAGCGGGCCCCATGCCCATGACGCGCGGCGGCACACCGGCCGTGGCCATGGCCACCACGCGGGCACGCGGCGTGAGGCCGTGGCGCGCGGCCGCGGCTTCATCGGCCAGCAGCAGCGCGCAGGCGCCATCGTTCACGCCCGAGGCGTTGCCGGCCGTCACCGTGCCGCCCGGCCGCACCACGCCCGGCAGCCGGGCCAGTGCCTCCAGCGTGGTCTCGCGCGGGTGCTCATCGCGCACCACGGCCACGGCATCGCCCTTCTTTTGCGGGACCATCACGGGCACGATCTCCGCGTCGAAGAAGCCGCGTTGCTGGGCGGCGAGGGCCTTGCGCTGCGAGGCCAGGGCCATGCGGTCCTGGTCCTCGCGGGCGATGCCGTAGTCGGTGGCCACGTTCTCGGCGGTCTCGGGCATGCTGTCCACGCCGTAGAGGGCTTTCATCTGCGGGTTCACCAAGCGCCAGCCGATGGTGGTGTCCTCAACTCGGGCGGCGCGCGAGAAGGCGGTCTCGGCCTTGCCCATCACGAAGGGCGCACGGCTCATGCTTTCCACCCCGCCGGCCAGCATCAGGCTCGCTTCGCCCGCCTTGATGGCGCGCGCCGCCGTGCCCAGCGCGTCCAGGCCCGATCCGCACAGCCGGTTCACGGTGCTGCCCGGTAGCCCCACGGGCAGGCCGGCCAGCAGCGCCGCCATGCGCGCCACATTGCGGTTGTCCTCGCCGGCCTGGTTGGCACAGCCGTAGATGATGTCGGCCACTGCCTCCCAGTCCAGCTGGGGGTGGCGGGCCATCAGGGCCTTGAGCGGCACGGCGCCCAGGTCGTCGGCGCGCACGCCCGAGAGGCTGCCACCGTAGCGGCCGAAGGGGGTGCGCACGGCGTCACAGATAAAGGCTTGTCGGTTCATCAGTTCATTTCCAGATGGGGTTGCTTCAATGTCCGCAGCAGGTGGAGTGCCTGTCCGCTTAGCCGGCCGAGCTCAGCAGCACCGACGGATCACCCCGCCGGCTGCCCGGCTCGCTGACGTCCGCCAACCAGGCGAAGTCCTCGCGCAGGGCCTGTTCGCCGCGTTCGCGGGCCCAGAACACCACGCCGCCTTCCCAGCGCGGAAATCCGTAGCCGTTGACCAAGGCCAAGTCCACATCGGTGGGGTGTGCGGCCACGCCTTCGGCCAGCAGCAATGCGGCTTCGTTGGCCAGCGCGAGCAGGGCCCGGCGCTGGATTTCGGCGTCGTCCACCTTGCGAGGCGCGATGCCCTTTACGGCACGGGCCTGGGCGATCACCGCGTGCACGGCGGGGTCCACCGTGCGCTCGCCGCTTTCGCTGTACCGGTAGTAGCCCGCGCCCGTCTTGCGGCCCAGGCGGCCGGCCTCGCACAGCCGGTCGGGGATGTCCACGTAGCGGGCTGCCGGGTCGCGCTTGGCGGCGTGGGCCTGGCGCATGCGCCAGGCGATGTCCAGCCCCGAGAGGTCGGCCACCGCGAAGGGGCCCATGGCAAAGCCGAACTGCTGCAGCGCCGCGTCCACCTGCCCGGGCCAGGCGCCTTCCTCGATCAGGAACTCGCACTGGCGGCGGTAAGCCGCATACAAACGATTGCCTACAAACCCGAAGGCATTGCCCGTGAGCAGGGGCAGCTTGCCCAGGCGGCGGCCGAAGGCCATGCCGGTGGCCAGCGCATCGGGCGCGCTGGCCGCGCCGCGCACCACCTCCAGGAGGCGCATCACGTTCGCGGGGCTGAAGAAGTGCAGGCCGATCACATCCTGCGGCCGTTGGGTGGCGTTGGCAATGGCATCCAGGTCCAGGTAGGAGGTGTTGCTGGCGAGCACGGCGCCGGGCCGGGCGATGGCACCGATGCGCGCGAACACCTGCTGCTTGACCTCCAGGTCTTCGAACACGGCCTCGATCACCAGATCGGCCTCGGCCAGTGCGCTCCAGTCCAGGCCTGGGTGCAGGCGCTGCTGCTGTGCGTGGGCCTGCGCGGCGTCCAGCTTACCGGCGCGCGTCCGGTCGGCGTAGTGGTGGTGGATGCGCTGGGTGCCGCGCTCCAGGGCCGCCGCGTCCTGCTCGATCAGCAGCACGGTGCAGCCAGCCGCCAGCGCCGCCAAGGCGATGCCCGTGCCCATGGTGCCGGCGCCGAGCACGGCCACCGTGTCCGCTGACCGAGGCGCCACGCCTTGCAGTACGGGCACTCGGGCGCTGTCGCGCTCGGCAAAGAACTGGTGCCGCAGCGCGCGGGCTTCGCGGCCCAGGCGCAGGCGCTGGAACACTTCGCGCTCCTGGCGCAGGCCTTCGTCGATGGGCAGCGTGGCGGTGGACCGCACGGCGGCAATGGCCGCAGCCACTTGCGGGCGGCGCTTGCCCGCCCTGAGGGCGGCCTCGGCGGCAGCTTCGATGGCCGCAGCGTCGGACTCCGGCACGGGCAGGTCGCGCAGACGGCGCTTGCCGCCGCGTGCGGCCAACGCTTCGGCACGTGCGACGGCGGCGGTGCGCAAGCTGGCCTCGCTGGCGGCCAGATCGTCCACCAAGCCTGCCTGCAGCGCCTGTGCGGCCGGGACGCGTTCGCCCGAGCAGACCATGGCGATCGCGCGCGGCACGCCCACGATGCGCGGCAGCCGCTGTGTGCCGCCCGCGCCGGGGATGATGCCCAGCGTGACCTCTGGCAGTCCGACCACGGTGCCGGGCGCGGCCACGCGGGCGTCGCAGCCCAGTGCCAACTCAAAGCCACCGCCCAGCGCCGCACCATGCAGCGCCGCCACAAAGGGCTTGGGGCAGGCCTCGATGGCGGCGATCACATCGGGCAGCTGCGGCTCTACCAGGCGCAGGCCGAATTCGCGCAGGTCTGAGCCGGCGATGAAGGTCTTGCCCGCGCCGATGAGGATGGCCGCCTGCAGGCTGGCATCGGCCTGCACGGCCTGGATTGCGCTGAGTAGCCCCGCGCGCACGGCGGCGGAGCCGGCGTTGATGGGCGGGTTGTCGATGACGATGACGCCCACGCTGCCCTCGCGCTCCAGGCGCACCTTGTGCTGTGCATCCATGGCGCGTCCTCAGGCCAGCACCACCACGCCGTCGGCGGCGCGCACGCCCTGGCCCTGGGGCAACACGAAGACCGGGTTGATCTCGGCCTCCACCAAGCGCTCGCCCAGCTGCGCGGCCATTTGCGAGAAGGCCATGATGGCATCGACGAGCGCGGGCACGTCGGCCTTGGGACGGCCCCGGAAGCCGTCCAGCAGCGGCCAGGTCTTGAGCTCCTGCGCCATGGCCAGCGCGTCGGCGCGCGAGAGGCCACCCTCGGGCGGCAGCAGGCGCATGGTGGTGTCCTTGAACAGCTCCGCCGTCACGCCGCCCATGCCCAGCAGGATGGCCGTGCCCAGCGCATCGCGGTGCATGCCCAGGATCAGCTCGGTGCCGCCCGCCACCATCTCCTGCACGAGAAAGCGCCTGGGCTGCACGCCGGCCTTGGCCTCTACGTCGGAGGCCATGGCCAGCAGGCGCGTGCCAATGCTCTCGGGCGTGAGGTTCACGGCCACGCCGCCCACGTCGCTCTTGTGCGTGATCTCGGCCGACAGGATCTTCAGCACCACGCGCCCGCCCAGTTCGCGGGCTGCGGCTTCGGCCTCGGCGGGGGTGGCGGCGATGCGCTCGCCCGCGCACGGCACGCCAAAGCGCGCAAAGAGCTGCTTGGCCTGGTGTTCGTCCAGTGTGCCGCTGGGCAATGCCTCCAGCGGCACGGCGGCTGCTGGTGCGCTCGCTTCCAGCTGGGGTTGCAGGTCCGCCGCTTGCAGCATGGCGCGCAGCGCGGCCGTGCAGCTCTCGGCGGCGGCAAAAGCGGGCACCCCCCGCTGCGTGAGCAGCGCACCCACTTCGGGCGCATGCGGGCTCACGTAGGCGATCACCGGCTTGTCGGAGTGGGGCAGGCAGTCCTCGATGGCGCCGGCCAGCAGCTCGGGCATGGCGAGGCTGGACGAGCCCACGATGACGGTGAGCGCGTCATAGCTCGGGCTGGCCAGCAGCACCTTGATGGCGCCGCGCAGCAGGTCGGGCTTGAGGCCGGCCAACGTCACGTCGATGGGGTTGCGGTCCAGCACGGCGTGGTCGCCGGTTTGCAGTGCGCGCAGGGCCTCGGCCGTGGCGGCGTCGGGTGCAGGGGTGTCGAAGCCCGCGAGACCCAGGTCATCGGACACCAGCGTGCCGGCACCTCCAGTGGAGGTGAGGATGGCCACGCGCCGGCCGTGCAGTTTTCGCCCGGTTGCCAGCGCTGCGGGCATGTCCAGCAGGTCGCTGAAGGTCTGCGCGCGGATCACGCCCACCTGCTTGAACAGCGCGTCGTACATGCGGTCGGCACCCGCCAGCGCGCCGGTGTGCGACACGGCAGCCTGGGCGCCGGCTTCAGACCGGCCGATCTTGAACGCCACCACCGGCTTGCCCGCGCGCGCCGCCTTGAGGCAAGCGTTACGGAACTTGTCCGGGTTGCGCACGGTTTCCACGTACAGGGCGATGACCTTGGTGGCCTCGTCGTCCGCCAGGTGGTCGATGAAATCGGCCAGCTCCAGGTCCACCTCGTTGCTGGTGGAGATCAACTTGGACAGGCCGATGCCGCGCGCTGCAGCGCGCGACAGCAGCGCCCCCAGGATGCCCCCGCTCTGGGACACCACACCGATGCCCCCCACGGGAAAGTGCTCCATCTCCAGCGCGCCCGTGGCCGACAGCACGATGTTGTCAGTAAGGTTCACCAGGCCGATGGTGTTGGGGCCCAGGATGCGCATGCGACCCGCAGCTTCGATGAGCTGCTGCTGGCGGCGCGCGCCTTCAGCGCCGGTTTCGGTGTAGCCGCTGGCCAGCACGATGGCGGCGGCGGTGCCGCGCTCGGCAAGCTCGCGCACGGCGATGTGGGCACGCTCCGCGCCCAGCAGCACGATGCCCACGTCGGGCACGCCGGGCAGGGCGGCGATGTCGGGGTAGCAGGGCAGGTCGCCGATGCGGTCCACCTTGGGATTGACCGGATAGATGCGGCCGGCGAACCCGTGCTTGAGCAAATAGGACACGGGGCGCCCGGCGGTCTTGCTGGCGTCGGCAGAGGCGCCGATGATGGCAACGCTTTGGGGCTTGAGCAGGCGGGAGAGGGCGTTCATGGGGCTCACTCCTTTCCGGTCGTTGGGGTGGTCGTGGCGGCCGAGGCCTTCGCGAGGAAGGCCATCACCGCCTCGCGGTGCTCCGTGCTGGTGTAGCAGATGCCCTGGGCCTGGCTGCCCTGCGAAAACACCTGCTGTGCCGAGAGTTCGAAGCTCTGGTCCAGGATGGTCTTGCCCAGCGCCAGCGCGGTGGCCGAGCCCTTGCTCAGCTCGGCCGCCCAGGCCTGCGCATCGGCCACCAAGGTGTCGGCCGAGGTCTTGCGGTCCACGATGCCCAGGGCCAGCGCCTCCTCCACGTCCACCTTGCGGCCGGTGAAGATCAGCTCCTTGGCCCGGGGCAGGCCCACGCGGCGCGGCAGGAAGTACATGCCGCCGCCGTCGGGGATGATGCCGCGGTGGATGTACGACCAGGAGAAGTTCGCCCACTCGCTGGCGATGATGAAGTCGCACGCCAGCGCGGTGTCGGCCCCCAGGCCCGAGGCGGAACCGTTCACGGCCGCGATGGTGGGCTTGGGCATCGTGTGCAGCAGGGTCTGCGTGTAGTGCACGCCTTGCTGGCGGTGCCAGCCGTTGAAGGCGATCTCGCCGGTGGGCGCGCTCATGCGGCGCTCCATGCCCGCGATGTCGCCGCCTGCGCAGAAGCCCTTGCCGTTGCCGGTCAGCACCAGGGCGCGAATGGATTTCTCGGCGCTCACATGCTCCAGCGCGGCGATGAATTCGCTTCGCATGGCGTCGCTCATCGCGTTGCGCTTTTCGGGGCGGTTGAGGGCGAGGGTCGCGATGCCGTTGGCAACGCTCAGTTTGATCAGCTGGGAGGTCATTTCTGTGCTTTCAGAACACTATTCGGTGGTGATGTTGTTGTCCTTGACGACCTTGCGCCAGCGGGCCTCCTCGCCCTTCGCGTAGGTGTCAAACTCCGCGGGGGTGCCCGCCTTGATGACCAGCCCCTCGGCTTCCAGCTTCTTGCGGAAGGCCTCGGTTTGGGCTGCCTTCTTGGCGGCGCTGTTGAGTTTTTCGATCACGTCGGCAGGCGTGCCGGCCGGCGCGAACAGCCCGTACCAGCTGTCGGCCACATAGCCCGGCACACCGCTCTCTGCCACGGTGGGCACCTTGGCGAGGGCCGGCGCCGGAGAGCGGGTGGCGGTGGTGACGGCGAGCGCGCGCAGCTGTCCCTTTTCCACCATGGCGCCCACGGCCGCTGCGGTGGCAAACATGACATCCACCTGGCCGCCCAGCAGGTCGGTGAGGGCCGGGCCCGCGCCGCGGTAAGGCACATGGATGAGGTTGGTGCCGGTGAGGTTCTTGAACAGCTCACCGGCCAGGTGGGCGGAGGTGCCGGCCCCTTGCGAGGCGAAGGACAGCTTGCCGGGGGAGGCCTTGGCGGCCGCGATGACGTCCTTGACGGACTTGAATGGACTGCTGTCGCGCACCACCAGCACGTTCGGCGAGACGCCCACCAGCATGACCGGCGTGAACGCCTTCTCATGGTTGTAGGGCAGCTTGGGCTGGAGGCTGGGGTTCACCACATGGGCCACCGTGGCCATGACGAGGGTGTAGCCATCGGCAGGGCTCTTGGCCGCGATGTCCGTGCCGATGATGGTGCCTGCGCCGGGCTTGTTGTCGATGATGACGGGCTGACCCAGCTCCTGGCCCATGACCGTGGTGAGTGACCGCGCCACCAGGTCGGTGCCGCCGCCGGGTGCGAAGGGCACGACAATGCGCACGGGTTTTTCTGGAAACGCAGCGCGCGCAGACGCTGCCTGGAATCCGGCCACAACGGCTGTGGCAGTGAGCAACGCCGCAAGGCGCGAGCGCACAGAAGGCAGGGATGGGTACATTTCTTGTCTCCGTTCATGGGTGATTTGCCCAGGGGCCGGGGCATTCCGGCGGCGGCATCGCGTGCCGCCTGATTCGCAAGGGAAGCGTAAAAGAACCCCCCACGAAGAGCACCTCCCCAATTCCACTGAATGGAAATAACCAGCAGGATCTATTCATCCATGGCGACATCTGCCCGAGACGCCGCGAGGCGCAAGCACCACGAAGAACCGACGCTGAACCGCTCGCTGGAGCGCGGCGTGGAGATCCTGCGCGCTTTCCGCCCGGGAGCCGATCTGCTGGGCAATGGCGAGCTGTGCGAGCGCACGGGCCTTTCACGCGCCACCGTGAGCCGGCTCACGCAGACGCTGGTGCAATGTGGTCTGCTGGAGCACGACTTGCAGCGCCGCGCCTACCGCCTGGCCGCGCCCGTGCTCAGCTTCGCGCATGCCATGCGCTCGGGCTCGCCCGTGCTGCAGGCAGCGGCCCCGCTCATGCGGACTGCCGCGGAAAAGTTGCGCGTGAATGTGGGCTTGGCGGTGGCGGACCGGGAGGAGATGGTCTATCTCGAGTCCATCCGCTACAACCGCAAGGTGTCCTTGCGCAGCGTGGTGGCTGGCCAGCGCGTGCCCATCGAACTCACGTCGCTGGGCCGTGCGTACTTGTGTGCCGTGCCTGATGCACAGCGGCGCGCGCTGCTGTTGAGGCTGGGGCGGCAGCGACGCTCCGGCTGGCGGGCGCTGCGCGAAGAGATCCTGCAGGCCGTGCAACTGTTCGCGCGCAAGGGCTATTGCGTCGCTACGTGGCAACCGGAGGTAGTGGCTCTTGCGCGGCCTGTCGTCGCGCCAGGCGGCGCCATCTATGTGCTCAACATGAGCGTCACTACGCAGCAGAGCGCTTCGGAGATTGAGGCCGAGCTCAGTACCCCGCTGAAGGCCCTGGCGGAGCGGATTTCACAAGCGCTGTGGCGGATGGAGGTGAGCTGAAGAAGTCCCAAGCCACCATGCGCCTTGCGGGGCTGCGGCCATGGCCAAGAAAAAAAGCCACCACACTCCGAGGAATGCAGTGGCTTGCCGCAGGGGCATGCCCAGAGCACTGCGTGGCAGCTACTCTGGCGCAACAGGGGGTTGTCAAGTCAGTCGGCGTAGGAGCCGGCGGCCTTGATCACAGCGCCAAACTTTTCGGTCTCGGCCGCCACGAACTTCTTGTGTTCGGCGGATTCCACGCGCTTGTCGGTGGCGACCACGGCGCCCAGGCCTTCCTGCTTCTTGATGAACTCAGGGTCCTTCAGCGCAGTCTTCAGGGCATCGTTGATCTTGGTCAGCACCGGCGCGGGCGTGCCCTTGGGCGCATACAGGCCGTGCCAGATGGTCACGCTGAAGTCCTTTACGCCGGATTCCGCCAGCGTGGGCAGGTCCTTCAGGGCGGGCGTGGTCAGGCGCTTGGAGGTGGTCACGGCATACGCCTTGACCTTCTTGCCTTCGATCTGCGAGGTGGTGTTGGTGGTTTGGTCGCACAGTAGGTCGATCTGGCCGCCGATCAGGTCGGTGATGGCCGGAGCGGTGCCCTTGTACGGCACGGGGGTCATGTCGGCCTGCAGCGCGCTCTGGAACATCAGCCCGCACAGGTGCGAAGCGGAACCCTGGCCGGCGTTGCCCAGGTTGATCTTGCCTTTGTTCTGCTGGATCCAGGCGGAGAGTTCCTTGTAGTTGTTCGCGGGCATGGAGGGGCGTGCGATCAGCGTCATGGGCACGTCGTTGATGATGCCCAGGTACTCGAAGTCGTTGGCGACGTTGAAGGACAGCTTGCGATACATCGTGGGCATGGTGGCCATGCTCACGTGGTTGAGCAGCAGCGTGTAACCATCGGGTGCTGCACGGGCAACCTTGGCAGAGCCGATGGTGCTGCCTGCACCGGCCGCGTTGTCGACCACCACGCTCACGCCGCCCAGGGGCTTGCGCAGGGCTTCGGCCAGATCGCGTGCCACGCGGTCGGTGGGGCCGCCGGCAGCGTATGGAACCACGATCGTGATGGTCTTGTCCTTGGCGGGATAGTCCTGGGCGGCAGCACCAAAGGCGGCTACGGTGGCCGCTGCGGCCAAGGCGATTTTCAGCATCGTTTTCATGGTGTCTCCTGTAAATGACGCGCCATGATAGCCAGGGGGTGCAGCCCGGCCATTGCGGGAATTACGTAGCCCATGCGGAGCATGGTCTTTCAGGAAAACAGGAGTGAAAGCGCCGTGAATAAAGCGCATGTCGCTATCAAAAGCAGAGCGTTTGTTAGGGTAAACACTGCGCGGGCTGCTGCGCAAAGTGGTGCGCTCTTGCGCTATCGCAAAACGCCGTGGCGGCGCTTTGCGGGCTGCTATTGGTAGCTGCGTGCGTCCTCGATCACCTTGCCATCGTTGGGCAGGGTGCCGGGCGCCACCATCTGCACGTCGCCGCGCAGCTTGGTCACTTCGCGGATGGCGTCGCCCAGGAGGCGCGCCAGGCCCTCGGCGGTTTCATTTGTTTCCACCTGCAGCACCATCTGGTCATTGGCCATCTCGCCGCTGACGACCAGCCGCGCGCGCAGCACCTGCGGAAAGCGCTTGGCGATCTGCGCCACCTGGCCGGGGTGCACGAACATGCCGCGCACCTTGGTGGTCTGGTCGGCCCGGCCCATCCAGCCCTTGATGCGGGTGTTGGTCCGGCCCGTGGGGCAGGGGCCGGGCAGCACGGCCGAGAGGTCGCCCGTACCGAAGCGGATTAGCGGGTAGTCGGGGTTGAGCGTGGTCACCACCAGCTCGCCCACCTCACCTTCGGGCACCGGGTCGCCCGTGCCGGGGCGCACGATCTCGACGATCACACCTTCGTCCAGCACCAGGCCTTCGCGGGCCGAGGTCTCGTAGGCGATCAGGCCCAGGTCGGCCGTGGCGTAGCACTGGTATCCCGCAATGCCGCGCTGGGCAAACCAGTCGCGCAGGCTGGGCGGGAAGGCTTCGCCCGACACCATGGCCTTGGTCACCGTGGGCAGCGGCACGCCCAGCTCGGCGGCCTTCTCCACGATGATCTTCAGGAAGCTCGGCGTGCCGATGTAGCCCGCTGGTTTCAGCTCGGCCATGGCCTGCACCTGCTGCTCGGTCTGTCCCGTGCCGCCCGGGAACACGGTGCAGCCCAGTGCATGCGCGCCGGTCTCCATCATCGAGCCCGCGGGTACGAAGTGGTAGCTGAAGCTGTTGTGGATCAGGTCCCCGCGCCGAAACCCCGCCGCGTAGATGGCCCGCGCCATGCGCCAGTAGTCCGGCCGCGTGCCCTCGGGTTCGTAGATGGTGCCGGGGCTGGCGAACACGCGCGTCATGCCCGGCCCGAACCCCAGCGCGCTGAAGCCGCCAAACACGTTGGCAGCCCGGCCCGCCTGCTGGCGTTCCAGCAGCTCGTACTTGCGCGTCACGGGCAGTTGCGCCAAGGCTGCGCGGCTGTTGATGGCAACCGCATCCACACCCGCCAGGATGCTGGCAAATGCCGGTGAAGCCTTCTGGGCATGGGCGATCTGCCGCGGCAGCGCCGCCATCAAGGCCGCTTCGCGCTCGGCTGGACTGCGGGTTTCCAGGTCGTCATAAAACGTGCTCATGCCTGGGTTTCCTTGTGAGATGGTGGTTTTGAATCAAATCGGCCTCTAGCGCTTATCCGGCAAGCGCAAGCAGCTATGAAATCAAGAGTGAATTTCTGCGAGGTCTGAAAATAGACAACGCCCTGGTCGCCCGCGCTGCCCCACCAGCGCACCCGTGGAACTGGCTTTGCCAGGCCACCGGGTGCGTCCCCCTGAGGGGGAAGGCGCGCAGCGCCACAGGGGGCATGTCAGGCCAGCCAGCGCTTGCGCCGCTTGTAGCTCTTGACATCCTTGAAGCTCTTGCGCTCGCCGCCCCCTACGCCCAGGTAGAACTCCTTCACGTCCTCGTTGTTGGCCAGGTCGCTCGCGGCCCCGTCCATCACCACGCGGCCGCTTTCCATGATGTAGCCGTAGTCGGAATATTTCAGGGCCATGTTGGTGTTCTGCTCTGCCAGCAGGAAGGTCACCTTTTCCTTCTTGTTCAGGTCCTGCACGATGTTGAAAACTTCTTCCACGATCTGCGGCGCCAGTCCCATCGAGGGCTCGTCCAGCAGCACCATGCTGGGGTTGGCCATGAGCGCGCGGCCGATGGCGCACATCTGCTGCTCGCCGCCCGAGGTGTAGGCCGCCTGCGAGGTGCGCCGTGTCTTCAGGCGCGGAAAGTAGTTGTAGACCTTCTCCAGGTTGGCCGCGATCTCGCCCTTGCTGGTGCGGGTGTAGCTGCCGGTCATCAGGTTCTCTTCGATGGTCAGGTGGGCAAAGCAGTGCCGCCCCTCCATCACCTGCACCACGCCGCGCTTGACCAGGTCAGCGGGAGACAGGTTTTCGATGCGCTCGCCGCGCAGCTCGATGCTGCCCTTGGTCACCTCGCCCCGCTCGCCCTTGAGCAAATTGGAGATGGCGCGCAGCGTGGTGGTCTTGCCCGCCCCGTTGCCCCCCAGGATGGCCACGATGCTGCCCTCGCGCACCTGCAGCGAGACGCCCTTGAGGACCAGGATCACGTGGTTGTAGATGACCTCGATGCCGTTGACGTTGAGAACGATATTGCTGTTGGAAGAGTCCATGGTGTTCCTTCGCTGTGCCAATCCAAAGAGCTGCAAGCAATTCTTTGGATTGGCGGCTGCCCCAAAGGAGCAACCACAGATCACCGGCCGTAAACACTGTCGCAGCCCAAACTGGGGCCACCGTGCAAGGGCCGCCCCGCCGCACCGGTGGCGTCCCCCTTCCCGAATCGCGCCAGCGATTCGAGAGAAGGGGGAAGGCGCGTCAGCGCCTCAGGGGGATGGTCCGAATCAAGACTGGCAGTCCGCAGCGTCGCGTCGCGTCATCTTCTTGTCCGCCAGGTACTTGTCCGCACCGGCCTTGATCATGGGCTTGAGGATCTGCTCATCCGCCTGGTACCAGTCGGAAGAGAAGTTCCACTTGCTGCCGTCCCAGGTGTGCACGCGCGCCCAGGTCGAGCCCATGTGGTCGGCGCAGCTGGTGGACAGGGGGCGCATCACGCCCGCAAAGCCCATGGCGTCGAGCTTCTTCTGGTCGAGGTTGAGGTTTTCCATGCCCCAGCGCACCTGCTCGCCGGTCATGACCTTGCCCTTGCCAAAGCGTTCCTGCGCACGGCGCACGGCTTCCACCGCCAGCATCTGGATGATCACGCCGCGCGTGTACAGCACCGAACCCACTTCGTCCTTGGGGCCGGTCCCCTGGCCCTTCTCGTGCACGTGCTTCAGGATGTCCTGGATCACCTTGGGGCTCTGGCCCGAGGTGTTCAGCGCGAGTGCGTTGTAGCCCTTGGCGCCTTCACCCACGTCGCGCACATCCGGCTCGGCGCCGGCCCACCACACGCCGTACATCTTGTCGCGCGGGTAGCCCGTGGCCTGGGCTTCCTTGAGGGCGGTCGAGTTCATCACGCCCCAGCCCCACAGCAGCACGTAGTCGGGGCGGCTCTGGCGCACCTGCAGCCAGGTGGCTTTCTGCTCCACACCCGGTGCGGTCACGGGCAGCATCTGCAGCTCGAAGCCGTGCATCTTGGCGCGCTCCTGCAGCAGCGGGATGGGCTCCTTGCCAAATGGGCTGTCGTGGTAGACCAGCGCGATCTTCTTGCCCTTGAGCTTTTCCAGGCCGCCGTTGGCCTTGCCCAGGTGCTGGATCAGGATGTCCGCGCCCGTCCAGTAGCTTCCCATGAAGGGGAAGTTCCACTTGAAGGCCATGCCGTCCTGGGCCACCGACAGGCCATAGCCCAGCGTCATCAGCGGGATCTTGTCCACGGGCGCCTTCTCGGTCAGCGCGAAGGTGATGCCGGTGGCCTGCGGGTCGAACAGCGTCACGCCAGGGCGGCTCTTGAGGCGCTCGTAGCACTCCACGCCGCGGTCCGTGGCGTATCCCGTTTCGCACTCTTCAAAGGTGAGCTTCACACCGTTGATGCCACCATCGCGGGCATTGATCATCTTGATGTAGTCCTGCTTGCCGTTGGCCCAGGGCACGCCGTTGGGCGCATAGGGACCCGTGCGGTAGGACAGCAGCGGGAAGAACTGTTCCTTGGCTTGCGCGAAGGCGCTCGTCGTGACGGACGAAGCACCTGCTGCAACCACCGCGGCGGCGATCACGATTTTCGAAAGCTTCATGGATGTCTCCTTTGGATGAATGTGTTGAAGCACGGGAAAAACTGGCAGGGGATCAGTGGGGGAAGGGCCAGAGACGCAGCTTCTGCTTGGCCGTGGACCACAGCTTGGCCAGGCCGTGAGGCTCGACGATCAGGAACCACACGATCAGCGCGCCGAAGATCATCAGCTCGGCGTGCGAGATGCCGGCCGTGGAGATCTCCAGCCCGAACAGGCCCAGGAAGGCCGGCAGGAACTGGTTCAGGAAGATCGGCAGCACCACGATGAAGGCGGCCCCGAAGAACGCGCCCATGATGGAGCCGAGGCCGCCGATGATGACCATGAACAGCAGGCGGAACGAGACCTCCACCGAGAAGGCCGCAGGCTCCCACGCGCCCAGGTGGACAAAGGCCCACAGCGCGCCGGCCATGCCCACGATGAAGGAGCTCACGGCAAACGCGCTGAGCTTGGCGTACATGGGGCGGATGCCGATCACGGCGGCGGCCACGTCCATGTCGCGGATGGCCATCCACTCGCGGCCGATGGCGCCGCGCACCAGGTTCTTGGCGAGCAGGGCCACGATCACCAGCAGCGCCAGGCAGAACAGGTACTTGCTCGCGGCGCTGTCGATAGGCATGCCCAGCACCTGCAGGTTGCTCACCGACACCGACCCCGAGTCGGAATTGTTGGTGAACCACTTGATGCGCAGGAACATCCAGTCGGAAAAGAACTGCGCGGCCAGCGTCGCCACGGCCAGGTACAGGCCCTTGACGCGCAGGCTGGGCAGCCCGAACAGGATGCCGAAGAAGGTGGCGCAGAGGCCGCCCAGGATGAGTGCCGGAATGAGCGGCATGCCGGGAAAGCGCACGAAGAAGTTGTAGGCCCCGTAGGCACCCACCGCCATGAATGCGCCCGAGCCCAGCGAGATCTGCCCGCAGTAGCCCACGAGGATGTTCACCCCCAGCGCTGCCAGCGCCATGATGACGAAGGGAATCAGAATGGCGCGGAAGATGTAGTCGCTGGCGAGTGCTGGCACCACCAGGAAGGCCACGGCCAGGATGAGGCCGATGGCGATGCGGTCCTGCGCGATGGGGAAGATCTGCTGGTCGGCGCGGTAGCTCGTCTTGAACTGGCCGTTTTCGCGGTAGAGCATGGGTGTCTCCTGTTGTTCTTATGGGTTACACGCGATCGATGATCTTCTCGCCGAACAACCCCTGAGGGCGGAACAGCAAGAACACCAGCGCCAGCACATACGCAAACCAGATCTCGATGCCCCCGCCCACGAACGGGCCCAGGTACACCTCCGAGAGCTTCTCGCCCACGCCGATGATCAGCCCGCCGATGATGGCGCCGGGCACCGAAGTCAGGCCGCCGAGGATCACCACCGGCAGCGCGCGCAGCGCCACGGTGGTCAGCGAGAACTGCACGCCGAGCTTGCTGCCCCAGATCATCCCGGCCACCAGCGCCACGACGCCGGCCACGCACCACACGATGACCCAGATGCGGTTGAGCGGAATGCCGATGGACTGCGCGGCCTGATGGTCGTCCGCCACGGCGCGCAGGGCGCGGCCCGTGGAGGTTTTCTGGAAGAACACCGACAGCAGGGCCACCAGACCCGCGGCGATGGCGGCGGCGATCACGTCTTCCTTGTTCACCAGGATGCCGCCCTGGAACATGCTCTCCAGCATGAAGATCGGGTCCTTGGGCATGCCGACGTCGATCTTGTAGATGTCGCTGCCGAACATCGTCTGGCCCAGGCCTTCGAGGAAGTAGGTGATGCCCAGCGTGGCCATCAGCAGCGTGGCGCCTTCCTGGTTCACGAGGTGGCGCAGTACGAGTTTTTCGATCACCCACGCCACCACGAACATGATGGCGCCCGCGATGATGAAAGCCGCCAGGTTGGCAACGATGGGGCTCGTGATGCCGGTCCACTTCGGAATCCATTCGGCAAAGCGGGCCATGGCCAGGGCTGCGAACAGCACCATGGCACCCTGCGCGAAATTGAAGACGCCCGACGCCTTGTAGATCAGCACGAAGCCCAGGGCCACCAGTGAATACAGCATGCCGGCCATGAGGCCGCCGATGAGTGTTTCCAGAAAGAATGCCATCTTGTTTGTCTCCTGCGCGTCGGGGCTTCAGTGCGAAGTGCCCAGGTAGGCCCGGATCACGTCCTCATTGCCGCGCACTTCGTCGGGGCTGCCATCGCCGATCTTCTTGCCGTAGTCGAGCACCACGACGCGGTCGCTGATGTCCATCACCACGCCCATGTCGTGTTCGATGAGCACGATGGTGGTGCCGAATTCGTCGTTCACGTCCAGGATGAAGCGGCACATGTCCTGCTTCTCTTCCACGTTCATGCCGGCCATGGGTTCGTCCAGCAGCAGCACCTGCGGCTCCATGGCCAGTGCGCGGCCCAGGTCCACGCGCTTTTGCAGGCCGTAAGGCAGCTGCCCCACGGGCGTCTTGCGGTAGGCCTGGATTTCCAGGAAGTCGATGATGTGCTCGACGTACTCGCGGTGGCGGATTTCCTCGCGCTCGGCGGGGCCAAGGCGCAGCGCCTGCATCAAGAGGTTGCTTTTGATCTTGAGGTTGCGGCCGGTCATGATGTTGTCGATCACGCTCATGCCCTTGAACAGCGCCAGGTTCTGGAAGGTGCGCGCCACGCCCATCTCGGCCACCTGGCGCGAGTTCATGTGGTCGAAGGTCTTGCCGCGGAAGGTGATCGAGCCTTCGGACGGGGTGTACACGCCGTTGATGCAGTTGAGCATGGAGCTCTTGCCCGCGCCGTTGGGGCCGATGATGGCGCGGATCTCGTGCTCTTTCACATTGAAGGAGATGTCGGTCAGCGCCTTCACACCGCCGAACCGGAGGCTGATGTTCTGGACATCGAGGATGACGTCGCCAATCTTCTTGGTGTTCATGATGGGGGGCTTCTCCAGCGGATAGAGCGCGGGCTTCATGCGGCGGCCTTCACGGGGGCGAACGTTTTCGTATCCATCAGCTTGAGCGTGGCGCTCACGCTGCCGGTGCGACCGTCTTCGAACTTAACCTGCGTCTCGATGTACTGCTCGGTGCGGCCTGCGTACAGCGCATCCACCAGCACGGCGTACTTCTCGGCAATGAAGCCGCGGCGGACCTTGTTGGTGCGCGTGAGTTCGCCATCGTCGGCGTCCAGCTCCTTGTGCAGCACCAGGAAGCGGCTGATCTGGCTGCCCGCGAGCATGGCGTCGGTGGCGAGGTCGGCGTTCACCTTCTCGATGCATTCGCGGATGAGTTCGTAGACCTCGGGTTTCTGGGCGAGGTCGGTGTAGCCGGCATAGGGCAGGTTGCGCCGCTCGGCCCAGTTGCCCACGGCGTCGAAGTCGATGTTGACCATCACGCACACCTTCTCGCGCTTGTCGCCCAGGGCCACGACTTCCTTGATGTGCGGGAAGAACTTGAGCTTGTTTTCCACGTACTTGGGCGCGAACATGGCACCGTCGTTGGCGCCGCCCTGGATGCGGCCCACGTCCTTCACGCGGTCGATGATCTTGAGGTGGCCGTGCGCATCCAGAAAGCCCGCATCGCTGGTGTGATACCAGCCGTCGGCCGTGAGCACCTCGGCCGTGGCAGCGGGGTTCTTGTAGTACTCCTTGAGCAGCCCAGCCGACTTGACGAGGATCTCGCCGTTGTCGGCCACCTTGATCTGAACGCCGCGGATCGGCACGCCCACGGTGTCGGCGCGCGCCTGGTTGTCGGGCTGCAGGCACACGAACACGGCGGTCTCGGTCGAGCCGTACAGCTGCTTCAAGTTGATGCCGATGGAGCGGTAGAACGTGAACAGGTCGGGGCCGATGGCTTCACCCGCCGTATAGGCCACGCGCACGCGGCTGAAACCCAGGTTGTTGCGCAGCGGGCCGTACACCAGCACATTCCCCAGGGCGTACTTGAGGCGGTCGAGCGTGCCCACGGGCTCGCCGTCCATCAAGGCCGGGCCCACGCGCTTGGCCACGCGCATGCAGGCCTCGAACATCTTGCGCTTGAGGGCGCCAGCGTCTTCCATGCGGATCATCACGCTGGTGAGCAGACCTTCAAAAATGCGGGGTGGCGCGAAGTAATAGGTGGGGCCGACTTCCTTCAGGTCGATGGTCACCGTGCTGGCCGACTCGGGGCAGTTGACCACGTAGCCGCAGGCCAGCCATTGCGCGTAGCTGAAGATGTTCTGGCCGATCCATGCCGGGGGCAGGTAGGCCAGCACCTCCTCGCTGCCGGTGAGCTTGTCGAACTCGGCACCGGCCGAGGCGCGGTCCAGCAGCGTGCTGTGCGTGTGAACCACGCCCTTGGGGTTGCCTGTGGTGCCCGAGGTGAAGAACATCGCGGCCACGTCGCCGGGCTGGGCTTTGGCCACCTCGGCCGGGAACCAGCCGGGCTGGCTGGCGGCAAAGGCCTTGCCGGATTCGATGAGCGCGTCCAGCGAGGACAGGCCCTCTTCGGTGTACTTGCGCAGGCCGCGTGGGTCGTCGTAGTAGATGTGGCTGATCCGGGGGCACTGCTCGCGGATCTCCAGCAGTTTGTCCACCTGCTCCTGGTCTTCCACCAGGCAAAAGCGCACATCGGCGTTGTTCAGCGGGAAGATGCACTCGGCCGCCACGGCGTCCTGGTACAGCGGCACGGGGATGGCGCCCAGCGACTGCGCCGCCAGCATGGTGGCGTACAGCCGGGGGCGGTTGGCGCCGATCACCACGAGGTGTTCGTGGCGTTGCAGTCCGGCCTGGTGCAGGCCCGCGGCGATCTGTTCAACCAGGCGCACCAGGTCCGCCCACGTGTGGGTCTGCCAGATGCCATATTCCTTTTCACGCAGGGCCGGGGCGTGGGGGCGCTCGGCGGCATGCTGGAGCAGCAATTTCGGGAACGTGGTCAACATTGCGTGTCCTCGATGAGAAATGGGTGTCCGCGCGGCGACCGCGGCGGGCGCTTCCATCTGTCCGGATGTGTTAGCGCGTCGGGGTCCAATGTAAGGACGACTTTGACGTTATCTTGTCTTGCCGACGACAATTTACGGGAAACTCCTCACTGGGTGAAACCCTGCCTCGGCGGCCAGGTGCTGCCGAGCACGGCGCAGGCTGTGGTTTGGAGGGCCTAAGAACCTGCTTGCGATCTTTTCGGGGCCGTGTTGGAGTGCCATCGTGATGAAGTGGATGCTTCGGCTGCGCCGTATAGGCTCATGCCCATGCGAGCAGCCGGGGCGTCAAAGCTCCGAGTTCATCAGCCGATTTCGCTCCAACCCTTCGGGCAGTGGTCTTTGCGGGCGGTCTGCCGCGTTGCGGCGTTTGCCAATAGCCGAGCTATTGGCCGCACACCGCGCCTTGCACACGATCCCGCAAAGACCGCTGCGCGACCCCTGGGAGATCGCAAGCAGGCTCTCACAGGGCGGTATCCTTCACGCCATGTACGCCCCGTTTTTCGGCCTCCAGCACCCGCCGTTCTCCATTGCGCCCGACCCACGCTACCTGTTCATGAGCGAGCGGCACCGCGAGGCGCTGGCGCATCTGCTGTACGGGCTGGATGCGGGCGGAGGCTTTGTGCTGCTCACCGGCGAGGTGGGCGCCGGCAAGACCACGGTGTGCCGCTGCTTCCTGGAGCAGATACCGCAGCACTGCAATGTGGCCTACATCTTCAACCCCAAGCTCACGGTGCGGGAGCTGCTGCGCTCCATCTGCGACGAGTTCGGCATACCCCACAAGCCCACCGTGCCGGGCGGCCTCGAGACCGTGAAGGACTACATTGATCCGCTCAACGCCTCCTTGCTGGCGGCGCATGGCGCGGGCCGCAACACGGTGCTCATCATCGACGAGGCGCAGAACCTCTCGGCCACCGTGCTGGAGCAGCTGCGACTGCTCACCAATCTGGAAACCAGCGAGCGCAAGCTGCTGCAGATCATCCTGATCGGCCAGCCCGAGCTGCGCGCCCTGGTGGCACACCCGTCCATGGAGCAACTGGCCCAGCGCGTGATCGCTCGCTTCCACCTGGGAGCGCTTACACCGCAGGAGACGCAGCAGTACATCGCGCATCGCATGGCGGTGGCCGGGCTCCAGGGGCCGCTGCCGTTTGACCGGCGTGCCATGCAGCGCGTGCACAAGCTCTCGCACGGGATTCCCCGGCGCATCAACCTGCTGTGCGACCGGGCGCTGCTGGGCGCCTACGCGGCCGGCGCACGGCAGGTGACCAAGGCCATCGTGGACCGCGCGGCGCGCGAGGTGTTCGATGCGCCGGCTTCGGCGGCTGGCGCGCATGGCGCTCGGCGCAGACTGCCGCGCTGGATGCATGCGGGGCTGGGCATGGTGGTGGGCGCCGCGGCCGTGGCGGCGGCCGGGTGGGCCGCGGGCCTGTGGCCCTCGCATCCGGGTGGCCCGGGCGGTGCCACCGCGAACCCGGCCCCGGCCCCGGCCGCGCCCAGCGTGGCGCCTGTGGCCTCCGCGGCTTCATCGGGTGCATCGGGTGGATTGGCAGGGGCGTCGGCTCCCGCCTCCGCTCCGGCGTCCGCGCCCGCTGCGGCAGCCTCCGCGGTCGCCCCAACGGTGACGCCCGCCGGGGCAGGTGCCGCCAGCGGGGCCGCAGGCTCCTCTCTGGAGCAATTCGTGCTCGCGCAGCCAGCTTCCGATGCGCCGGCCTGGCAGGCGCTGGCCGCTGCCTGGGGCGCCACCGTGCCCGCCGGGGGAGACGCGTGCACCGCGCTGCCGCGCGAGGGCCTGCGCTGCTACCGCAACCGCCGCGCGGGCCTGAACCTGGTGCGGCAGATCGACCGGCCCGTGCTCCTGGGCCTGTTCCCGTCGGAAGAGGCCGAGGCGCCCGTGCCGGTGTTGCTGCGCGCCTTGGACGCCGACACCGCCACGCTCGAAGGCGGCGGGCATACGTTGCGGGTGCCGGTGGCCGAGCTGGCCCAGGTGTGGCGCGGCGACATTGCCACGCTGTGGCGCGCCCCGGCGGGCATGCCCGAGCGCGGCGAGATCACCGACACCCCCGCTGGCACCGCCTGGCTGGACCAGCGCTTGGCGAGCAAGGCTGCGGGCGGCCCCGGCGCCTCCAGCCGGCCCATGACCCCCGCGCTGCGCCAGTCGCGCATCCACCGCTTCCAGCTGGCCCAGGGCGTGACGCCCGATGGCCGTGCCGGCCCACTCACGCTCATGCTGCTCAACCGTGCAGCGGGCGTGAACGAGCCGCGTCTGCGCAAGGGGGGCTGACCATGCTGTGCACCTTGAAGAACCTGCTGGGCGCCGCTCGTCTGCTCGTGGTGCAGTCCACTGCAGAGGGCCCACCGCGCAGTCCCCTGCCGCGCTGCAGAACGCCCAGAGGCGCGTCGCCTTTGCGTTGGCGTTTCACCCTGGCTGGCGGCCGCAGTGCTGCAGCGCATTCGGCGCCTGGTTGCCAGGCATTTCCCGGTTTTGTCGGCTTTCCCGGCTCTGGGCACCTCATCCTGCCAATTCACCATGTCATACATCCTTGATGCGTTGCGGCGCGCCGATGCCGAGCGCGGCCGGGGCGCCGTGCCGGGCTTGCACACGCAGGCGTCTGCGGCCACGGGCGCGCCGTTGCTGCCCGAGCGCGGCAGGCAGGCCAACCTGTGGCTGGTGGCCGCGGGTGTCGTGGGGGCGGCGGCCCTCGCCGCTGGAGGCACGTGGTGGGCATTGCGCCCGCAGGCGCCTGCCGTGCCCGTGGCGGTGGCCTCCGCACCGGTGGGGGCTGCTGCGCCATCGGCGCCCCCGGCCCCAGCGCCTGCCGTACCGACTCCTCCGGCCGAGACACCACCACCACCGCCGGCCGCGCGGCCTGTGGCGCCGCCACCGCCTGCCGCGGAGCGTGCTGCCGTGCCTGCGCGAACCGCCACGTCCCCCGAGGCCCGCACGCCCGAGCGACGCCCCGCCGAGCCGCGCAATGCGGCCGCCCAGCGCGAACAGCCCAAGGAACGCGAGCGCGACAAGCGCACCACGGCCGCGGACGATGCTCCCGCCCCGGCTGCCCGTGGCATGGCGCTCGAACCTGCGCGGTCGCGCAATGCCGCACCCGCCATCGCATCGTCCACACCTGCTCCGGCACCCGCTGCGCGCCCCGCTCCGGACGCGTCCGTGGCGCCCCCGCCCGCGGCCCCGGTGTTCACGCAGGCCGAGTTGCCCGAGGCGCTGCGCACGCAGTTGCCGGTGCTCAAGGTGACGGGGGCCACGCATTCCAGCAACCCGGCCTACCGCATGGCGATCGTCAATGGGCAGGTGCTGCACGAAGGCGACCAGGCAGCCCCGGGCCTGGTGCTGGAGCGCATCGAGCCGGGGCGCACCGTCTGGGCGTTCAGGGGCTATCGGTATGCCGTGGCCGCGCAGTGACGCCCTCACGCACCACGCAGAGCTCGGCGTGGTAGCGTGAATTCCTTCCTGGAAATGTTTTTAGCCAATGGGGCTGCTGGCGCTTGATAATCAAGCGCCAGCAGCTATCAAAATCATAGCGATTGACTGCTGCGCTCGCGGCAGGTCAGCGCAGAAATCTTCCGTCCCGCCCGACGAGCGTGAGCTCCACGAAGCGAGAAGCGTTGCGCTCCGGTGCCGACGCGTTGATCTCATAGCCCCCCAGGTCCCATTTCTTGAGGCTCCAGGCCGCGTCAAGGAAAGCGGCACGCGTCGGGTTGCGGCCCGCACGGTGCAAGGCCTCGGCGAACACGCGGGCGTTGATGTAGCCCTCCAGCGCCAGGTGCGATGCTTCGGCCGTGGCGCCCGATGCCTTCCAGGCTGCTTGAAAGTCGCGCACGACGGGCATCACCACATTGGAAGGCAGCGGCACCACCTGCGAGATGGCCATGCCGGTGGCGTCTGCGCCCAGCGCCTTTACCGTGGCGGGGGTGCCCATCACCGACAGGGCATACAGCGTCACCCCGCGCTGGAGCGCGCGGAATGCCTTCACGAACTCCAGCGTGGGCTTGCCTGCCAGGCCGATCACGATGGCTTCGAGGTTGCCCGTGGCCAGCTTGGCCGCCGCCGCGCCCGCATCCGATGCGTTGTTTTCCACCGTCACGGTGAGCGCCTCGGGCAGTTTGAGCCGGTCCATCGACTGCTTGGCTGCGCTGTAGACCTCTTTGCCGAAGGTGTTGTTCTGGTAGACGATCCCGATGCGCTGGATGCCGATGGTGGAAAGGTGCTGCACCAGCTTCTCGGCCTCGTCGGCGTAGCTGGCGCGGATGTTGAAGACGCTGCGGGCCTTGGTGCGGCTGAGCTGCGCGCCGGTAAAGGGCGCGAAGAACGGGACACCGCTGTCGATCACCTTGGGCAGCATGGCCTCGATCATGGGCGTGCCCATGCAGTTGAAGAGGGCGAAGGTGCTCGGGTCGGCCAGAAACTGCTCCACGTTGGCCAGCGCCTTGGGCACCTCGTAGGCATCATCCCGCGTGACGAGCTCGATGCTTTTGCCATGCACGCCGCCGCGTGCATTGATGGCGGCAAACGCGGCTTTCGCGCCCTGGTGCATGGCGGAACCCAGGTCGCCCAGCGGGCCGGTCAGGGCCGTGGATTGGGCGATGCGGATGGCGCCCTCCTGGGCGCGGGCCGCGCCCAGGCCCAGCCAGGGCAGGGCAGCAGCCGCCAACACATGGCGCCGGGGAATGCGGGATGAAGACGCGTCGGCCGGCCTGGACGGGCTGGCAAAGCGCGGGGTGTGGGGCATGGGTGTCTCCTCGATCTTGTTCCGCCTTGACCGCAGGGGCGACGGACGGCGGGGAGCGTCATCATCCCGTCAAGATTGGCATTTTTTTGTCTGCCTGACGACAATTCGGATCGTGGTATTCCCGCATCCGCGCCGGCCCGCAATGGCGCGTCGCTTCTTTACCATTGCCACGATGGACACCCGCATGAACCAGGATCTCTCGCTGCACCAGCGGCGTCGGCCGCCCACCGACGAGGAGCTGGACGGCATTCCGTGGCTCCGCTTGCTGCTGCCCGCCGAGCGCGAGCGGGCCATTGCCTCGCTGTTGGTGGGCGACGCGCGGGCCGGCGACTACGTGTGCCGCGTGGGGCGCCCGGTCACCTATTGGTTTGGGGTGGTGCAGGGGCTGCTCAAGATGAGCAGCGACAACGCGCAGGGGCAGACCATGACCTACGCCGGGCTGCCGCCGGGCGGCTGGTTTGGGGAAGGCACGGCCTTGAAGCGCGAGCCCTACCGGTACAACATCCAGGCCTTGCGCAAGAGCGTGGTGGCCGGGCTGCCCATCGACAGCTTTCACTGGCTGCTGGACCACTCCATCGGCTTCAACCGGTTTGTGATGAACCAGCTCAACGAGCGCCTGGGCCAGTTCATCGCCGCGCGCGAGATCGACCGGCTGAATAATCCCGACGTGCGTGTGGCGCGCAGCCTGGCGTCGCTGTTCAACCCCGTGCTGTACCCGGGCGTGGGCGAGGTGCTGCGCATCACGCAGCAGGAGCTGGCCTATCTGGTGGGGCTGTCGCGCCAGCGGGTGAACGAGGCGCTGGCGGCGCTGGAATCGCAGGGCGCGATCCGCGTCGAATACGGGGGCCTGCGGGTGCTGGACCTGGCGGCGCTGCGGTCTAGCGTGGCACCCCCCTGAGGGGAGACGCAGCCCTCGCTGCGGGGCGGCCATTGCTCGGCTGCCCTGGCCTGCGGCACGCCGGTATCGGAGGTCTGGCGGTAGGGGTGAAGGCCTGGCCGGGTGCGCCGCAGCGTCTGGGCCGCTGCCTCCCGCCCAGCACCGCGCCAGTGACGACCTGCGCAGGTTCAGCCGCGAGGCAGTGCAGGAGCGCGTGTGGTGGCAGAGGCCAAATTGCGCGGGGCGGCAGCACGGGCTGGAGCCGGCACCGGACGGGCCGACGCCGACGGGCCAGACAACCCCCAGCCGTCCTCGTCGACTCCGTCGTTGCGCGAGAGGCGGAAGGTGCCCACCATCTGCGTGAGCCGCCCCGCCTGGTCCTTGAGACTGTCCGCCGCCGCCGCGCCTTCTTCCACCAGTGCGGCGTTCTGCTGCGTCATCTCCTCCAGCGCGCCCACCGAATGGCTCACGTGGCCGATGCGCTGGCTTTGCTCCTGGGTGGCGGCAGTGATCTCGCCCATGATGTCGGACACGCGGCGCACCGACAGCACCAACTCCTGGATGGTCTTGCCGGCGTGATTCACGAGCGTGCTGCCTTCCTGTACCTGCTCGACGCTGGTGCTGATCAAGGTCTTGATCTCGCGTGCCGCGTTGGCCGAGCGGCCGGCCAGGCTGCGCACTTCGCCGGCCACCACGGCAAAGCCCCGGCCCTGCTCGCCAGCGCGGGCCGCCTCGACGGCGGCGTTGAGCGCGAGGATGTTGGTCTGGAACGCGATGCCGTCGATCACGCTGATGATGTCGGCAATCTTGCGTGAGCTGGCGCTGATGGTGTCCATGGTGCTCACCACCTGCGACACCACCTCCCCGCCGCGCGTGGCCGTCTCGGATGCCGTGGACGCGAGCTGGTTGGCCTGGCGGGCCGAATCCGCGCTTTGGGACACCGTGCCGGTCAGATCCTCCAGCGACGAGGCCGCGCTTTGCAGGTTGTGCGAGGTCTGCTCGGTGCGCTGGCTCAGGTCCAGGTTGCCCGAGGCCACCTCGGAGCTGGCCACGAGGATGGAGTCGGCAGCCTGGCTGATCTCGCCCACCAAGGTGCGCAGGCGCTCCTGCATGGCGGCAATGGCTTCGAGCAGCCGCCCGGTTTCATCGTGGATGCGCACCTCGACTTGCGAGGTGAGGTCGCCGCGCGCAATGCGCTCGGCCACCACCACCGCGCGGCCAATCGGGGCCGTGATGCTTGCAGTGATGCGCCAGGCAATCAGCACGCCGAGCCCGATGGCCAGAAGCACCAGCAGGCCGCCCACCAAGCGGGCCTGGCCTTGCGTGCGCTCGGTCGACGCCGTGGCTTCGGCATTCAGCGTGTTCTGCAGTTCGATGAGTTCGCCGAGCTTGGCCCGCCAGGCGGTCTCGCTGGGGGCCACGCGGGTCATCAGCGCCAGCGTGGCGCTCACAGTGTCGCCGTCGTCAGCGGACTTGATGGCAATGTCGAGTTCGGGGCGGGTTTTCTTGCCCAGGTCCTGCACTTCACCCAGCAGCTTGATCTCGGCGGGCGTGGCGTTGGCGGGGGTCAGCAGCTCGGCCAGCGCGGCTTCCTGGGTGGTATACGTCTTGAGTGTCTTGGCCACCGCTGCAATCTGTTCGCGCGCCTGCTTGGGGTCAATGTCGTTGAGCATGGCGGCCGAGCGGCTCTGGATGCCGATGGCGCTCACGCTTTCGAGCATGCTGTTGACCAGCTTGGCCTTTTGGGCACCCACCCCGGTGATGTTGCGCATCTGGTCATGCACCTTGCCTACCGAGAGCTGGCCCAGGGCCGCCACGGCCACCAGCAGCACCAGCAGGCATCCAAAGCCCAGCCCCAGTCGGCTGGAGATCGACAGGGATTTCAAAGAGGTGGCGGGCTGCATGGTGTTTCCTTCTTGGCTCTGGGGCCAGTCAATCGTGGTGGAGCGGGATAAGCAATAAAGGTACCCGCCTCATTCAGGAGCTAGGGAGCTACTGCTTCCTGGGGCGTGGCGTCGGCGCGGACTAAAACCAGTGTAGGCAAAAAGAACGATTTGTGTCATGACGTAAACGGATCCCAATATGCCCTTTGTGCATGGGCTGCCTTGTTACAAATTTCCGGGTGTCTGGTGCCTATGAGCTGTTGCAGTATCACTGCTGCGAGTTTCAGGTCAAACTGGTGTTTACGCTGGTCCAATCGGCGCAAAATGCTATTCAAAATGTAGCAAGGCGTTTCCTTCCGCGAGGGCCCTGGATCGCGCGCCAGGAACGCATCAGGTATAAACCCGTTACAGATACGAGGCCCGCGATGAAACCATCTTCCTCTTCCCTGGTGCGCCGCATGGCTGCTGCAGCGCTGGGAGGCGCAGCCCTGGCGGGCTGTGCAACGGCGCCCGCGCCGGAGTCACCGCAGCGCGAGCTGGTCGTTGCCGTGACGGCCTCGCACGAGCTCATCACCTTCCAGGCCGGCCAGCCGGACCGCATCCTGGAGCGGCGCGCGGTCACGGGCCTGCCGGCGGGCGAGCGCCTGGTGGGCATCGACTTTCGGGTGGCGCGCGGCGTGCTCTATGCGCTCTCGCAAGCGGGGCGCCTGTACACGCTGGACATCCCCACCGGTGCGCTGCGCGCGGTTGGCCCGGGGCCGGCCGTTGTGGGATTGCGGGGCACGGCGTTTGGCTTTGACTTCAACCCGGTGGCGGACCGGATCCGGGTGGTGTCGAACACCGGCCAGAACCTGCGACTGCACCCCGACACCGGCGCCGCCGTCGACGGCGCCCCAGCGGTAGACGGCGTACAGCCCGATCCGGCCCTGCGCTACGCCTGGAGCGACGTCCACGCCGGCCGCGCGCCCGATATCGCCGGTGCTGCCTACACCTACAACACGCAGGACAGCAAGATCACCACCAACTACGCGATCGATCGTGCGCTCGGCGTGCTGGTCATGCAAGGCTCGCGCGAAGGCGCCACACCCGTGGTGTCGCCCAACACCGGCCAGCTGCGTACCGTGGGCTCGCTGGGCCTGCCGCCGTTGCTGGACGTGGCGTTCGATATCTCGGACGTGGGCAACACCGCGCTGATCGCGGTGCGCACCACGGTCGACAGCCAGACCCACCTGCACCTGGTGGACCTGCGCACGGGGGCCACCCGGCCGTTGGGCAAAGTGGGTGAAGGCGCCCCCCTGGTCGGCATGGCCATCGAACCATGAGCCACACCTGCTCGGCCCCGCGCACCGCCAGACGGGCGGTGGCCTGCGCGGCCATGGCATGGCTGGCTGCCCTGCCCACGGCGGCCTCGGCCGCCACGGTGCAGGTCGAGGTGATGGATGCGGCGGGCAAGCCGCTGGCCGACGCTGTGGTGTTCCTCGAATCCGCCGAAGCGCGCAGGGCAGCCAAGCCGTTGGCCGGCGCGGAGATGGCGCAGGAAAAGCGGCAATTCGTGCCCGGCGTGCTGGTGGTGCCCGTAGGGACCGAGGTGCGCTTCCCCAACCACGACTCCGTGCGGCACCACGTGTATTCGTTTTCGCCGGCCAAGAAGTTCGAACTCAAGCTCTACACCGGCACGCCCGCCAACCCCGTGCTGTTCGACCGCCCGGGCGTGGCTGTGCTGGGCTGCAACATCCATGACCAGATGGTCGGCTGGGTGGTGGTGGTCGAGACCCCGTACTACGCGCGCACGCCCAGCGCATCCGGCCGCGCGCAGATCGACAACGTGCCGCCCGGCACCTACACCTTGCGCACTTGGCACACGCGGTTGCCCGTGGGCGCGCCCGCGCAGGAGCAGGTGCTTGCCGTGCCTGCCACCGGGGCAGCCCTTGCATCGGTGCGCATGACGGGGTTGCTGCCTTGACGCTGCGCTCACCCTGGCACAGCCTGATCGTTCGGCTGGTCGGGCTCTCGCTGCTGCTCTTGCTCATCGTGCAGGCGGCAGGCTTTGCGGTGGTGCGCGCCACCATTGACCGCAATGCCCGCGCGCAGATCGCGCAGGCGCTGGACCTGGACGAGAACGTCTGGCGCCGGCTGCTGGAGCAGAACGCCGACAAGCTCCGCCAGGGCTCCGCGTTGCTGGCTGCCGACTACGGCTTTCGCTCGGCCGTGAATTCGGGCGACGAGGAAACCATCCAGTCGGTGCTGGAGAACCATGGCAGCCGCATCGGCGCTGCCGTCACCGCCTTGTTGGGCACCGATTTGGAACTGCGCGCGGCCAGCCTGTCGGGCCGCATGGAAGCGTTCCCCGCCACCTTGCATGCCTTGGTCCCGCCGCTGGCTGCTCGGCCGCAGGGTAGCCAGATCGCGGTGATGGATGGCGTGCCCTACCAGTTCGTGATGGTGCCGCTGCGCGCGCCGGTGGTCATTGGGTGGGTGCTCATGGGGTTCCCGGTCAACCAGACCCTGGCCGACGAGATGCGGCAACTGCTGTCGGTGCACGTGGCGCTGGTGGTGAAGGGTGCGGACGGTGCGGCGAAGGTGCCGGTGAGCACGCTGCCGCCGGGCTCGCTGGCGTTGTTGCAAAGCCGGGGCGTGCCCTCGGGCGAGCTGCAGACACCCGAGGGCACGCTGCTGGCGCGCGCCATCCGCCTGGACAGCCAGGGGGGCGAGGTGCAGGCGCTGCTGCTGCGGTCCGTGGACGAAGTGCTGGCCCCCTACCGGCAGTTGCAGGTGCTGCTGGCCATCATCACGGTGGCCGGTGTGCTGCTGTTTGCCGTGGGCACGGGGCTGGTGGCGCAGCGCCTGACCACGCCGCTGCGCTCGCTGCTGGCCGCCACGCGGCGGCTCTCGCGCGGTGAATACGACGTGCCGCTGGAACACACCGATCGCAGCGACGAGATCGGCAATCTCGCGCGCTCGTTCGACCACATGCGGGTGGACATCGCCGCGCAGCAGAGCGAGGTACGCCGCTTGGCCTATTGGGACCGGCTCACCGGCCTGCCCAACCGGGAGCGCTTTCGCGAGGCGGTGGTGTCGGCCATCGCACAAACCGCCGACAGCGTGGCGCCCCGGCCATCGCTGGCCGTGCTCACGCTCGACCTGGACCGTTTCAAGCACGTGAACGACGTGCTTGGCTACGCCTTTGGCGACCGCCTGCTGCAGGCCGTGGCCGAGCGGCTGCGCCAGCAGGTGCCGGAGCCTGGGCACATGATCGCCCGGCTGGGCGGCAACGAGTTCGCGGTGCTGCTGCAGGGGGCCGATGCGGCCACCGCCCAGGCCACGGCGCTGCGCATCACGCATTCGTTCGAGGCGCCGCTGGCCTTTGCGGACCAGACGGTGGACCTGAGTGCCGGCATCGGCATCGCCTGCTGGCCCCGGGATGCCGACGACGCGGACACGCTGCTCAGCCGCTCCGAGATCGCCATGTATGCCGCCAAGCGCCAGCTCAGCGGAGCGCAGCAGTACGACCCCTCCTTCGATTCGGCCAGCACCCAGACCCTTTCGCTGCTGACCGAGCTGCGCCACGCCGTGGAGCACCACGAGCTGCGCCTGTACCTGCAGCCCAAGGTCCCGTTGCACGGGCAGCCGGGCCGCGCGGCCGAGGCCCTGGTGCGCTGGCAGCACCCGCAGCGCGGCCTGGTGCCGCCCATGCAGTTCATCCCGTTCGCCGAGCAGACAGGGTTTGTGCGGCAGCTCACGCTGTGGATGCTGGAAGAGGTGGCTCGGCTGCTGGCCGACCCCCGCACGCGCGGCCTGGCGCTGCGGGTGTCGGTCAACCTGTCCACGCGCGACCTGCTGGACCCAGAACTCAGCAACCGTCTGGCCGACATCCTGCTGCGCCACGGCGTGCCGGCCAGCGGCTTCTGCCTGGAGATCACCGAGAGCGCCATCATGGACGACCCCCAGCGCGCCGAGGCCATGCTCAACCGCCTTTCGGAGCAGGGCTTCAAGCTGTCCATCGACGACTTCGGCACCGGGTATTCGTCGCTGGCCTACCTCAAGCGGCTGCCGGTGGATGAACTCAAGATCGACAAATCCTTCGTGATGAGCATGCAGACGGACCAGGACGACGCCATGATCGTGCGCTCGACCATCGATCTGGCGCACAACCTGGGGCTCACGGTGGTGGCTGAGGGGGTGGAGAACGCCGCCATCCTGGAGAGCCTGCGCACGCTGGCCTGCGACGAGGCGCAGGGCTACCATATCGCGCGGCCCATGCCGGTGGCCGATTTCCTGGCTTGGGAGCCGCACAGCACAGGCGCTGCGCAGGCCTCCTGAAGCGGCTGCGCGGTGCCTTTTCGGGCTCGCGAGGCCGCGCAAGCGAAAATACGCCCAATGTCTTCCTCCAGTTCACGCCCGCCGTCCGGCCCGGCTCCGGATGCTGCCGCCCCCGCGGCCCGCCCCGTGCTGCGCCGGCCCACGCTGACGGTCGCGGCCAAGGCGGCGCCCGCGCGGCCCGCCCCGGCACCTGCACCCCGTCCGCGTCCGTCCGCACCGCCCCGCTCGCCTGCACCCACCGGCTACCGCACCGCCTCGGGCGGGCCGTTCGTGGCCCCGGTGCGCCAGGCGCCGGCCAAGGCTCCCGTGCCTGCGGGCAGCCTGCCCACCTCGCGCCTGAACAAGCGCATGGCCGAGCTGGGCCTGTGCTCGCGCCGCGAGGCGGATGCTTGGATCGCCCAGGGCTGGGTCAAGGTCAACGGCCAGGTGGCGGAGATGGGCGTGCAGGTGCTGCCCACCGACCGCATCGAAGTGGACAAGGCTGCCCAGGGGTTCCAGGAGCAGCGCGTCACCATTTTGCTGAACAAGCCCGTGGGCTACGTGAGCGGCCAGGCCGAAGACGGACACACGCCGGCCGTGGCGCTCATCAATCCCCGCACGCACTGGCGTGAAGATTCCAGCCGCAACCGGTTTTCGCCGCCGCAGCTGCGCGGCCTGGCGCCCGCCGGGCGGCTCGATATCGACTCGGTGGGCCTGCTCGTGCTCACGCAGGACGGCCGCGTGGCGCGCCAGCTGATTGGCGAAGATTCCACCGTGGACAAGGAGTATCTGGTCCGCGTGCAGTATGGCGATATCGCCACCGACGTACAGGCGGCCTTCCCGCGCGAGCAGCTCGCGCGGCTGTGCCACGGGTTGTCGCTCGACGGCCAGGCGCTCAAGCCAGCCAAGGTGGAATGGCAGAACCCCGAGCAGCTGCGATTTGTGCTCACCGAAGGCAAGAAGCGCCAGATCCGCCGCATGTGCGAGCTGGTGGGCCTGAAGGTGGTCGGCCTCAAGCGCATCCGCATCGGCCGCGTGACGCTGGGCAACCTGCCGGTCGGCCAATGGCGCTACCTTTCGCCCCACGAGCGGTTTTGAGCGATCGGGCTCCTTCCGCACGCCCACCGCCTTGCTTCAGGAGCCTTTTGTCATGACGCCACCCTCGCCACGCGCTGACGCCGGTTCCGGCTCCGCGAGAACTGCGGCCAAGCCGTCCCAGCGGGTCTCCAAGACCGGACCGATGAAACAGTTGCGCGCGTCGGACCTGCGCGGCGTGGCACGGCTGGCTGCGCAGGCCACCATCAGCGTCAGCCGCGTGGCCGAGGGCGTGCACCAGTCGGTGCTGGGAACGCTGGGCCTGCCCGGCGGTGCGCAGCCGGGGCAGGCGCGGGGCTTGACGGGGCTGGTCTACCAGAGCGTCCGGGGCGTGACCCGCCTGGTGGACGCCGGTCTGCAGGCGGGCCTGGCCCGGCTGGAGCCGTTTTTTGAGGCCGAGACGCCGCCGTCTGGCGTGCAGTGGGA
Organism: Acidovorax sp.; assembly: GCF_022763525.1. Classification (GTDB taxonomy): domain Bacteria; phylum Pseudomonadota; class Gammaproteobacteria; order Burkholderiales; family Burkholderiaceae_C; genus Acidovorax. Next base: position 32,927 of record NZ_JALEGG010000019.1, read on the forward strand.
ACGTGAAGCCGTGCTGGCCGCGCTCAATGGCGTGATGGGCGACCGCCTGCAGAACGATGGCAACCCGCTGTGCACCCGCATGGGCTGGTACCAGCACGGGCTGCCGCTCGACCTTCCCACACTCGCCGCCAGGGGGGCAGCCACCGGCAAGCTGCTGGTGCTGGTGCACGGCCTGTGCATGAACGACCTGCAGTGGCAGCGCGACGGCCACGACCATGGTGCCCACTTGGCCCAGGCCCTGGGCTACACCCCGGTGTACCTGCGCTACAACACCGGGCTGCACATTTCCGACAACGGAGCCCAGCTCAGCGCGCAGCTGCATGAACTGGTGGCGCGCTGGCCCGTCCCGGTGTCGGAGCTGTCGCTGCTGGCCCACAGCATGGGCGGGCTGGTGGCGCGCAGCGCGTGCGCGCAGGCGGCTGCGCCCGGTGCGCCAGACGCTGCCTGGCTGCCCTTGCTGCGGCACCTGGTGTTTCTGGGCACGCCGCACCATGGTGCGCCGCTTGCGCGGGCTGGCCAATGGGTGCACGCATTGCTGGGCCGTTCGGTCTATTCGCGTCCCTTTGCGCGCCTGGCGCGGCTGCGCAGCGCGGGCATCACGGACCTGCACTATGGCCACCTGCTCGCATCCGACTGGCAAGGCCGAGACCGCTTTCGCCAAAGCCCCGACGCGCGCACCCCTGTGCCGCTGCCCGCCGGTGTGGCGGCTTACGCCGTGGCAGCCACGCTAGGCGCGCGGCGTGGGGCGGCTGCAGAGCGGCTGCTGGGTGACGGGCTTGTGCCACTGCGCAGCGCGCTGGGCGTGCACGACGAGGCCGGGCGCACGCTGGGGTTTCCCAAAGGGCGGCAAGCCGTTTGCTACTGCATGGGGCACCTGCAACTCCTGGGGGATGTGCGCGTGGCGCAGCAGCTCGAGCGCTGGCTGGGGTCTTGAGAATCCGTTCCCACAACCGCACAACCGCCCCAAAGGACGCTTTTTTCACCCCAGCGGGCTTGCCGCCTGCCGGGGGGCCGCTACCATCGTGCCCCACAGGAATGTAACAAGGAGAAACGTGTGAGCGAAGCGAAATACCGCCTGGTGACCCGCAGCGACTTTGACGGCTTGGTTTGCGCCGTGCTGCTCAATGAGCTGGACCTCATCGACGAGATCACCTTTGTGCATCCCAAGGACATGCAGGACGGCAAGGTGGCCATCACCAGCCGCGACATCACCACCAACCTGCCCTACGTGCCGGGGGCGCACCTGGTGTTCGACCACCACGAGTCCGAAACCGTGCGCAACTCGGGCCGGCGCGACACCAACCACATCATCGAGGCCCATGCCCCATCGGCCGCGCGCGTGGTTTACAACCACTACGGCGGCAAGGCGGCGTTCCCGCGCATCACCGACGAGATGATGGCGGCGGTGGACCAGGCCGACTCCGCGCAGTACTCCCGCGAGGACATCCTCGACCCGCAGGGCTGGGTGCTGCTGAACTACATGATGGATTCGCGCACGGGCCTGGGGCGCTTTCGCGACTTCCGCATCAGCAACTACACGCTGATGATGGACCTGATCAAGTACTGCCGCGACCACACCATCGACGAAATCCTGGCGCTGCCCGACGTGCAGGAGCGCGTGCAGCTCTACCGCGAGCATGCCCCCAAGGCCCAGGAACAGCTGCGCCGCTGCGCCATCCGCATCGGCAGGCTGGTGGTGCTGGACCTGCGCGAGGAAGAGACCATCTGGGCCACCAACCGCTTCATGATCTACGCGCTGTTCCCTGACTGCAATATCTCCATCCACGTGATGTGGGGCCTGCAGAAGCAGAACACCGTGTTCGCCACGGGCAAATCCATTCTGGATCGCAGCAGCCAGGTGCACGTGGGCAACCTGATGCTGGAGTTTGGCGGTGGCGGGCACGCCGCCGCGGGCACCTGCCAAGTGGCCAACGACAAGGCCGACGGCATCCTGCAGGCGCTCGTGCAGCGCATCTCCACGGCGGGCTGAACGCCGCCCGTCCCTGCGGGTGCAAGACCGCTGCGCGCCGGCTTGCCCCGTTGGGGCTTGAAACCCGCCCAACCGCCCCTATGTGCCGCCTGCCGGGCCCCGGCGGGCGGTTTCACGCCGCCTCGGCCCCCTTGTTTTTTGTGACTCCACCGAGGGAAATCCATCCATGAGCAAACAAACCCTGTCCTTCCAGGCGGAGGTGGCGCAGCTGCTGCACCTGGTCACCCACTCGCTGTACTCCAACCAGGAGATCTTCCTGCGCGAGCTGATCTCCAACGCGTCGGACGCCTGCGACAAGCTGCGCTTCGAAGCCCTGAACAACAATGCCCTGTACGAAGACGCGCCCAACCTGGAAGTGCGCGTGAGCTTCGACAAGGCCGCCAAGACACTGACCATCACAGACAACGGCATCGGCATGAGCCAGCAGGAGGCCATCGACCACCTGGGCACCATCGCCAAGAGCGGCACCAAGGACTTCATGGGCAAGCTCTCGGGCGACCAGAAGGCTGACGCCCAGCTCATCGGCCAGTTTGGCGTGGGCTTCTATTCCGGTTTCATCGTGGCCGACAAGATCACCGTGGAATCGCGCCGCGCGGGCCTGAAGGCCGAGGAAGGCGTGCGCTGGATCAGCAGTGGCACGGGCGACTTCGAAGTCGAAACCATCACCCGTCCCGCCCGCGGCACCAGCATCATCCTGCACCTGCGCGACGACGCCGAGGAGTTTCTGAACGCCTGGAAGCTCAAGTCCGTCATCGCCAAGTATTCCGACCACATCAGCCTGCCCATCCTCATGGAAAAGGAAGAGTGGAAGGACGGCGAGCTCATCAACCCCAATGACGAGAACGGTGGCCGCCAGCCCGGCGGCATGGTCAAGACGGGTGAGTGGGAAACGGTGAACAAGGCGAGCGCCCTGTGGACGCGCCCCAAGAAGGACATCACCGACGAGCAGTACGCCGAGTTCTACAAGACCATCAGCCATGACCACGAGGCGCCGCTCACCTGGGCGCACAACCGCGTGGAGGGCAACACCGAGTACACGCAGCTGCTGTACATCCCGGCCAAGGCGCCGTTCGACCTGTGGAACCGCGACAAGAAGGCGGGCGTGAAGCTGTACGTCAAGCGCGTCTTCATCATGGACGACGCCGAGGCGCTGATGCCCACCTATCTGCGCTTCGTCAAGGGCGTGATCGACTCGGCCGACCTGCCGCTGAACGTGAGCCGCGAGCTGCTGCAGGAAAGCCGCGATGTGCGCGCCATCCGCGAAGGCTCGACCAAGCGCGTGCTGAGCATGCTGGAAGACCTGGCCAAGCACGACAGGCACGAAGCCGCTGCGGCCGAAGGCGCCGATGGTGTGACGGACGTGGTGAGCGAGGAAGACAAGGCCAAGGAAGGCAAGTACACCGCGTTCTACAGCGAGTTTGGTGCAGTGCTCAAGGAAGGCCTGGGCGAGGACTTTGCCAACCGCGAGCGCCTGGCCAAGCTGCTGCGCTTTGCCTCCACGCAAAGCGACGCCGTGAGCGTGTCCTTTGCCGACTACAAGGCCCGCATGAAGGAAGGCCAGGAGGCCATCTACTACATCACGGCCGACACGCTCGCCGCCGCCAAGAACAGTCCGCAGCTCGAAGTCTTCAAGAAGAAGGGTATCGAGGTGCTGCTCATGACCGACCGCGTGGACGAGTGGGCGCTGAACTATTTGCACGAGTTCGATGGCACCCCGCTGCAAAGCGTGGCCAAGGGTGCCGTGGACCTGGGCAAGCTCCAGGACGAGGCCGAGAAGAAGGCGGCTGAGGAAGCCGCCGAAGCCTTCAAGCCCGTGCTGGCCAAGCTCAAGGAAGCGCTCAAGGACAAGGCCGAGGACGTGCGCGTGACCACGCGCCTGGTCGATTCCCCCGCCTGCCTGGTGGTGCAGGACGACGGCATGAGCACCCAGCTCGCGCGCCTGCTCAAGCAGGCTGGCCAGCAGGCGCCGGCCACCAAGCCCGTGCTGGAGGTGAATGCCGAGCATGCGCTGGTCAAGAAACTCGAAGGCAGCGTGCACTTCCATGACCTGGCGCACATCCTGTTCGACCAGGCGCTGCTGGCCGAAGGCGGCTTGCCGGCCGACCCGGCGGCC
>NZ_JALEGG010000199.1 GCF_022763525.1 Acidovorax sp.
CCGACAGCGCAAGCCGAGGCTCCGAAGCACCGGAAGCGGCAGCACCGGCCATCGGCTCGACTGCGCTGGCAGTGGGCGCGGCAGGCGTCACGCCGCGCGAACCCGTTGCATCATCTTGTTGCCGGGGCAGAAACACCAGCACCAGCGCGCCGGCCAGCAAGGCCAGGACCAGCAGGCTCACAGAGCGAGGCGTTGACCGGGTCGAAAAAGACGAGGATGAAGACGCAGAGGAGGACGATTTGCTATGGGAGCCTTTCACCGGAGCGTTCAGCCCGCCGCCGTCTGTCGACAAGCGCGGACTCTTGCTTTGCGGCAACAACGATAGAACCGGAGTCGGATCCATCTTGAGGGTCCTGCACATGCTCGAAGCCAGCGCACGCACGAAGACTGTATCCGGCAAGGCCTGGTAGTTGTCCGCTTCCAGGGCTTCCAACTTGCTCACCGGCACTTTCAACGCCACCGCCAGCGCGGCGATATGGATGCCGGCGGCTTGCCGCGCTTCTCTCAACAGCGCGCCCGCGGTCACGCCCCCCTCTTCCAAGACCTCACTCATTGAATGCCCCGCGCTCGTATGCCCCGAGTTCCCGGGAATCCGGGAACCGCTTTCGCAACTGGTCCGCCAATTGCCTCATCGCCACCGTATCTCCCAATGCGCGCTCAACCTTGATCCCCAGCCACAGCGACTCAGAGTTTGCAAACTGGCTGTTGTTGAGACGCCGGATATAGAACTGCGACTTGCTCAGCTCATTGCGCCGGAAAAAAAGCGAAGCCAAGTGATATCCCACGATGGGATTGGATGCATCCAGTTCATAGGCCTTGAGCAGGGACTGCTCGGCTTCTGCAAATTGTCCTGCTTCCGATTGGCAGAGCCCTCGGGCCATCAGCGTCTTGCTACGAGCGGTGTACGCCGGGTTTCCAAGCGCCCGCGCGAACTGCTGATCCGCTTCGGCGAACTTGCGCTGCTGGCAAAGTAGCCAGCCATAGTTGTGCAGAATATTCGAGTCGCCGCCGCGCAAGGCGAGCGCTCGACGAAAACTCTCGTCTGCCTGCGCAAAATCACCCAACCGCAGATAGATCAGGCCTCGCAGGTTGAATGCGTCTGGATAAGTAGCGTCCGCAGCCAGCGCCTGCTTGACCTCATCCAGGGCCACAGCAGTCTGGCCGTTTTCGAAATAGTTGGAAGCCAGTTCCAGGCGGATACGAGCCCGGCGGCGCGTCTCAGGCTCGTCCGACGGCGTGACGAGCCCCGCATTGGCATCTGCGGCTGGGGCGCTTGCGGTCGTCGCGCAGCCCTGCAGCACCGCCATCAAGGCAGTCGCACCGCACACCATGAGGGGCCAACGGCGCCAGCGCCGCCCACGTCCAACCATTCCCACCATGTAAAGCCTCCTTGAAATCCATCGGGTGCCTGCGATCAAGTCACCGGCTTGAGCGCGATTGTCCGCTGCTTTGCCATCCGCTCAGCTGCGCGCGTCCGATCCTTGACATCACCAGCGAGTTGACCGCAGGCAGCGTCAATATCGTCCCCACGGGTCTTACGCACTGTGGTGACGATACCTGCATCACTCAAGGCTTTCGCAAAAGCCAACACTTGATGTTGGGGCGAACGCAGCAGTCCGGATGCCGGAAACGGATTGAAGGGGATGAGGTTGAACTTGCAGCGTATGCCAGTCCCTCCAGCTCCCCGGACCAACTGGATCAGTTGCTGAGCATGCTCCATCTGGTCGTTGACGCCATCGAGCATGCAGTATTCGAACGTGATGAAATCGCGTGGCGCATGCACCAGGTAGCGATTGCAAGCTGCCAGCAGTTCTTCGATAGGGTATTTTCGATTGAGCGGCACCAAATTGTCGCGCAGCGCGTCATTCGGCGCGTGGAGCGACACCGCAAGGGCCACCGGGCAATCTTCGGCGAGGCGATCCATCATGGGGACAACCCCGGAGGTCGATACGGTCACCCGTCGACGCGAAAGACCGTAGCCATGGTCATCCAGCATGACGCGCAGGGCCGGTACAAGCGCCGAGTAGTTCTGCAGGGGCTCGCCCATACCCATCATGACCACGTTCGAAATCACGCGATCCTCAGACTGGAGCCGCTTTCGCAGGGAGTGCTCGGCAAACCACAGTTGGGCAATGATTTCACCCGTGGTCAGGTTCCTGCTGAACCCCTGGTGACCCGTAGAGCAAAAACGGCATCCTACGGCGCAGCCCGCCTGCGACGAGATGCAGAGCGTTCCGCGGTCGTCCTCGGGGATGAACACCGATTCCACCGCGTTGCCATCGCCCACATCGAACAGCCACTTGACCGTACCGTCAGCGGACACGTGCTCGGAAATGACAGGCAGTGCCTGCACACGAGCGCAGCCCTTGAGTTTGTCGCGCAGTGTCTTGGCCAGATCGCTCATGGCGTCAAAATCACTGGCTCCCCGCTGGTGGATCCAACGGAAAAGCTGGGTTGCGCGAAACCGTTTCTCCCCGAGGTCCTGACAGAAAGCTGCCAGGCCATCGAGGTCAAATTCCAGCAAATTGGTGGTCGTCACTGCGCCCTCCATTGAGCGGGCCGAGCGCAGTCATCCCCATGGCACAGCACTCCCACCACGGCGGGAACAGGCATGGGGACGTCCATCTCAGCGCGAGTAGATATTCAGGCCGGGAAAGAAGAATGCCACTTCAGCCTGGGCGGTTTCTGCAGCGTCGGAGCCATGCACGGCATTGGCGTCGATGCTGTCTGCGAAGTCGGCGCGGATGGTGCCAGCTTCGGCCTTCTTGGGGTCCGTGGCACCCATGAGTTCACGGTTCTTCAGAATGGCGTTTTCGCCCTCCAGAGCCTGGATCATCACAGGGCCGGAAACCATGAAATCCACCAGATCCTTGAAGAAGGGACGCTCTTTGTGAACAGCATAGAACTGCTCAGCTTCCAGGCGCGAAAGATGGGCCATGCGTGCAGCCACGATCTTGAGGCCAGCCGCTTCAAAGCGTGCGTAGATCTGACCAATCACATTCTTGGCGACTGCGTCGGGCTTGATGATGGAGAGGGTGCGTTCGATTGCCATGTTGGTTTCCTGAATGGATGTTGCTGAGATTCGTTTGTCCACGGGACAAAGCCCGCGATTCTAACCGGGGCCCGTGCCAAAAGAGCCCTTACCGCCCGCCGCCCCCGCGTCGTGGGCCACCACCGCCCGGACGGCGCTTGTCCTGCCGATGACGCGAAAGGCTGTCCATGCCGATGTATCCCACGGACGTTTTCATCGGGTCCGGCTGCGCAGCACCGCGCTGGCGGTCCCCTGCGCCGGCATTGTTGCTGCGGGCCGCACCCGTCCCACCACCGCGACGCGGGTTTTGATTGCGGCCGCCTGCAGATGGCCCGGCCCCTGGCGCTGCCTCGCGGCGCCCCCCGTTGCGCTTGCCACCATTGCGCCCAGCCCCGGTCCTGCCTTCCGCCCGAGCCCCGTCAGCAACATCAGGCCGCCCTGCTCCTGCCGCTTGAATCAGGGCCCGGATATCGCTTTCGTCCAGCTCCAGCCACGCCCCGCGCTTGAGCCCGCGCGGCAACATCATGGCGCCGTAGCGGATGCGGATCAGCCGGCTCACGGCATGGCCCACCGACTCAAACATGCGACGCACTTCACGGTTGCGCCCTTCGGAAATGGTGACGCGGTACCAGCAGTTGGAGCCTTCACCCCCTCCGTCTTCGATGGAGCCGAAAGACGCCATTCCGTCGTCCAGGCGCACGCCATCCAGGAGCTTCTGCTTTTCTTCGTTGCTCAGAGCGCCCAGCACGCGCACGGCGTACTCGCGCTCCAAGCCGAAACGGGGGTGCATCAGCTTGTTGGCCAGTTCGCCCGAACTGGTGAACAGCAGCAGCCCTTCCGTGTTCAGGTCCAGACGCCCGACCGACTGCCACTTGCCTTGCATGAGCCGTGGCAGTTTGCGGAACACCGTGGGACGGTTTTGGGGATCGTCGTGAGTCACGACTTCACCCACAGGCTTGTGATACGCGATCACGCGCGCAGGCGGCGGATCGATCCTGTAGCGGATGGGCTTGCCGTTGACCTTGACTTGGTCGCCAAACTGGATGCGCTGGCCGATGTGGGCAGGCTCGTTGTTGACGGAGATGCGGCCCTCCAGGATCAGTTGCTCCATCTCCAGGCGAGACCCGAGCCCCGCCTGGGCCAGCACCTTGTGGAGCTTGGGCGTTTCCACTTGCGGGAGCAAAACACGCTTGGCGGGCACCGACTCTGCCGAGGCATCGTCTTCGTCAAAACGGCCCGATACCACGTCTTCGAACTGATACCCCTCCACCGGAGCCGCCGATGCCTTAGGTTGTCCTCGCCGGCCACGGTCTGCACGCGCCTGCGCCCCCCCCTGCCTGTTCTTCGCATCCCCTTCGCGCTTGCGCTCAGAGCGATGCTGGAGGTCTTCCACATCCGAAGCGGTGGCTCCCGGTGCGACCACGGCAGCGTCGGCCATGTCGGTCGCCGAAGCCTCGACAGATTCGCCCTGCACAGCTGTATTTCGCATTGCATCCACCACTGGCTCAGGCGCCTGGGCCGGGTCTGCCACTACAGGACTTCCCTGGGTTTCACTCGCGGCAGCGGGCTCCGCTTTTTTCTTGCGGGGAGCACGTTTGGCTGCCGGTTTGGATGGCGCCGCCATGGCCACAGCGGGGGCGGCGTCCGGCAGATCAGCTGAAGGCTCGGAGATCGAATCGTTCATCACATGGTTTCCTGGATACCACCCGGGGTATCGGCATCGTCGTCACGGAGATCGGTCTCCGCGTCCTGAAAAAAATCGTCCACGGTCAGCGGTATGGCGTGGTCGGCCTTAGGCGCAGCCACCTCCATCTCATTCGCCGCAGGCGGCTGCACATCCGCGGCAGGCTCGGGATCGGGCCCAGGCTCGGCACCGGCATCCAACTCTCCCTGCGCAGCGGCGGCCATGGCTTCCAGCACGTTGGCGTTGCCGGTGGGGTCGTCCAGCACCGGCAACTGGTCCAGCGATTGGAGTCCCATGTCGTCGAGGAACTGCCGGGTGGTCGCAAACAGGGCCGGACGGCCCACCGTTTCGCGGTGCCCGATCACCTCTACCCACCCCCGGTCCTCCAACTGCTTGATGATCAGGCTGTTGACCGTCACACCCCGGATATCCTCGATATCGCCCCGTGTCACCGGCTGGCGGTACGCAATGATGGCCAGCGTTTCCATGGTGGCACGCGAGTAGCGCGACGGCTTCTCCGGATGCAGCCGGTCCAGGTACTCACGCATTTCGGGGCGGCTCTGGAAGCGCCAGCCGCTGGCAACCTGCACCAGTTCGACTCCCCTCTGTGACCATTCCAGCTGCAGGTCATGGAGCAACGTCTTGAGCGTGTCCGACCCCAGCTCGTCATTGAAAAGCACCCGGAGCTCACGCACAGGGATAGGCTGCTGCGCGCAAATCAACGCAGTTTCGAGGACCCGTTTGGCATCCACCGTATTCATGGTTCAGCGATTCCTGGAAAAGTGCCGCGCGTCGCAACGATGGCACATCAACAGCAGGGGGCGATCAAGGGGTGCGCTCTGCAGGAGCGCTGACGCGACGCGAGAGCCCGGAGGAATGGTTCCGTCTTCGGGCGGGGCCAAGTGGGCCGTCAGGGCGCATTGTAGCCCAGCCCCCAGAAAGACAGTGCCTGGCGCATGTCTTCGGGCACGGGGGCATGGAACTCCAGCGGCGCCCCGGTCACGGGGTGTACAAAGGCCAGACGGTACGCGTGCAGCGCCTGCCGGTGCAGCCCTCCCAGCGGGGCCCCCCCATAGAGGGTGTCGCCCACCAGGGGATGCTTGAGAGAAGCCATGTGAACACGGATTTGGTGTGTACGCCCGGTGTGCAGAGTGCACTGCACCCAGCAGCCTTCGGCATTTCCAGCCAGCCACCGGACGTCCGTTCGCGCCGCCTTGCCAGCGTGCGTCGCCAGATCCACCACCGCCATGCGCAGGCGGTTGCGAGGATCCCGGCCGATGGGGGCTTGTACCGTCTGGTTCTGCGGGCCTGTCCAGGCGCCATGGGCCAGTGCGAGATATTGGCGCTGCACCTTGCGCGCGGCAATCAGCGCCACCAACGCATCCATGGTGGAGCGATCGCGGGCCACCACCATCAACCCGCTGGTGTCCTTGTCGAGCCGGTGCACGATGCCAGCCCGGGGCACGGCGGCGGCTTTTTCGTCACGGCCCAGCAGGCCATTGAGCAGCGTGCCGCTCCAGTTGCCGGGCGCCGGGTGCACCACCAGACCCGCGGGCTTGTTCACCACCAGAAGGTGCGCATCTTCATAGACCACGTCAATGGCCATGGCCTCTGGACGGAAGGCCTGGCTTTGCAACGTAGGCCGCATCTCCAGCACCAGCTGGTCACCCGCCCTCACGCGGGTTGCGGCTTTCACCACGGGCTTGCCATTCAGGCTTGCAAGCCCCTGCGCCAGCAATTGCTGGAGGTAGCTGCGGGAGAATTCGGGAACCAGGTCGGCCAGTGCCCGGTCGAGCCGGAAGTCATGCTGCCCAGCACCGACCCGCATGGAGCGGACCTCGCTCCCGGCCTCCTCAGCGAGCCCCTCGGCTTCCTCGCTCAGCAGTTCGTCCGGCAGTCCCGCTGATTCTTGTCCGCAGCCGTCGGGGCTTTCAGCAGGCGATGCAGCCGCCATGCGCGTCAACGGGCAGGCAGGTAGCGAGAAGGATCAACAGGCTTGCCCTGCCGGCGGATTTCAAAGTGCAGCTTGACGCGATCCGCATCGGTGTTGCCCATCTCCGCGATTTTCTGGCCCTTGCGCACCGACTGGTCTTCCTTGACGAGCAAGGTCTGGTTGTGGGCGTAGGCGGTCAGGAAGGTGTTGTTGTGCTTGAGGATGACAAGGTTGCCATATCCGCGCAGGCCGGCCCCGGCATACACCACGCGGCCATCAGCCGCGGCCACCACCGGATCGCCCGCCTTGCCGGCAATGTCATAGCCCTTGTTGCGCGCCTCGTCAAAGCCGGCAATCAAAGAGCCCGGAGCCGGCCAGATGAACGCCATGTCGTCCTCGCCAGAAGCGGCGGGCGAAGCAGGTGTCGTAGGCGCCACCGCAACCACCGCGCCCGAGGCAGGGGATGATGCGGCGGGCTTGGCCGAGCTCGCTGGCGCAGCCGGCGTGCTGGCGGGTGCAGCGGGTGTGACTGTCGAAGATGCCACGGGGCGGGTGACCACGCCGGTGTCGGACGCCACCGCCTGCGATGCAGGAGCGGGAGGAGCCACCCGGAGGACCTGGCCCACCTCGATCAAATTGGGGTTCTCCAGGTTGTTCCAGCGTGCAACGTCTTTCCAGCTCTGGCCCGACTCGAGACCGATGCGGATCAGCGTGTCGCCAGGCTTCACGGTGTAGTACCCTGGCTTGCCCGCATTTTCAGCACCGGGCAGGGGCTTGAGCGGGGCGCCTACCACCACACCCGGTTGAGTGGAAGGCGCGGGCGCGGATGCGGAGGAGGAGGTGCCTCGATCTTCCACTGGAGCCTTGCTCAGCCGGGTGCCACAGCCGGTGAGCGCCAAACCCGCCAGTGCCACGGTAAACCCAACCACAAGACCACGCGATACGAACATAAGCAATTCCCTTTAGGCAATCCCCGATTTTAGGGGGACAAAATGCACGGGCTCCAGCACGCATTGTTTCAATCCGTGCGGGGTTTTGTCGATGACAAGCAACATCTGCTGCCCTCCAGTGAGGGCCATCGGCGCCACCAGCCGCCCCCCAACGGCCAGTTGCTCACACCAGGCCTGCGGCACCGCATCGCCGCCCGCCGCGGCAATGATGGCCGCGTAGGGAGCGCCCTTCGCATACCCCAGCATCCCGTCGCCCAGCAGCAGGTGGACATTGGCCAGGCGGAACGGCCGCAGGTTGTGGCGAGCCTTGTCGTGCAGGCCGCGCAGGCGCTCCAAGGTGTAGACCTCGCGCGCCAGATGGCTCAGCACGGCCGCCTGGTAGCCGCAGCCCGTGCCGATTTCCAGTACCCGCCCCAATCCGCCGCTGCGCGCACTCTCCGCACCCAGCAGCAACTCGCACATGCGGGCCACCACGTTGGGCTTGGAGATCGTCTGGCCCAGGCCGATAGGTAAGCTGGTGTCCTCGTATGCCTGATTGACCAGCGCACTGTCCACGAAACGATGGCGCTCCACCGCGCCCATGGCCTGGAGCACAGGTGCCGAAGTGATGCCGCCTGCCGCCAGCTTTTGCACCATGCGGGCGCGCACTGCCGCTGAGTCGAGCCCCACGCCGGACGGCGCCGCTGCCACTGGCGCGCGGGCCGCGGATGCGAGGGGCGCCGGGCGGGGAGGTGCAGTGCCTGCCCCCGGCAGCCTAGCCGGGAATCCGGGGCGCCGCTGCATCACGCCGCGGGGGCGCGCTCTGCCCCCTGTTCCATGCGCGACGCGGTCTGAGCCCAGTACCCCAGGTTCTCGTGATCGGTCAGGTCCACCTTCAAGGGCGTGATCGACACATGCCCTTGCGCCGTGGCATGGAAATCGGTGCCCTCCGCGTCATCCTTGGCGGCTCCAGCGCCACCGATCCAGTACATGGCCTCGCCCCGTGGGCTTTCCTGCACGATGACCCGCTCTGCCGCATGGCGACGCCCCAGCCGGCACAGCCGCACAGGCTTGAGCACATCCAGCGGCAGGTTGGGGATGTTCACGTTCAGAAGCCAGGGTGTTTCGTTCACCAGCTGCTGCGCGCGCATCTGGCCCACCATCTCCCGCGCCTTGGCGGCGGCGGCCTCGATCTCGCCCCAGCCCTTGTCGACCTGCGAGAACGCGATGGCCGGAATGCCGAACAGATAGCCTTCCATTGCCGCCCCGACCGTACCTGAGTAGATGGTGTCGTCGCCCATGTTGGCGCCGTTGTTGATGCCCGAAACCACCAGATCCGGCCGGTAGCCCAGCAGGCCGGTCAGCGCGATATGCACGCAGTCGGCCGGAGTGCCGTTCACGTAGCGGAACCCGTTGTGCGCCGTGTGCACGTACAGCGGCGAATGCAAGGTCAGTGCGTTCGACTTGGCGCTGTTGTTGTGCTCAGGCGCGACCACTTCCACCTCCACCCCTTCGAGGGTCTTGAGCGCGTCGTGCAGCGCCACAATGCCCGGGGCCTGGTAGCCATCGTCGTTGGAAATCAGAATTTTCATGGGTTGCAGCAGGGGTTGCAACGGATTGTAGGTGGGAGGTCCGGCGGACAGGCGAGCCCTTGTCACCCGTCGCTCGTGGGACATCGGGCGGCCGGAAGCGCCCCCTATCATGCGTTTCCGATACCGACAGGAGACTTTTCCATGCACGCTTGGCTTTGCACCAACCCCACTGGCGTCGACGCCCTGAGCTGGACCGAACTGCCCACGCCCACGCCCAAAGCGGGCGAGGTGCTCATCGAGATCAAGGCGGCCAGCCTGAACTTTCCGGATCTGCTGATCGTGCAGAACAAGTATCAGATGAAGCCGCCCCTGCCCTTCGTGCCCGGCTCGGAATACGCAGGGGTCGTGGCCGCCGTGGGCGACGGCGTCACACACCTCCAGGTCGGCCAGAACGTGGCCTGCCTTTCGGGCACCGGGGGCTTTGGCACCCACACCCTTGCGCCTGCGGCGCTGTGCATGCCGCTGCCCGATGGCTTTTCGCACGTGGATGCTGCCGCCTTCATCATGATCTACGCCACGTCCTACCACGCGCTGGTGGACCGGGCTCAGCTCAAGGCAGGCGAAACCGTGCTGGTGCTGGGTGCCGCTGGCGGGGTGGGAACGGCCGCGATCCAGATTGCCAAGGCCATGGGGGCGCGCGTGATCGCAGCCGCCTCCAGCGACGAGAAGTGCGCGCTGTGCACCTCCATCGGCGCGGACGCGACCATCAACTACAGCCGGGACAACCTGCGCGACGCGATCAAGGCGCTCACCGACGGCAAGGGTCCCGATGTGATCTACGACCCCGTGGGCGGCGACTTTGCCGAGCCGGCCTTCCGCTCCATCGCCTGGCGCGGCCGCTACCTGGTGGTGGGCTTTGCCTCCGGCCCCATTCCCTCGCTGCCGCTGAACCTGGCGCTGCTCAAGGGCGCCTCCATCGTCGGCGTGTTCTGGGGCGACTTCGCAAAGCGCGAGCCCAAGGCCAACGCCGCCATGATGGGCGAGCTGGCGCAGTGGTACGCACAGGGCAAGATCAAACCCGTGATCGACCGCACCATGCCCATGGCCGAACTGCCCGCTGCCTACGCCCACATGGGCTCGCGCGGCGTAATGGGCAAGCTGGTGATGGTGAACTGACGGGCCGCCGTCCCTGCTGCGGCGCCTCTGCAAAGGGGCAGAGAGCGCGCTGATGCTGTGTCACACTCGCTGTTCCCGCTCCATTGACACTGCACTGTTGTCCGCACATGGCCGACCGACCACCTTCCGAGATCGCGCGCGAGACGCTCAAGCAACTGGCAGCCCGGCGGCTGCCCCCTACGCCGGACAATTACCTGGCGCTCTACGACGAAATCGCGGGCACGCGCAGCCCACAGCCTTTTCCCGAAGGCCCTTTGCACCAGATCCTGCGCGTCCTGCCGGGGCAGACACCCGCGCAGAAGCGGCTCCTGGGCCAGTTTGAACGTGCCGTCAATCACAAAGACTGGACCTCGGTCCAGAGTGTGATGGTCGGCTACGCCAACCTGGGGCTGAGCCCGGCGGCCGCAGCCGCGCCGGTGGAAACCGCCGATGCCGCCGCAGGCGTCGGCGCCGCCCCTGGCATCCTGCCGGACGAGTTCGCCCAGATGCTGGCCCGCTTGATCGACAACACCCTGCCCGCCCTGGGCGAGGACGATGCCCGCGTGATCGAGATGGCGCAAAAGCTCATCGCCTTCCTGAAGGAGCCCGCGCCGCCCATCTCCACGGTCCAGCTCATGCTGGGCAACTTTGCCTACCGGGTGTCTTTCGCCACCGAGGACCAGGCCGCCATCCGCGCGAGCCTGCTGGACCTGCTGCGCATGGTGTTCGAGAACATCGCCGTGCTCAGCGTGGAAGACCGCTGGCTGCACGGCCAGGCCGAGGCGCTGATGGCCGCCTCCACCCCCCCGCTCACCCTGCGTCGGCTGGACGATGTGCAGCGCCGGCTCAAAGACGTGATCTTCAAGCAGACCGAGGCCAAGGCGCGGACTGTGGAAGCACAGGAACAAATGAAGGAGATGCTTGCCACCTTCATCGAGCGGCTGGCCAAGATCACCGCCTCCAGCACCACCTACCAGGGCACCATGGCGCGTTGCGCCGACCTGATCGGCAAGGCCAACACCCTCGAAGAGATCGCCCCGGTGCTCCACGAGGTGATGAGCGCCACCCGCGCGATGGCGCTGGACAGCCGCGTGGCCCACGACGAGCTCCACGACCTGCGCGAACGAACCGAGGCCAAGCACGCCGAGGTGGTCAAGCTGCAAGAAGAACTCGACCGGGCCAGCGCCCAGGCGCGGCACGACCCGCTCACCGGCTCGCTCAACCGCAAGGGCCTGGACGAGGCCATGGAGCGCGAAATCGCCCGCGCTCGCCGCCTGGGCTCGCCCCTGTGCCTGGCGCTGCTGGACGTGGACAACTTCAAGACCATCAACGACCGCCTGGGCCACGCGGCTGGCGACGCAGCCTTGGTCCACCTGGCCCAGGTCACCCGCGAGGTCATGCGGCCGCAGGACCTGCTGGCACGCTATGGCGGCGAGGAATTCGTGCTGGTGCTGCCCGACACCGCGGTGGACAGCGGCGTGGCCGCCATGACGCGGCTCCAGCGCGAACTGACCACCCGCTTTTTCCTTCAGGGCAGCGAGAAGGTGCTCATCACCTTCAGCGCGGGCGTCGCCCAGTTGCACGACAGCGAGGACAGCCTGGACGCCATCCGCCGCGCCGACCAGGCGATGTACCTGGCCAAGCGCTCGGGGAAGAACCGGGTGATGGCGGCATAGGACGGTGGAGCCCCCCCTGAGCCGCCTTCGGCGCCTTCCCCCCTTTCCTTCGGGAGGGGGCCGCCACCAGCGCACGCAAGCGAAGCGCCGCATCGGCAGCTTGGCAGCCCTTGCGCGGTGGCCGCTGTTCTGGGCCGCGCCTGTTTTCAACGCAGCGCTTCTTTTGAGAATCTGGCGATGACTCTGCAGCGGGAACGACGCAGCTTTTTGCGCTACGCGGCCTTCGCCGCTGCCCCAGCTACCCTGCCCCGCTGGGCGTGGAGCCATCTTCCCGCGCTGCAAGCCAATCCCTTCGCCCTGGGCGTCGCCAGCGGCGACCCCGGACCGGACGGTGTGGTGCTGTGGACGCGGCTGGTGCTGGCCGATCCGGCCCAGATGCAGGCCGCCCACACCGTGCGGTGGGAGGTGGCGCACGATGCCCGGTTTGCGCAGATCGTGCAAAAGGGCGAGGCCACGGCCGTGCCGGCACTAGGCCACAGCGTGCACGTGGAGTTGCGCAACCTGCAGCCCGCGCGCTGGTACCACTACCGCTTCATGCTGGGCGATGCCGTCAGCACCGTTGGGCGCACGCGCACGGCCCCGGAGCCCGGCGACCTGCCCGCCGCGCTGCGCATCGCCTTTGCCTCGTGCCAGCGCTGGGAGCACGGCCACTACGCCGCCTGGCGGCATCTGGTGGCCGACCAGCCGGACCTGGTGCTGTTCCTGGGCGACTACATCTACGAATACGCCACGCCCAAAACCACCACCGACCTGGCGCGCACCCACAGCCTGCGCCACGCCACGACACTGGCGGACTTTCGGGACCGCTACGCCCTGCACAAGAGCGACCCCGCCCTGCAAGCCGCGCATGCCGCCTGCCCCTGGGCCGTGACCTGGGACGACCACGAGGTACAAAACGACTACGCCGCTGGCGCAGGACAAGCCCGGGGCGAGGACGCACAGAGCTTTTTGACGCTGCGCAGCGCCGCCTGGCAAGCCTTCTACGAGAACATGCCCCTGCGCGCCGCGAGCCTGAACCGCACGCTGCCCGACACTCGCTGGGATGCACTGCAGGTCTACCGCCGCCTGCGCTGGGGCCGCCTGGCGCACATTCATCTGCTGGACAGCCGCCAGTACCGCAGCTGGCAGGCCTGCCGCGCGCCCCAATCCGCCAGCGCGGGCAGCGTGCGCGCAGCCGACTGCGCCGACCTGGCGAGCCCCGCCCGAACCCTGCTGGGCACAGCACAAGAGCAGTGGCTGGACACCGGGCTGGCCGCCGACGCCCAGAGCGAGAACCCCACTCGCTGGAGCGTACTGGCCCAGCAGACCCTGTTTTCGCCGCGCCACTACCCGTCTGGCGTCACCTCCGCCGACAGCTGGGACGGCTACCCGGCCGCCCGAAGCCGCCTGCTGAAGGCCGTGGCGGGACATGCGCCGCGCAACACCGTGCTGCTGGGTGGCGACATCCATCAGAACTACGTCTGCCGTGTCCACGCCGATCCCCTTCGGCCCGACTCGCCCGTGGTGGCCAGCGAGTTCTGCAGCACCTCGATCAGTTCGCGCTCGGGCACTACGCAAGACAAGGTGGACGCCATCGCCCGGCACAACCCGCACGTCCTGCTGGCCCGGTGCGACCGGCGCGGCTATGGCCTGGCGGACGTCACGCCCTTGCGGTGGACCACCACCCTGCGCGTGGTGGACGATCCGCTGCGCGCGGACAGCGGCGCGAGCACGCTCGCACAGTTTGTGGTGGAAGACAGGCGGCCTGGACCCCAGCCCGCTTGACAGCGCGCCGGCGTGGAGGTCTGGCGATCCGCTACATCATTGATAGCTGCTCGCGCTGGATGGATAAGCGCCACAGGCCAAAAACATCGAGATCCCTCTCCTCCAGGTTCCTGGCCCCTACCCTTGCGGGCCGGGCCAGACAACACCAAGCCCGGAGGCCGCGCCGCCGTCAAGCCCCCCACTCCGAAGCCTGTAGCGCGATGTAACGCCGCAGTGCCGCCATGGCCCGTCCCGCTTACCATGGCCGCTTCTTCGCTTCTTGCCATCCAGGAGTCGTTCATGCCCCAAACCACCACGTCCGCCCGGCCCTCTGCCCGCGTCATCACGTTCAGCCTGAGTTTGCTGGCCTCGGCCGTGTTGCTGGCAGGCTGCGCCAGCAAGCCTTCGCAGTTCGCCTACACCGTGCCAGCCCAGCCCGAAGGCTCGTCGGGCTACACCGAGAAACCCGGCTGGGCCACCGAGAAGTTCGCCGTGGCCGCCGCCAACCCGTTGGCGACAGATGCGGGCTATCAAATCCTCAAGGCCGGAGGCTCGGCCATCGACGCCGCCATTGCCGTGCAGATGGTGCTGACCCTGGTCGAGCCGCAGTCGAGCGGCATCGGCGGCGGTGCCTTCCTGCTGCACAGCACGGGCAAGACTGTGGAGGCCTATGACGGCCGCGAGACCGCCCCAGCCGCCGCGGACGAAAAACTCTTCCTGGGTGCCGACGGCAAACCCGTGCCGTTCTACGACGGCGTGGTGGGCGGCCGTTCGGTGGGCGTGCCCGGCACCGTGCGCATGCTGGAGATGGCGCACAAGCAGCACGGCAAGCTGCCCTGGGCCACGCTGTTCCAACCCGCCATCACGCTGGCGGAGGGTGGCTTCAAGGTGAGCGCACGGCTCAACACCCTGGTCAAGGCCGACCAGCACCTCAAGAAGGACCCGGTGGCTGCCGCCTATTTCTACAAGGCCGACGGCGACGCGCGCGATGTGGGGGTGAACCTGCGCAACCCCGAACTGGCCGCCGTGCTGCGCAAGATCGCTGCCGAAGGCAGCAAGGCCCTGCACGAAGGCGAAATCGCCCAGGCCATCGTGGACAAGGTGCAAAAACACCCCACCAACCCCGGCAAGCTCAGCCTGGCCGACCTGGCTGGCTACCAGCCCAAGAAGCGCGAAGCCCTGTGTCACGACTACCAGGTGCAAGCCAAGGACTTCCGCGTGTGCGGCTTCCCGCCGCCCAGTTCGGGCGCCATCGCCGTCGGGCAGATTTTGGGCATCCTCAAGAACACCGACGCCGCCGCCAAGCCGCTGCAGGACGGCCTTCAAGGACAGGCGCCGAGCGCCGACTGGCTGCACCTGTACACCGAAGCGGCCCGCCTGGCCTTTGCCGACCGCGCGCAGTACGTGGCCGACCCCGACTTCGTGCAGCCCCCGGCCGGCAGCTGGAGCAGCCTGCTTGCCCCCGCTTATCTGGCCGAGCGCGCCAAGCTCATCGGCGCGCAGAGCATGAAGATCGCGCAACCGGGCAACCCCGGCGCGGTCAAGACCGGCTACGCCCCCATGCCCGACCAGCCCGAATATGGCACCAGCCATATCAGCATCGTGGATGCTTTCGGCAACGCGCTGGCCATGACCACCACCATCGAAGACCAGTTCGGTGCGCGGCAGATGGTCAAGGGCTTCCTGCTGAACAACGAACTCACCGACTTCAGCTTTGCCCCCACCGACGCGCAGGGCCAGCCCATTGCCAACCGCGTGCAGCCCGGCAAGCGCCCGCGTTCATCCATGGCCCCCACCCTGGTGTTCGACAAGGCCACCGGCGAGCTCTTGATGAGCGGCGGCAGCCCGGGCGGCGCGGCCATCATCCACTACACGGCCAAGACGCTCTACGGCGTGCTCAACTGGGGGCTGACGCCGCAGCAGGCCATCAACCTGCCCAACTTCGGTTCCATGAACGGACCCACCCTGCTGGAAGAGAAACGCTTCCCGCCCGCCACGGTGGAAGCCCTGCGCGCCCGTGGTGCCGAGGTGCGCGAGATGAACATGACCAGCGGGCTGCAGGCCATCACGCGCGGCAATGCGCACGGCAAGAAGCTGTGGATGGGTGGAGCAGACCCGCGGCGCGAAGGCGTGGTGATGGGGGATTGAGTGGCAGCGTCGCGCCATGCTGCGCGGCATGGCGCGATGGTCCGCAGACGGGCTGGAAACAGGCCCCATCTACGGACGGGCCACGGCCGGCGCACGGGAGAGCATCACTTGATGCGCCCAAGTGCACTTGTTGTGTCAGCCGTGGTCTTGGCCGGGTGCGAGCAGCACACCGTCCGGGTGCTCGCCCTCTCCTTCCAATACCAAGTCGGGGTTTTCAGATCAGACCTCGGCACTGCGGCAGTGAAAGAGGTGGCCAGACTCCAGCCAAGGCAGTTTCATAGATCCACCAGCCACGCAACACCCCCTGCGCAAGTCACCTTGTTCAAGGTCAAGCTCGACGCTCGGCTCAGTGCCAGGGTCACGGGCCGGGGTTCGAAAGCTGTCCCAAGGCTTGACGCTGCGGCCGCAAGTACGGCAGAAGGTGACAAGGCTCCATGGCGTGGCGCGATGGATCGAATATGGGTCAAATTGGCCTTTTGCGCATACCCAGAAAGCGCTGACAGCTATCAATAGATGATCAGTTCTGCCAGCGTGTGCGCCCACCTCGCTACAGTCGTGCCCATGGACCTTAAAAGCCTGCGCTACTTCATCGCCGTGGTCGAGGCCGGCAGCCTTTCGCGAGCGGCTGGCAGCCTCTACATTGCGCAGCCCGCGCTCACAGCGCAGATCAAGAAGCTGGAGTCGGAACTGGGCGCGCAGCTGCTGGAGCGCTCCCACGCGGGCGTCACGCCCACACAACCCGGCGTGCAGCTGTACCAGGACGCGCGGCGGCTGCTGAGCGATGCGGCGGCCATGCGCGAACGCATCCAGCGCCTGCCCCAGGGGCCTGAAGGCTCGGTCACCGTCGCCGTGCCGTTTCTGCTGTCGTCGCTGCTCATGGGCCCGCTGCTTGCGCACCTGAAGGACACCCATCCGCGCATCCGCGTGTTCGTGCTCGACGATCTCAGCCTCATGGTCAAGAAGGCCATGCTCGACCGGCGCGCGGACATCGGCATCCTGGTCGACACGCCCCATGTCGATGGCCTGGCGTGCCGGCCCTTCGCGCGCGAGTCCATGTATTTCTGCGGGCATGATGCGAGCGGCCGCGTGCGTGCCCTGCTGCAAGGTCCTTCGGCGCCCACCGCATCCGCGCGCCCCGATATCGATTTCGTTGTCGCCGCAGAGCAGCCCCTGGTGCTGCAGTCGCGCCGCTACTCGATCCGCCAGCAGGTGGAAGACGCTGCGGCCCAGCGCGGCACTGCGTTGAACATCGTGCACGAACACGACTCGGCCCGCGTGATCCGGTCGCTCTACGCCTGCGGCGCAGGCTTCACCTTCACGCCTGCCTGCGCAATGGGTGACACGCCCGCCATGGGGGCCGACTGGCTGGTCGCACGCGTGGTGAACCCGCAGATGACCCGCGCCTACACCCTGGCCACGGCGCCTGGGCGAGACGCAGACGCTGGCGGCGACGGCGTGATGCATGCTGTAGTACAAGCCTTGACCGAGGTGGCGCAGCGCCTGGTGTCCACAGGCCGGTGGGACGCCGAAGTTGCTGGACAGCCCGGCCCTGGGCGCGAATGACATGCAGCGGATTGACCATCCAACGTCTGACCATCAATCGAATTGATGGCTGCCGATCAGCAATCGGTATTTCCCTGATACCCCGTCTTCTGGAACAGTGACCGCATGCCCCGCGCTCGACGGGGCCGGTGTTTCAGGAGACAGCCATTACCACCACCTCGCCCCCCATTCCCCCGCGCGTGGTCGCCAACGTCGGCGCCCTCGTGGCGCGCAGCGCCCGCGCCCATGCCCGCCGCATCGCGGTCAAGAGCCCCGCGCGCAGCATCACCTACACCGAACTGGAGCAACGCTCCAACCGCCTGGCCAACGCCTTGCTGGGCCTGGGCCTGCAGCGCGGCGACCGCGTGGGCATCTACTTGCCCAACTGTGTCGAGGTCGTTGAGATCGAGATCGCCTGCTACAAGGCCGGGCTGATCAAGGCGCCGTTCAACGCCCGGCTCTCGCCCAACGAGGTCGGCGCCATTGCCGCCAACAGCGGTGCGGCGCTGATCGTCACCACCACCGAACGCGCCGAGACCATCCGCCCACATGTGGCGCAAAGCATGCCCGACGCCATGCCCCAGCTGCTGCTGACCGACGATGCGGGCCCCGCAGGGTATGAATCGGCACTGGCCCAGGCCAGCGACACGTTCACCCCGGTGGCCGTGTTCGAGGACGAAGTCGCCGTGCTGCACTACACCTCGGGCTCGTCCGGCGTGCTCAAGGCGGCCATGCAGACCTTCGGCAACCGCCTTGCGCAGCTGCGCAAGTTCCTCACCCGCTCGGACGGGCAGCAGCCCGGCCACATCCTGGGGCTGGTGGGCCCGATCACCCACGCATCGGGCATGCAGATGGTGCCGGCGCTGTGCCAGGGGGTCACCATCCGCCTGTTCAACGGCTTCGAGCCCCCGCGCTTCATCGCCGACATGCGGGCCGACCGAGTGACCCACACCTTCATGGTGCCCACCATGATCAACATGCTGCTGGCCGAGCTGGAGGGCCAGTACCGCCCCCTGCCCGACCTGCTGCGCCTGGGCTACGGCGCCGCCCCCATGGCGCCCGCGCGCATCCTGCAGGCCATGGACGTGTTCGGGCCCATCCTGCAGCAAGGCTACGGCGCGGGCGAGACGACCTCGGGCGTATGCGGCCTGTCGGTGGAGGACCACCTGTTTGCCCGCGCGGCGCGGCCCGAGCGGCTGGCCTCGTGCGGGCGCCCGTTTCTGGAATGCGATGTGCAGATCCTGGGCGACGACGGCCAGCCCGTGGCCACCGGCGAGATCGGCGAGATCGTGGTGCGCGGCGACGACATCTTTGCGGGCTACTGGCGCGCGCCCGAGCTGACGGCCGAGGTGCTGAAGGACGGTGCCTACCACACGGGCGACCTGGCGCGCATGGACGATGAGGGCTACGTCTACATCGTGGACCGCAAGAAGGACATGGTGATCAGCGGCGGGTTCAACGTGTACCCGTCGGAGGTCGAGGCCGTGCTGTACCAGCACGACGCGATTGCCGATGCCTGCGTGTTTGCCGTGCCCGATGAAAAATGGGGCGAGGCCGTGGCCGCGCACGTGGTGCTCAAGCCCGGCCGCGCGGCCGGCGCCGACACCACCGCTGCGATCGATGCGTTCTGCGCCCAGCACCTGGGCGGGTTCAAGCGGCCCCGGCGCATCGAGTTCGTCACCACCCTGCCCAAGAACCCCAACGGCAAGGTGATGCGCCGCGCCGTGCAGGCGCCGTACTGGGAGGGGCGTGGGCGGATGGTGAACTAGGTACATCCCCCTGAGGCGCTGCGCGCCTTCCCCCTTCTCTCGCATCGCTGCGCGCTGCGGGAAGGGGGACGACGCCCTCGCTGCGGGGCGGCCCTTGCTCGGCGTCTCTCGCCTGGGCCTGCGCCAGTTTCCAGAGCCCGCTGTCACAGCCAACGACAAGGAATCCTGACATGAACAACGACATTACATCCCCCCTCCCCGCGCCGCTGTTTCCCGGCATGCCTTTTGAGGGCTCGCCCCAGGCGGCCGAACTGATCGCGCGCATCAGCGAGTTTCTGTATGGCGAGTTGGCGGCGCTGGCGCGCGAGCATGGCATCGACCACGAGAACGCGCCCGACAAGGCTTTGCTGCAGCAGGTGTGGAAACGCTCGCACGCTTTGGGCTTTTACGGCATGACGCTGCCGCAAAAGATGGGCGGCCTGGGCCTGTCCACACTGGACCATGTGCTGGTCAAGGAAGCCATCTACGCCAGCGGCTCGCCGTTTGCCCCCCATGTGTTTGGCGAGCTGAGTGGCCCGCCGCGCGTGGGCGCGCTGGCGCGCATGGCCACGCCGCACCAGATGCAGCAGTTCATCCTGCCAGTGGCCCGGGCCGAGATGGCCATCTGCTTCGCACTGACCGAGGCCGAGGCCGGATCGGACGCTGGCAACGTGCAGACGCGCGCCGTGCGCGAGGGCGACGACTACGTGATCACGGGCACCAAGCGCTTCACCTCGGGCTCGCCGTTTGCCGACTACGCGGTGCTGATGGCGTCCACCGCCACACACGACGACCCCGACCCGAAAAAGCGCGAGGTCACGGCCTTCTTTGTGGACCTGCATGCACCCGGCGTGCGCGTGGAGTCGGGCTACAAGACCATGGCCGGCCAGACGAGCACGGGCAACATCGTGCTGGACGGAGCGCGCGTGCCCGCCGCCAACCTGATCGGCGAACCCGGGCGCGGCCTGGCGCTGGCGCTGGGCCGCATCAGCGTGAACCGCCTGCTGCACTGCCCGGCCATGCTGGGCCTGGCGCAGGTGGCCCTGCGCGATGCACGCGACTACGCGCAGCAGCGCCACCAGTTCGGCCGTGCCATCGGCCAGTTCCAGGCCATCCAGCACATGCTGGCCGACATGGCGACCGACTGGGCCGCCGCGCGCGGGCTGATGCTGGCCACGGCCCGCGCCATCGATGCAGGCGCCGAGCCGCGCGCCGAATCGTCCATGGCCAAGCTGTTCTGCTCGGAGGCGGCCTTTCGCATCGCCGACCGCGCGGTGCAGATCCACGGCGGCGAGGGCATCGTGCAGGGGCGGCGCGTGGAGTTCCTGTTCCGCATGCTGCGCATGTACCGCGTGCTCACCGGCACCAGCGAGATCCAGCGCAACACCATCGCGAAAGAGCTTTTGGCATCCCCCTGAGCGGCAGCGCCACCCGCCGCGCGCCAAGACAACCCTCATAGAAAATGACACGGAGACAAGACATGACCCAGCAACCCATCCTCCACTTGCGCCGCCGCGCCCTGATCGCCACAGGCCTGCTGCCGCTTCTGGCCGGCGCACCCGCGCTGGCCACCGAGACATGGCCTGCACGCCCCATCAAATGGGTCGTGCCTTACCTCGCCGGCACGGGCCCGGACACCACCGCCCGTATCGTGGCCGAGGCCGTGGCCAAGGAGCTGGGCCAGCCCGTGGTCATTGAGAACAAGGGCGGCGCAGGCGGCAACCTGGGTGCGCGCCAGGCGGCCAAGGCGGCGCCCGACGGCTACACCTGGGTCTACGCCGGCTCTCCCATGGCGGCCAGCATGCGCATGTACAAACAGCCGGGCTACGACGCACTCAAGGACTTTCGCCATGTGATCGGGCTCACCAGTTCGGACACGGTGGTCATCGTCCACGCGCAAAGCGACATCCGCAGCTTGGCCGACCTGCTCGCGCGCCTGCGTGCGCAGCCCGGCAAGCTGGACTACGCCTCGGGCGGTGTCGGCACGCCCTCGCACCTGGGGGTGGAGATGGTGCTCAGCGTGAGCCAGGCGCAGGCCACGCATGTGCCGTACAAGGGCGCGTCGGAAATCGTCAACGCGGTGCTGGGCCAGCAGGTCACCTTTGGCGCACCCATCACCGCCGTGGCGTACTCGAACATCGTGGCTGGCAAGCTGCGCGCACTGGCCGTGACCGGGCCCGCGCGCAATCCCAAGCTGCCCAGCGTGCCCACGCTGGCCGAGGCGGGCCTGCCCGGCGTGGAGCTGACCTCGTGGGGCGGTGTCTCCGTGCCCACCGGCACGCCCGATGCCATCGTGTCCCGCGTGCGCGCCGCGTTCGAAGCCGCCTTGCGCCAGCCCTCCGTGGTGACCGCGCTCGAAGAGCAAGGCGGCATGGTCCACCCGCAAGACGGCGAGACCTTCACTCGGGCCTTCGGCAAGGAAATCGGCTTCACCGAAGCCATGATGAAGCGCATCAGGCTGGAGCCGATGTGATGGCGCGAAGGGGTGAACGCGCCCACGTGCGCGGGCCCTACCCGTCCGTACCAGGCAACGCATTACTTCAATTTTGATAGCTGCCAGCGCATATAAATTGTGCGCTTGAGGCTTTTTTCATCTCAAAAAGGTTCCAAAACCCCATGCGAAACCTCCCAACGCTTGCGGTACTCGCCTTGCCACTCCTGCTGGGCCTGGCACCTGCAACCTTTGCGCAGGTGGCCGATGTCCGGCAGGACGCAACCGCCGCCACGCGTGCGCGCCAGGCCGCATCCCTGGGCACACTGGACGTGAACGCGCCCGCCAGCTTCGAGGACGCGCGCCGGGGCCTGATCGCCAGGCCCAGCGGCCAGGTGCGCAACGCACAGGGCCAGGTGGTGTGGGACTTTGATGCGCTGCAGTTTGCGCAGGGCGAGGCCCCCGCCACCGTGCACCCCAGCCTGTGGCGCCATGCACGCCTGAACCAGACGCCCGGCCTGTACCAGGTGCGTGAGGGCATCTGGCAGCTGCGTGGGTTCGACCTGGCCAACCTCACGCTCATCCAGGGCCGCACCGGCTGGATCGTGGTGGACCCGCTCACCACGCAGGAGACGGCGGCGGCCGCCCTCGCCTTCGCGCGCCAGCACCTGGGCGCGCAACCCGTGTCGGGCCTGGTGTTCACGCACAGCCATGTGGACCACTTCGGCGGCGCATTGGGCGTGCTGACCGCGCAGGACGCCAAAGCACGCAGCGTGCCCATCGTGGCACCGGTGGGCTTCATGGAGGAGGCGACCAGCGAGAACCTGCTGCTCGGCCCCGCCATGTCGCGCCGCGCGGGCTTCATGTATGGCAGCCAGTTGCCACGCGATGCGCGCGGCGTGGTGGACAACGGCCTGGGCATGGCCGTGGCGGTCGGGCGCATCGGCATCCTGCCGCCCACCGTGCTCATCGACCAGCCCACGCAGGCGCTCGACATTGATGGCGTGCGCTTCGTGTTCCACAACGTGCCAGGCTCCGAAGCCCCGGCCGAGATGGTGTTCGAGCTGCCCGACCTGCGCGCGTTCGGTGCGGCAGAACTGGTCTCGCAGACACTGCACAACCTCTACACCCTGCGCGGCGCCAAGGTGCGCGACGCGCTGGCGTGGTCGCGCTACATCGACGGCGCCATTGCGCACGCAAGCCGTGCGGATGTGGTCTTCCTGCAGCATGGCTGGCCGGTGTGGGGCCGCGAGCGCATCGACACCTTCATGACCACGCAGCGCGACACCTACCGCTACCTGCACGACCAGACGGTGCGCCTGCTCAACGCCGGGCTGACACCCGGCGAGATCGCCGAGGCCGTGCAACTGCCCTCCACGCTGGCGGCGCAGTGGGCATCGCGCGGGTACTACGGCACCGTCAGACACAACGTGCGCGCGGTGGCGCAGTTCTACCTGGGCTGGTTCGACGCGCACCCCGCCACGCTCGACCCGCTGCCGCCCGTGGAGGCCGCGCGCCGCTACGTGGCCCTGGCAGGCGGCGCCGACGCTGCGGTGGCCGCCGCGCGCCAGGCCTTTGACGCGGGCGACTACCGCTGGGCGGCCGAGCTGCTACGCCATGTGCTGCTGGCGGACAGCAACAACGCAGCGGCCAAAGACCTGATGGCGCGCAGCTTTGAGCAGATGGGCTACGCCGCTGAATCCGCGCCCTGGCGCAACTTCTACCTGACCGGCGCGCAGGAACTGCGGCATGGCACTGCACAGCGCAACGCGTCAGGCCCGCGCTCTGCGGTGGCCGACATGCTCATGCAGACCCCCATCCCGCAGTTCCTCGATGCAATGGCCGCCTCGCTCAACGGCCCGAGCGCGGACGGCGTGCGCCTGGCCGTGGCACTGCGCTTTACCGACGCCGAAGAAAACCATGGTCTGTGGATTGAGAACGCAGTGCTGCACCACCGCCCGGGCACACCACCCTGGCCCGCAGACGCCACGCTGCTGCTCACCAAACCCTCCTTCCTGCGCCTGATGAACGGCCAGGCCACACCGCAGGAGCTGGCCGCCTCTGGCGCGCTGCGCATGGAAGGCGATGCGCAGGCCCTGCGGCAGCTGATGGGCATGCTGGACAAGCCGGTGCGTGACTTTCCGATCATGACGCGGTGATTTGAATGAAACAGGCCGCTAGCGCTTATAGATAATGCGCTCAATGCTCCCAAATGAGGAGCGCAACACCAGAGCCATCCCTCGATGGCTGGCCCCTTGTCAGCCCGGTGGACCTGCAACACCGTCATCGGCCAGCGGGCTCAGTGCGGTGTCGATGCTGAAGCGGTTCTTGCCTGCCTGCTTGGCCGCATACATCGCAGCATCGGCCTGGGCGAGCAGCGCATCGGCATCGGTGCCATGGCGCGGGTAGAGCGCCGCGCCCACGCTGGCCGAGATGTGCGCAACAGCCCCCTCCAGCACAAAAGGCTGCTCCATCGCAGACAGCACCTTGCTGGCCACGACCTCGCAGTGGTCTGCCCGCTCGATGGTGGCCAGCACGATGCCGAACTCGTCGCCGCCCAGGCGCGCCACGGTGTCTTCGGCGCGCACGCAGTCTTCCAGCCGCCGTGCCACCTGCTGCAGAAGCAGGTCGCCTGCTGCATGGCCCCACTGGTCGTTGACGGACTTGAACCCGTCCAGGTCCACATAGAGCACTGCAGCGTGCCGCCCGTGGCGCCGGGCCGTTTCGAGCACACGCGCCAATCGGTCGTGGAACATCACGCGGTTGGACAGGCCCGTGAGCGCGTCGTGCAGCACATCGTGCGACAGGCGCATCTCCAGCTCCTTGCGCGCGCTGATGTCCTGCGTCACCACCACCAGGAAGTCCGGGCGGCCCTGCGCATCCTTGACCAGGCCCAGGGCCTCATACACCCACAACAGGCCGCCATCCTTGCGCCGGTAGGCCTTCTCCATCTCAGGCGACAACACGGGCGAGTGCGCCACCAGGCGCTGCGCCAGAAAGCGGCGCACGGCTTCGCGCTCGCCCTCATCGCTCAGCGCAAACAGGTCGCGCTGGCGCAGCTCCTGCAGCGAATAACCCAGCATGCGGCAGAACTTGTCGTTGGCCCGCAGGATGCGGCCCTCGGGCGTGATGTGGGCGATGCCCGTGGCCGCTTGGTGGAAGGTGGCGCGGAACAGCCCCTCGCTGGACGCGAGCGCATCGGCCACGGCCCGCTGGCGCGCCAGCACCACGATGAGCAGCGCGCCAAAACACAGCAGCGCCACGCTCGCGCCCGCAGCCAGGGCCAGGTAGCCCGCACGCCGCTGCATCACGGGTTCCAGCACTTCGCTGGAGGCCGAGCCCACGGTCACCATCAGCGGATGGCCCGCCATGCTGCGGTAGCTGAGGATGCGCGGCACACCGTCCAACGCACCGTGGGCGTCGATCAGATCGTCCTCGGGCGCTGCCGCCTGCCGCTGGAACCAGGGCAGGCTACGCGCGTCAGCACCAAAGCTCACCTTGCCGCCAGACTTGCGGCCCCGCACCACGCCATCCAGCCCGGTCAGCTCCAGCAGCCCCTGGGTGCCCAGGTCGGCCTGCCGGTAAAAGTCCGTGAAATTCGTCGGGTCCACCGACATCACCACCACGCCGCCAAAGCGCCCCCCCTCCCTCACGATGCGCAGCGCCATCGGAATGCGCCACTGCCCCGACACACGGCCCAGCACGGGTTCGCTCACGAACAGCTCGTCGCGCTCGCTGCGCTGCAGCGCCTGGAAAAAAGCGCGGTCGCTGTAGTTGACGGCCCCGGTCTCCTGGCTGCTGCTGACAATGTCGCCCTGCTCGTTGACCACGCTGATGATGGTGAACATGGGCTCACGGATCACGCCGCGCGCCACCCAGTCGCGCAGGTTGATGTCGGTGCCCTGCTGCAGGTACTGCTCGCGCACAAAGGCCGCCACCTGCTCGGCCGCCTTGAGGGTGCGGAACACCTGCTGCTCGAAGGCAATGGCCAGGTTGGCGTTGGACTGCATGGCCGAAGCAACGGCCTGCTCGCGCTCGAATGCCACACGCTGCAGCGTGACCAGCCACAGGCCCGCAACGGCCGCGATGCAGCCCAGCGCAATCGCCAGGCTCAGCGGCGTGGCGAGCCGATAGCGGCGACGCGGCGCCCTGGCTTCAAGACGGTCGTCCGCGTCCGGCGGCCGCGTGGTGTCATCTTTGTGCTCCATGCCCCCGAAATGTAGCGGCGCATCCGCACTTGGTCGATGAAAGGATGGCAATACCAAGAAGCCAACAAAAAAAGGCCTCCAGCGCGCATCTGAAAAGCGCTTTCCGCTATCGATACATGAGCACCCTGGGGACGCTGGCCACCAGCATCGCCACGCCCGACAGCGTCAGCATGCCCAGCACAATCTGCCGGAACCGGGCCTCGCTGATGCCGTGGTATAGCCGGGTGCCCAGCAGTGTGGGTACCAGCATGGCGGGCACGACGATGGCCAGCAGGGGCAGGGCTTCGCGGGTGACCAGGCCGGTGGCGAGGTAGGTGGCAAAGGTCACCAGCAGCATGGCCAGGTTGAAGTTCTGGATGATGGCGCGCTGCACGTCTTTGTCGAGCCCGCGCAGGGTGCACCACAGGGTGGGCAGCACACCGGTGAAGCCCCCCAGGCCGCCCATCACACCGCCTGCCAAGCCCACCGCCGCATCGGCCACACGGCCGCCCCGGGTGATGCGGGGGAGCTGTTTGGCCATGAGCATGGCGGGGCACCACAGCACCAGCAGGGTGCCCAGCACCAGCTTGAACGCGTCCATGTCCAGGCGGGGCAGCACGGCCACGCCGAGGGGGATGCCCGCCAGGCCGCCCAGCACAAAGGGCAGCAGGCGCACGCGGTCAAAGCCCCGGCGCACGGTGGCGGCGGCCACCAGCTGGCCGGTGAGTGCGCCGCACACCGTGAGCACCGCCGCCAGGCGGGGCTCCAGGCTCCAGGCCCAGAACGACATGGCGACCATGCCAAAACCAAAGCCCGACAGGCCTTGCACAAAGCCTGCGGCAACGGCGCCGACCGCCACGATCAACAAAACGGAATCCATGCCTCTCCCTCTGCATTGGTTGCGCGCTGTGCTGGCAGCGCCCTGGTGCCATTGTGTGGGCAGGCAGTGAGGTGCCAGCAGCGGGCCACAAAGCTCAGTACAACGTGGCCTGCTGGCGTGCAGGCAGGTCGCGGTCGTAGGTGGCGCCGTCAAACTGGCCCTGCGTGATGGCCGCAAGGATGGCGCCCGGTGTGGGCACAGGGCGCGGGGTGCCGGTAGGCACGGTGCTCCAGAGTTGCGAGCGCTGGATGGCGCGGGCGCACTGGAAGAAGACGGTCTCCACATCCACCACGACCACGCACTTGGGCGGCTGGCCGTTGACCACGAAGCGCGCAAGCAGATCGGGCGCCACGCTGATGCGTGCGCGGCCGTTCACGCGCAGGGTTTCGCCCACGCCGGGGATGAGGAACAGCAGCGCCACACGCGGGTCGGCCACGATGTTGCGCAGGCTGTCGGCGCGGTTGTTGCCGCGCCGCTCGGGCAGCAGCAGGGTTTTGTCGTCCAGCAGCTGCACAAAACCGGGCGGGTCGCCACGCGGCGAAGCATCCAGCCCGCCCGGGCCGGTGGTGGCCAGCACCGCAAAGGGCGCGGCCTCGATCATGGCGCGGTAGGCGGGGTGGATGTACGGCACCTCTTTGCTGAGCGATGCGTCGCTGGGCTGGCCGAGCAGCGCCTCCAGGCGCTGCAGCGTGTCGAAGGCGTGGGGGTCGGTCGGTGCGGGGGCCACGGTCATGGCGGTGGCGTCTTTAGTTGGGATGGCAGGGCGGGCC